>JAAUPF010000292.1 GCA_012034575.1 Richelia sp. CSU_2_1 | reverse complement strand
GATCAGTTTTGACAGTTGATAGTTGACAGTTGATCAGTTGATAGTTGACAGTTGACAGTTGATAGTTGACAGTTGATCAGTTGACAGTTGACAGTTGACAGTTGACAGTTGACAGTTGACAGTTGTTTGGGAGTTTTGAGTTTTGAATGCGTGAGTTTTGAGTATTGATAGTTCTTAATTCAAAACTCAAAACTTAAAACTTAGAACTCCTCTCCCCCTCTCCCCCTCTCCCTCTCTACCATGAATAATTACGATTGGATAGTTATCGGTGGCGGCATTACTGGTGCAGCCCTGGCTTACGAACTAACAAAAAATGGTTTTTCCGTACTGCTTTTGGAACGGAATGCTGCGAGTCAAAATGCAACTCGATTCAGTTACGGTGGCTTGGCTTATTGGGCAGGTACAAATGATTTAACTCGCCAATTGTGCCGGGAAGGAATCGAACGACATCGCATTTTATCGGCAGAATTGGATGCAGATACTGAGTTTCGCGAATTGGATTTGTTGCTGACGATCGATCTTGAAGATGATGCGGAAAAAATTGCTGCTAATTACGCTCATTTTGCAATTCCTCCACAACTTTTGACTGCGGCAGAAGCTTGCGATTTGGAACCTTTATTGAATAAAAGCGCGATCGCGGGTGCTTTGAGATTGCCTCACGGTCATATTTCGCCAACTGCGCTCGATCGAGCTTATTCTCAAGCATTTTTGCGGTTGGGGGGAACTGTAGAAATTGCTGAGGTAATTGGATTTGTTGAAAGTGAAAATCGGATTTCGGGAGTCAAAACTGCGGCGCGAAATTACGGGTGCAAAAATGCAGTTGTTTGTGCGGGAGGATGGAGCCGAAATTTGCTAAAATCAGCAGGTGTTTCTGTCAGAATTTATTTTACTCGCGCCGAAATTTTGGAAACTGCACCTGTGGATTTGCAACTCAGAACTTTGGTGATGCCGGCAGCATTAAAACGTTTTGAATTGGAAGCAGAAGCTAGTAAAATAGAGTTCGATCGACTGTGGGACGAACCGGGTAAAGAATTAGCTGCACCAATTTTAGATAGCGGTGCAATTCAATTTAAAGATGGCAGTTTGCGCGTCGGTCAATTATCCCGCACTTTGAGCGATTTAAATGCTAAAGTCGATCGGGCTGCTAGCGAAGCAGCAATTCGCGCGGGAATTGGCAAAGTTTTGCCCGCTCTGGCAAATTTACCCGCAGTTTGGCACGATTGTATTGTGGCATTTAGCGCCGATCGACTGCCAGTTATTGGGCCTGCGGGCGATCGAACTGGACTGCACCTTTTTTCTGGATTTAGCAATCCTTTAGCGATCGTACCTGCTTTAGCCGAACGTTTTGCTAATGGAGCAATTAGGAGGGATTTTAGATTTTAGATTTTAGAATCCGAGAGAAACGACAGGGGATTGCTCATATCAGCAGCAAAGCCAAGGATAGCGCGATCGCGATGCTCGTAAATTAAATCTCCCCGATCGTTAAATAAGAAAGTTGCACCTCGTTGAGTGAGATAAGCAGCATTTGGAACATAGGTTTTCCAATTACTCAGCACTTCTGTCATATTCCGCAGTCGCAAGGTTGCTAATTCAAACGGACGCTGAAAACCCTTACCGCCCGCCCACCGGAAAGTGGAACCTTTGAGGGGAGGAAGAGGGAAAGCCTGGATAGTTTGGCTATCATCAATTAATTGAGGTGCTCTGGCGTCGCCTCGATACCCTCGAAATACTTCCGCCAAAGTGCCAGGGCTACCTATTCCCGCACACATTAACAACAGATTGAAGTAAGCATTGGTAGCAGGCGAGAAACCGGGTATTTTCAAACATAAACCCGGATACAAGTCAAGTTTTTGGTGCAGTTCGGCAGTGGAATCTACAAATAACCATTCGGTAGGAAATCCTGTATAATTGCAGAATCGCTCGCCACAGGAGCGATCGCCAATTCCCACAGCTCGAATTGCGATTCCTCCTACTTCTAGTCGCTGGGCTTCCCGCCGCAACCACCAAGCATATTCAAGGCTGTCAAAATCTCCCAATTGCGGCAATAATAGTACCAATTGCTTGCTAGAAGATTCGCAACTACTCAAGATGGGTAAAATGGCTCCGTCGCTCACCAGTTGGCGTTCGGTTTGCCTCAAGAGATTGTAGATATTCATCGGCTAACTATGCCATCCATAAATTATTAATTATTAGCAAGATACTTGAAATTATAGCAGATCAGACAATATAAATACCAGGCGATCGCTATGTGTAGGGTGCGCACTGCACACCTTTCTGCCGCTATTGGCACGATTGTATTGTGGCATTTAATGCCGATCGACTGCCAGTTATGGGGCCTGCGGGCGATCGAACTGGATTACACCTGTTTTCTGGATTTAGCAATCCTTTAGCGATCGTACCTGCTTTAGCCGAACGTTTTGCTAATAGCGCAATTCGAGGGGATTTTAGATGGGAAATTTAATCCCAAATCCGCTAATATCGGCACGATCGAATATCTCTCCCATTTCTCTGCTTCCTCTGCGTTCTCTGCGGTTAAATAATTACGATCTAAATTGATTTTGAAGGAGTTAACTGCGGGTTTTAGAAAGTAGTTTCAAAAGTTCTTTTTGGTTCTTGCACGGCATTACCAAACCGGACTGATGTACCTTAGCAATGAAAGGTGCTGGATTCCCTCGAATAAATCGTTGCATATTTTCTAAAGCATTTACAAAAGCTTGTGCTACTTTAGCTCCAGAAACATCACCGTCCACAAATGCAAAAAGCCTGACATTACCCTGAGCTACAGCCAATAACTCCAAACTACGACGAGCAATGTTCTTGTCTTTTGTTAATACGATCCAATCTCTATCTCCAACTATCCTCAGCCAATCTTCATCAGGGAGATCTTGACTAAAACTATCGTCGTGAATTTCTACTAAAGCCCTGGCATTTCGTAGTGACTCGGCTACTTTCTTTCCCAAACACCTGTCAATAAAAAATATATAACTCATGCTACCAATAGCGGAAGTTCGGAGCGAATACCTTCCTCAATTTGGAGCCGATCGCAATTATAATCCTCGGCAAGTTCATCTATGGAATCACCTGCTTTATAACGTTCTGCAAGCATAGCTGTGGGAATGCCAGTTTCAGCTAAAACTGGACGGCCAAAGGAGATTCTGGGGTCGATCTTTATTGTTTTAGATTCGCCAGCACCTGGTGGCTTGGTGAAAGGGTAGAGTTTGAGAGGTAATCCAGCTCGATCTCGCACAATGCGATCGAAATAACTTTCTAGAATCTGCCTTGCTTCCTGTTCCCTATCCAATGCTGCAAGCTTCTGTCCGAATCTCTCAAACAACAGAGCGATTCCCTCAGTTTGAAACTCAATTCGAGCGTATAAGTGAGGAGTAGAAAAATGACGTTTGATGCAGTCGAGTTCAGTGCTAAGTTGCTTTCGCGAGAATCCTGTAGCTTGAAAAATCCCCATCAATACATGAGCCTCCACCAAATTTGTGAAGGAAAGTAGTGTCGTTTTAGACTGAGGCCGCTGTTCAAAACTGTTGTGGTGAGATAACTCGATGAGCGGCCTAAAGAAGCGCTTGTCGCCTTTGCTTTCCGAGAACCAGCCACTAACCCAATGTCGTAATCTATCCTTCCGCAACCTGAGATATTGCGCTGCTTCAGGAATAGAATATATAGGAATGTCGCGCGGATCGAATTTGCGATCGTCAATCATAGCAATTATCTCTCATTTAAATAGTTATATTTTGGCACGGACAACGATCGCTCGCAATATTCTTTGCTAAATACACAGGGCGATCGAGCTTTTAACTAAAAACTATAATAATGTAGATACGGATCGATCGCGATAAGTCAGGTTTGTAGTGATGACTTTAGTCCTTCCAGGTTTGTAGTGAGGACTTTAGTCCTTATCAAATGCGAACGGACTTAAGTCCGCACTACGAGCCATTTTTTTATGGTAATCGATCGAATCTGCTTCAATTGAGATCCAAACGCATCTCGTTGCTAGCGACAAAACCGAGACTGGTGTAGACTGGTTTTCCTGACGGGGAAGCATGGAGGATTGCTCGCGTGCAACCAAGTGATTTAAGGTAATCTATTGCCATTTTAGTTAATTGCTTGCCCAATCCCCGCCCTCGATAAGCAGGTTCCACATAAACACCCCAAATATAGCCGTATTTTCGATATTCGACTGCAAGTGCTTGAGGATAAAGCCCCGCAAATAACTGACAACTTGTAGAACCTACCACAACGCCATCAACTTCGATCGCAAATGCTTTGTAGCTGAGTTCTTGCCGCGCGCGATCGATAAATTTTATAATAATGTCAGACCAATTAGGTTCGATCGAGCTATCTGGAACATCATTATCTCGCCAAAGATGATAAAAATGTTCGGCAATTAAAGTATCTTCGTGGGGATATGTTTCTCTCAAGCTAATTTGCTGTCGATCGAAAAGATGGCTCATGGCAATCAAACACTAATTTGCGATTTGCGATCGGTTTCGCGGGGTGCGATCGACTGCAGTTTAACACATCATCAGCAGTCATGACTTACGCACCTGCTCTATGTGTAGGGTGCGCACTGCGCACCTTACTGCTACTATTGGCACGATATGTAGGGTGCGCACTGCGCACCTTACTGTTACTAATAGCGTGTCAAACTACCTGCCGTCCGCAATCTTAGATAGCTTTAGAGAGTTTTTCATTGCACCGCGATGCGGCATAAGTATCAAATACCACTGCGATATTGCGCACTAATAAACGCCCGATCGAAGTTACTTCGATCCAATCGGGTGTTACCCGGACTAATCCGTCAGTTTCTAGCAATTTCAGCACTGCCAACTCGGGAGCAAAATAGCCGTCAAAGTTGAGATGGTATTTGGCTTCTATTTCGGATTTTTCCAGCATGAAGTTAGACATGATTTGCATAATGATATCGCGCCGAATAATATCATCGCGGTGCAATTTGACTCCCAGACTAATCGGTAAAACACCTCGATCGATCGCTTGATAATAGTCTTTTAAGCCTCTATGATTCTGCACGTACATATCTTGCAACATCCCGATCGAAGTGACGCCAAAACTAAATAATTCGGTGTCTGGTTTGGTAGTATATCCTTGGAAATTGCGTTTGAGAGTTCGATCGTGTTGGGCGATGGATAATTCATCTTCCGGTTTGGCAAAATGATCCATGCCGATAAATAAATATCCGCCTCGATTGCTTAATCGATCGACGGTCATTTGCAAGATTTCTAACTTATCATGGGTGTTGGGTAAGGTGCTGGCATTAATATTTTTTTGGACTGGTTTCATCCAAGGCACGTAGGCAAAATTAAACACGGCAATCCGATCGGGATCTAATTCAATTGTCTTGTCGATCGTTTTTTGAAAACTGTGCAAAGTTTGATAGGGCAAGCCGTAAATTAAATCGACGTTGACGCTTTCAAAACCTGCGACTTTAATCCATTCCATCGCCTGAAATAACATGGCTTCCGGCTGCACTCGATTCACCGCGTGCTGGACTTCTTCGTTAAAGTCTTGAATGCCAAAACTAATCCGATTAAATCCTAAGGATTTGATGAAGAAGATATACTCTTTTGTCAGGAATCTGGGATTGACTTCGATCGAAATTTCTGCACTACTGTCAAATTTAAAATGTTGGTTGATTTTTTCCCACAGTTTTTCGGTTTGGTGCAAGTTTAAATAATTCGGAGTACCGCCGCCCCAATGCAATTGCAACACCGGACGATCGCAGTCAATTAAACTGGCTTTGCGATCGATATCTCGGTGCAAGTATTCTAAATAAGTTTCGGGCATATTCTTGTTATTTGTCACGATGACATTGCAGCCGCAAAAATAACAAGCTGTTTGGCAAAAGGGAATGTGAAAGTATAAAGAAAGTGGTGTTTGTCTTTCGTTAGATTCTGCGATCGCCCACCGATATTCTGTTTCGCTCAAATCGTTGCTAAATTGCGTTGCGGGCGGATAACTGGTATATCGAGGAACGGGGTTATCGTATTTTTGAATCAAATCGAAATCAAAGTTGAGCGATCGAGCGGCAAATACCATTAATTTATCCTCAAAATTGTCAATTAGAAGAAGGAAGAGTTGATAGTTGACAGTTAACAGTTATCAGTTGTCAACTGTCACGATATGAAGAAGGAAAGAGAATTTCAGATTCCTCGGCGTGTTTTCAAAGTCTTCGATCCCC
>JAAUPF010000060.1 GCA_012034575.1 Richelia sp. CSU_2_1 | reverse complement strand
CTTAAGGGGGATTTAGGGGGATCTAAATTCTCTCAAAGTCCCCCTTTAAGGGGATTTAGGGGGAGTCTAAGTCCTCTCAAAGTCCCCTTCTTAAGGGGGAGTTTAGGGGGATCTAAATCTGATGGGAAGTTAACAAAACAGGTATTAGTCGCTACCTAACCTAAAATTACATCGCCCGATAATCGTTGATAAAGCAGTGCTCCAGTCCAGAATGTCGGTGCAAATCCCGGATAGCCGGATGAGGCATTGCAGAAATAGAAATGGTTGAGGGATGTTTCATGATTTAACCTTCCTAAACCCATGTTGCGCGGTGTCAAACTGGAACCGTAGGAATTGCCGTCAGGGCACCAGCAAAAGCGTTCGTTCGTCGTCGGGCTGCCTGTAATGTGGAATACCATGTGCTTTCTCAAATTCGGCACGTAGTGTTTTTCCACGACATCTACAATGGCGTCGAAAATTTCTTGTTTTTTCTGATTGTAAGCTTTACGATCGCCCTCAAGCAATGGCTTAAAATAGTTGTAATTGGCAACAGTCAAAAATTCGATTATTTGGCAGTCTTCCGGGCAATCCCGACTCTCTTCTGTCAGCAAAGTGGGTGTGGTAATGGCAAAACTTGGATTAGAATAATCGTGTCGATCGTACATTTGAGCAAAGGCTTCATTCAGATTATCATGTCCTGAATGAAACACGTTCCACTTGCCAAATCCGTAGTCTCGGAGGTCGATATCTTTGACGGCGCAATAAGCCATGTAATTCGATGCAGAATACTCGTAGTTGAGTTTTTTGCGAATTGCTTTCGAGAACTTTTCCTCACCCATAATTTTGGCTGCTTTTTTCGGGTCGAGGTTGCAAATTACAGTTTCACCTGTAAATTCATGGGTTTGATAAGTTTCCAGATCGATCGCCTCAACTCCGGTAACTGTTTTATTTGTCACTCGAAAATTGATGACTTCATGGTTTAGCAGTACCTGTCCGCCGCGAGATTCGATCGTTCTTACTAACGAATCGATAACTTTTTCAAACTGCTGGGTGGGATAAAATGCTCCTGCTTGATAGCCCCTGAATAATGCCACCCAAGCATAGAAAGAAAGTTGATTTGGAGGCAGTAAAAAATCCGGCCATTGCAAGGCTAATAAAGTTTGTGTGGCTTGCGGAAGCTGAAATTTATCGAAGACATCCTGAAGGGTACTGTTGAGATATTGGGCGGTACAAAATACTTCACTTGCGTGTTTTATTAGTTCGATCGGCTTCACTGGAGGAGCGAGTTTTTTCATGCCTTCGCCAGTTGTTTCGACTTCGTTGATGAATCCCCGAATGCGATCGCTACTTTCAGGAAATAGCAACGACAATCGGCGGATCAGTTCTTCAGGTTCCGAAGGAATATCTAACGCATATCCCGGCATTCGCATGTGGTCAAAACCATCCGGATCGTACCGCTCAAAAGTCACTTCTCGATCCAATCCCAATTTTTTAAGTACCCGATTCACTGTTTGTCCTTCACCGCAATCCCAAACATAGTGAAATTGAGCGTTAAACTTGTATTTTTTAGCCATTGTAAACGTGTGGCCAAAACCTCCTGGATGTTCGTGCGCTTCCAAAACTTGCACGATTTTGCCAGAATTTGCCATCAAAGCACCAAATACCAAAGCTGATAAACCACTGCCAACAATTAGGTAATCCGGTTTCATAGGAGGGTTCCTCCGATAATCAAAATGTTTTGTTACCGAACTTAATATCAAAAATGATTTGCGCCAGCGGGTAAGTGCTGGCTTTGCTTGAGATTTTGCAGCAGGCTCGGCTATTTCTAAAGCCGAGTTCGATCGAGTTTGTTAAAGCGATTAGCTATTATTTTAACCTAATTAAATTTGATTGGGTAACTCAGAACTTAAGTCCTTCTTGGGTTCGTAGTAAGGACTTCAGTCCTTCTTGGGTTCGTAGTAAGGACTTCAGTCCTTAAAAGTTCGTAGTAAGGACTTCAGTCCTTAAAAGTTCGTAGTGAGGACTTCAGTCCTTCTTGGGTTCGTAGTAAGGACTTCAGTCCTTCTTGGGTTCGTAGTGAGGACTTCAGTCCTTAAAAGTTCGTAGTGTCGATCGCCGCTTTCACGCAATAATAATAAATGGAGTCTTACACTTTCCCGGTTTTGTAACAGAGCATTAACCAGCAAGCAGCCATGACAAACCTAGAATTAAAAAATCACCCTGTTTGGCAAGACTTAACCGAAGTCTTAGAAAATCTCAATACCGACGCCCTTGTAACAGAACATTTGGAATTATGCGATTATAAAATCTGCGGTTACTGGGATGAACAAGATAATTTTTACGAACAAATTACTTTGCCTCGTTCCCTATCTGCTGAATTAGTCAGCAGTTCCATTGGTGTTGCAGACAAAAAACGTTGGATTAAACTGAAATTTGTTCTGCAAGATAAGAACACAACTTCTCAATATTTGTTGGGCGGCAATCTTACAAATAACTTGGGAGAACTCACCATTATTTATGATGAAAATCTGCAATTTGTTGATGAAAACTGGCAGATAAATATGGATAATTCTCTGATAGTTAGCCAAGTATAAGTTGCGATCGACAGCAAGTTCTGACAGCGCAAATTTCTCCAAATATTATCGAATCTGATATAATTGATGAAAACTTTACTGACACAAAACAAATGAAAGCCATTGAAGTAACAGGAACTGTGGACGAAAAAGGACAATTTTTACTCGATCGGCCTCTGGAAAATTTCGCTCCCAGTCGCGTTCGAGCAATCATACTTTTTCCCGAAGTAACGGAAGAAGCTGAAATCGATCCTGATGATACTCCCATTGAAGAAGTAAAAGCTAGCCTCAAAAGAGCCTTGCAACAAGCTAAAGCCGGACAAACCCGACCGATTTCTGAGTTATGGGAGAGGATCGATGCTGAATGAGCCTGACCCAGTTTCGATCGGATTCGCCGATGAATTTGAGGAAAATTTGTATAGATTGTCAAAAAAATATCGGTGCATCCGATCGGATATTCAGCCAATTATCGAACAACTGCAAGCAGGTGACTTTACAGGCGATCGACTTGTCGGAATGGGCGAAGAATATGTCATCTTAAAGGTGAGAGTCAAAAATAGCGACATCCAAAAAGGAAAAAGTGCCGGCTATCGACTTATCTATCAAATTGAGTCACAGGCAAGCGTACTTTTATTAACAATTTACTCAAAATCAGAGCGGGAAGATATCACTCCTAATGAGATTCGCAGTATCTTATCTCAGTTAAATTCAGATGAATAAATAATAGTAAAAATCGAGTTTATTCCGAGATACTTTTTGTGAAAACTAGATATCGATCGCAACCTGATTTATTGTTTGGTGGCGATTATTGGACGACAGAAACCGGGTTTCTTCCGAGAGATTGTTGGTGAAAATTAGATCCTGACAGAAACCCGGTTTCTCCATTTGTTATTCCTGGGGATCTGTCTGGAGAGGGATTTACCGATCGCCCAAATATGATAAGTAGTTTTTACTCAACTAAATTCTGCCTTTTTGTAGTGGCAAAATAGATAATTATAGCTATCCCCGTTTGATTCTTCCCTCCCGATTCATTTTAATGTTAAAACTCCAAATTCTCTTGCTAGAAGCTAATTTACCCGATGCGGAAGCGGTGGCAGCCACGCTGGTAGCAGGGGAATTTGACTGCGAACTGCTGCGGGTGGATGCTCGCACCGATTTTGTCAGAGTGCTGGAAAATCATGTTTTTGACTTGATTTTGGCAGACTGCACTTTGCCCGATCTTGATGGCATGGCTGCGTTGGAGATTGCTCGCAACCTCGCTCCCGAAACTCCATTAATCTTTGTTTCTGCCAGCATAGGTGAGGAAAGGACGATCGCACTCTTAGAAGCAGGTGCGGCAGGTTTTGTTCTCAAACAGCGATTAGAACGCCTAATACCTTGCGTGCAGCGGGCATTACGATCGGTCCGAGAAAGGCTCGATCGCCAGCGTACCGAACGGATGTTGCTCGAACAGGAGCGATTGTTAAAGTCGATCGCCTCCGGACGCCCTTTACCGGAATGCCTTGCAGCCGTATGTACCGCCGTTTCCGAGCTCAATCCCCGCCTCCGTGCCTGCTTTTTGCTCGCCGACACTCACAGACAAACTTTTCCCAGTTCGATCGCCCCAGACTTGCCACCATCCTTCGGACAAGGACTTAAGGATGCACCCATTAACGATTTGTGCATCGGGACTTGCGGCGAGGCGGTGTATCGCGGTCAGCCGGTTGACTGTTCGGACATTGTTAATGACGATCGCTGGTCGCAATTGTGGCGGGATTTATGTGCGGCTCATGGC
This sequence comes from Richelia sp. CSU_2_1, assembly GCA_012034575.1. Classification (GTDB taxonomy): domain Bacteria; phylum Cyanobacteriota; class Cyanobacteriia; order Cyanobacteriales; family Microcoleaceae; genus Microcoleus. Next base: position 30,421 of record JAAUPF010000060.1, on the reverse strand, counting down.
ATTTTCGCCTGTCATTCCCGACCGGTGATGAGTACGCAGAATCTGCCCCTCGGATCGTTGATGCTGTGCTTTGATGAAGCGCGAATGCCCACTGATTGGGAATACCAACTAGCAGACTTTGGCACTCAAATTGCCAGCATCGCCTTCGATCGCGATCGAGCGAATCTTGCCTTGGGAGAATCTGAAACAAAATACCGGACTTTGTTTGAGTCGATCGACGAAGGCTTCTGCATTGTTGAAATGATTTTTGACAGTGAAAATAGACCGATCGATTACCGTTTTCTGATTGCAAATCCAGCCTTCGACAAACAGACGGGCAAAAAAAACGCGGTGGGCAAAACAGTACGCGAAATGGCACCGCAGCACGAAGACTATTGGTTTGAGATTTACGGCAAAGTTGCTTTGACAGGCGAATCGATCCGATTTGAAAATCGCGCCCGAGAATTTCAACGCTGGTATGAAGTTCATGCTTTCCGCGTCGGAAAGCCAGAACTCCGGCAAGTCGGCATCCTCTTCAACGACATTACCGATCGCAAACACGCCGAAGAAGCTCTGCGTCACAGTGAAGAGCAACTCCGACTCGCTACCGAAGGTGCAGATCTGGGGATGTGGTATTGGGATGCGGCAACAAACATACTAACCTGGACAGACCGAGCCAAAGCGATGTTTGGTTTGCCTGCTGATACCGAAATGTCAATGCAGGTGTTTCTAGAAGCGGTGCATCCCGACGATCGCCCCTTCGTACAGACAATAGTCAGCGAGTTGCAAGCGGGTCAAGGACACACTGAAATTGAATACCGGACGCTGAGGCCAGATGGCATCATTCGTTGGATTTTGGCAAAAGGCAATTATGCCTACAGCCCCAATGGCACCCTGCTGGCGACGCGTGGCGTGTTGCTGGACATTACCCATCGCAAACAAACCCAACTCAACGAACAGTTTCTCAACCGACTCGATCGAGAGTTGCGACAGTTGTCTGCGGCTGAAACAATGGCGCAAACAGCGATCGGTAAACTCGGCGAATATCTAAAAGTCGATCGCGCCTTGTGGGACAGAATCGATCTGGTACAAGGCACGGCGATCGTCGAGCAAGATTGGTGCAGGCAAGAATTTCCCAGCGTAGTCGGGACTTATCGCATCTGTGATTTTATTTTGCCAGACCTCGCAGATTTGTTTCGCGCGGGGCAACCTGCCGTCGTCTCGGATGTCACCACCCACCCGCATACCGCCCCGCAAGCAGATAACTTTCTCTCGCTGAACATCCGGGCTTTGGTGGGAGTTCCCTGTATCTGCGAAGGACGTTGGGTAGCGACCCTTGCCGTCCAATCCCGCACCGTTCGCCACTGGCAGCCCGAAGAAGTCTCGCTGCTGCAAGAATTCGTCGTCCACCTCTGGTCATTAATCGAACATACGCGAGCCGTTGAAGAACTGCGGCAGAGCGAAGCCGAACTTCGCCACCTCGCCAATGCCATGCCTCAAATCGTCTGGATTTCTAATGCCGACGGGTCTTTGGATTTCATCAACGATCGCTGGACGGAATACACCGGGATCGATCGAGAGCAAAGTCGCGATCGCGCGCTCAGAGAGGAAGCCATCGTACCAGAAGATCGGGAATCACTTCGTGCAGAATTCCTTCGGGCGCAAGAAACGCGATCGCCCTACCAATCGCAATTTCGTTTAATTCAACCCGACGGCACTCTCCGTTACTTTCTCACCCGTGCTACGCCCATTCAAGACGATCGAGGTCAAATTCGCAAATGGTACGGCACTTCCACCGACATCACCGAACTCAAACAACTCGAAGCCGAACGCAGCCGCTTGTTGGCACAAGAACAAGCGGCACGGGAAGCCGCAGAAACGGCAAACCGCCTCAAAGATGAATTTTTAGCGGTGTTATCCCACGAGTTGCGATCGCCCCTCAACCCGATCCTGGGCTGGACCCGCCTGCTGCAAAGTGGCAAAATCAACCCCACCCGTCAAGCAGAAGCATTAGCCACGATCGAACGCAATGCCGTATTACAAACTCAACTGATTGAAGACTTGCTCGACATTTCTCGCATCATGCAGGGCAAGTTGTCCTTAACCACCGCTCCCGTTAACCTCACTTTGGCGATCGCGGCAGCACTCGAAACGGTGTCTCTGGCAGCAGAAGCTAAGCAAATTGCGATCGAACTCGACCTAGCAGAGGAAATTCCCCCTGCTGTTGGTGATGCTGCCCGCTTGCAGCAGGTGCTGTGGAACTTGCTCGCCAATGCGGTCAAGTTCACGCCAAACGGCGGACGAGTCACCGTCCAACTGCAACAACTCGATCGCACTGCTCGGATTCGAGTTGCAGACACGGGCAAAGGCATCAATCCAAAGTTTTTGCCCCATGTATTCGACTATTTCCGGCAAGAAGACGGCTCCACAACTCGCAAATTTGGCGGATTGGGGCTGGGACTGGCGATCGTGCGGCAAATTGTAGAAATGCACGGAGGCACAGTCACAGCAGAAAGTCCGGGGGAAGGACAAGGATCTGCGTTTACTGTCACCTTGCCACTGATTGCGGGCACTCCCTCCGCCCCTTCGGCAGGGCGGTTTCATTCTCCAGAAAATAGCGATCGGGTAGGGGTAGTGCCCCCGTGCCTACCCCCCCCCACAGACTCACTTTCTAGACCCCTGGCTGGTTTGCGCATCTTGGTTGTGGATGACGACAGCGACACTCGCGAATTGCAAACATTAGTGCTGGAACAAAGCGGTGCTGACGTGAAGGCCGTTGCTTCCGGTGCAGAGGCTTTGCAAGTGTTGGAGCAGTTTGTACCCGATCTGTTAATCAGCGATATCGGGATGGCCGAGATGGACGGCTATATGCTAATCCAGCAAGTGCGATCGCGATCGCCCGATCGAGGCGGCACGATGCGCGCGATCGCGCTGACGGCTTATGCAGGAGATTTCGATCGACACCGCGCGATCGAGTCCGGATTTGAGGCTCACGTTACCAAACCAGTGGAGCCAGAGAAGTTAGTGAAAGCAATCGCTCAGTTGATACTCGATAAAGGTTCGTAGTAAGGACTTTAGTCCTTCTTTTTGAATACTTTTGTCCTCACTACAAACCGTTTTTATTATTGGTAGTCGATCGGACTTGATATTAAACCAATTTCTAACAACAATCCGCTGATTTGAGGGCGGGAGTAAATCCCTAATGTATTTGATAAAAGGAACAGGAAAATGACTCAGGACTGTCAAGCCGCCGAACAGCTTTTTAGCGGCAAGAGTGAGATGGCACAGCGGATGCGGGCCCTCGATTGGTCGCAAACCCCGCTCGGTGCAATTGAAACCTGGCCCCAAAGTTTGCGATCGGCCTTGAGTATTTGCCTCAACTCCCGCTTTCCGATCGCGATCTACTGGGGACCGGAGTACATACTGCTCTACAACGATGCTTGGCGGCCGATCGTCGGTGACAAGCACCCACGGTCTTTGGGGCGTCCCGCACGAGAAGTTTGGTCGGAAATTTGGGATAGTATCGGCCCGGAACTTGCCGGCGTTACAGCTACGGGCGAAGGCACTTTTCACAACGACGAAATGCTGGCGATGCACCGATTTGGATATACCGAGGAGTGCTTTTTCGAGTACACTTTCAATCCGATTCAGGGACAAGGGGGCGAGATTGATGGCGTGTTTAATGTCGTCAGTGAAACCACCTATCGCGTGTTGAACGATCGCCGCACTCGGCTGTTGCGGGAAGTCGCATCCAAAACCGGAACTACCAAAACTACCGAGGAAGCTTGTGCAGCGATAATCGAGGCGATCGAGTCAGATCCGGCTGACATTCCTTGCGCGTTCCTCTACTCGATCGACCCTGACGGCAAACAAGCTCGCCTCTATGGCGGGACTGCGTTCGTCGCAGACAACTCTGCGCCTTCTGAGGTAGTGGATCTTACCGGGGAAAATGGCAAAGATCCTTGGTCGATCGCCCTTGCCGTTCAAACCGGTCAACCGCAGGAGCTCGATCGGCTGGTGTCACACTTTGGAGAACTCCCCGGCGGCCCCTGGCCCGAGCCGCCCCAGGAAGCAATGGTGCTGCCGATCTGGGCTACCGGTCAAGGCAGGGTAGCTGGCGTGCTGGTGGCTGTCGCCAGCCCCCGCCGCCGGCTCGACGAAACCTACTGCAACTTCTTGGGTCAACTTGCCGGACAAATTGCGATGGCCCTCGCCAATGCCCGCTCCTACGAAGAAGAGCGACTTCGGGCCGAACAACTTGCCGAACTCGATCGGGCTAAAACAGTCTTTTTCAGCAATGTCAGCCACGAATTTCGGACTCCGCTGACTTTGATGCTGGCTCCCTTAGAAGATGCGATCGCCAATCTGGGCTCAACCATCCCCGCTGCAGAACGCGAACAGTTACAGATGGTGCAGCGCAACGGACAGCGATTGCTCAAGCTGGTCAACACGCTGCTGGATTTCTCGCGTATTGAAGCGGGACGGATTCAAGCTGCGTATCAACTGACGGATTTAGCCGCATTTACGACGGAACTGGCGAGCGTGTTTCGTTCCGCGATCGAACAGGCAAACCTGCACCTGGTAATTGATTGTCCCCCGCTGAACGCTGCCGCTTGGGTCGATCGAGAAATGTGGGAGAAGATTGTCCTAAATCTGCTCTCCAATGCCTTTAAATTTACGCTGGAGGGCGAGATCGCGGTCATTTTGAAAGCTCAAGAGGATCGCATTGAATTGGAGGTTAAAGACACGGGAACGGGCATTCCAGAGCACGAGCTATCTGAAATTTTTAAGCGGTTTCACCGCGTGCGGGGTGCGAAGGGACGCAGTTTTGAAGGCTCTGGCATTGGCTTGTCGCTGGTGCAGGAGTTAGTTCGCTTGCACGGAGGGACGATCGAAGTCAGCAGCACGATCGATCGAGGCACTAGCTTTGTAGTTGCGATTCCGGCCGGCTGCGCCCACTTGCCTCAAGAGCGGCTGGATGCTACTCGCACCCTGGTTTCGACGGCAACGGGCGCGACTCCCTACGTGGAAGAAGCATGGCGCTGGCTCTCGGAAGATTTTAGATTGCCGATTTTAGATTCGAGATTGGAAAATGCGGGTGTCGCAATTGTCGATTCTAACTCTGTCGATCGAGCCGATCGTCGAAAATCCAAAATCCCAAATCCAAAATCGCAAATTCTTCTTGTTGATGACAACGCTGATATGCGCGACTACGTAAGGCGATTGTTGAGTGCCGGAGGATACGAGGTGGAAACCGCAGCCGATGGCATCGCCGCTTTAGAGATGGTGCAGCAACGGCTGCCGGATTTGGTGCTGTCGGATGTGATGATGCCCCGGCTTGATGGCTTCGGATTATTGCAGGAATTGCGAACCAATCCCAGTACCAGAGACATTCCGATTATCTTGCTGTCTGCTCGTGCTGGAGAGGAAGCTCGGATCGAGGGGCTGGCAGCGGGAGCTGATGACTATTTAATTAAACCGTTTTCTGCCCGCGAATTGTTAGCGCGAGTCGAAGCCAACTTGAGGTTGAGCCAACTGCGGCGGGAAGCGATGCTGCAGGAGCAAGCACTGCGACAGGAGGCAGAAGCAGCACACCAGCAAGTGGAAACGATTTTATCGAGCATTAATGATGGCTTTTATGTGCTCGATCGCGATTGGCGGTTTACCTATGCCAACGATCGCTACTGTGAAATAGTGGGAATGCTGCGATCGGAGATTTTGGGACAGAACATTTGGAAGTTATTCCCGGCTGCTGTCAATACTGATGCTTACGTGAAATTCCATCAAGCCATGTGCGAACAAACACCGCTGCAGTTTGAGTATCTCTACGTTCCGTGGAATTGTTGGCACGATCACCGGATTTACCCTTCGCCCAATGGACTCACCGTTTTTCTAGCCGATATTACCGATCGCAAACTAGCACAAGAAAAATTGCGCCAGCGTCAAGCTGAACTCGAAGAAGCACAACGCATCGGTAATTTTGGCAACTGGTATTGGGATGCTGCGACTGATGTAACTACCGGCTCGGCGCAACTGCTTCGCATTTATGGGTTCGATCCGGAGCGCGACACCATGCCCAACTTCGCAGATCAAGACGGTTGGCTTTACTCGCACGACAACTGGCTGCGCATCAATGCAGCCGTACAATCCGCATTAGAAACTGGAATTGGCTATCAACTGGACTTGCAGGCATTCCGCAACGGCACTCCGATCTGGATTACCACTCGCAGCGAAGTTTTGCGTGACTCGAAGGGTGCAATTGTGGGGTTGCGCGGCACAGTGCAAGATATTACCGATCGCAAACTTGCTGAAGCCGAACGAGAACAATTGCTGCAACGGGAACAAGCGGCGCGGGAACAAGCCGAGCAAGCCAATCGCATTAAAGATGAATTTTTAGCGGTATTGTCTCACGAACTGCGATCGCCCCTCAATCCGATCCTGGGCTGGGCAAAGCTGTTGACAACTGGCAAGCTGAACGCTACCAAAACCGCCCAAGCTATCTCGACGATCGAACGTAACGCCAGATTGCAATCAGAATTGATTGAAGATTTGCTGGATGTCTCCCGCATCCTGCAAGGCAAACTGCGGCTGAATGTCAGTCCCGTCAATTTAGCAGTCACAATTCAAGGTGCGATCGAAACAGTGCGGCTGGCAGCAGAAGCAAAGTCGATCGGCGTAAAAGCCAGTCTCGATCCGGAAGTAGGAAAAGTTTCGGGCGATGCAACTCGCCTGCAGCAAGTCGTGTGGAACTTGATTTCCAACGCTGTTAAGTTCACTCCAGCAGGCGGTAGAGTTGAAGTGCGATTGGAGCAAGTTGACTCTGTTGCGCAAATTACTGTCAGCGACAATGGCAAGGGCATTCCCGCGAATTTCCTGCCCCATGTATTTGACTATTTCCGGCAGGAGGATGGGGCAACTACTCGGAAGTTTGGCGGTTTGGGATTGGGATTGGCGATCGTGCATCACCTGGTAGAATTGCACGGCGGCACAGTTGCAGCCGAGAGTGCGGGAGAAGGTCTGGGAGCTACTTTTACCGTGAAACTGCCGTTAATGCAGGCTCAACCCGCGATCGAGCTCGATCGCCCTGATGCCGAACCTTTACTCAACTTGAATGGAGTGCAAGTGTTAGCCATTGACGACGAAACAGATTCGCGAGAATTTGTAGCGTTTGTTTTGGAAGAGGCAGGTGCGATCGTGACTACTGCTACGACTGCGAGTGCGGGATTTTTGGCGTTAACGCAATCCGTGCCGGATGTGCTGCTGAGCGATATTGGGATGCCGGATCTTGATGGCTATATGTTGATGCGACAGATCAGGGCTCTGCCACCGGAACAAGGCGGGTTGGTAAAGGCGATCGCCCTGACAGCTTATGCTGGAGATTTCGATCGGCAAAAGGCTTTACAAGCCGGATTTCAAGGTCATTTGGCAAAGCCGATCGAACCTGATGAATTGATTGAGGCGATCGCGGCACTTGTGGGAAAGTAAATCGCTATTTCGATAATCTTTGCGGTGATTCGATTGTGTACTTAGGGCTTGCTGAATAATCGAGATCCCGCAAAGAACAAGTGCGATCGATATCCTCTAGCTCTATTTAATATAATTTTTTCTGTTTGAATCTGCTTCAAATATAATTGAAATTTATTTTCAATCTCAAAATAGGTGTTGTTTGGTCCGATCGGCATAAAAACACACAAAAAAACCCGGTGCAACCAGGTAGAAAGGTTCATGACTAAAAAAGTAATTGCAATCACTGTAGAGTTCGTATCCGAAAAGATTTAGCTGGTGCACCTTCAACGCTCGTTCGGTTTATCGATGCCGCTTGGCTATCCAATCTTGATGCCAATAAGCCCGAAAAAAAACAAGAATCTTTTCTTTAATCCTTCTGCTTTTAGCCCACTGCATAGTCGCTCATTTCACGCATGAAAGGAGGATAAAACCCAGCACAATATCTTGTTTTGGTACGCCCAATTCGACTAAATCTGCCGCAATATCGTGTTCCGTTGAATTATAAAAAATCCAAATTTTCTCATGCCGGATATCAAGATGTATCGCACAATGATGTACCCAGCGCTTGTGCTGCCAACCTAAATGCACAATTTGGTAGCGATTTCGCTGCGTATCAAAAATAGTTTCAACCTCAATCTCACCGTAAGCAGGCTTAATTTCTGCGTACTCCACCAACAATTGCTGGACAATTTGCTGGTAGTTTGTTAATTTATCTGTCAGTGATTCCATTGTAAGATTCGCTCCAATTCAATGTCGTAAACAATCATTTTTACGTTATTTTCTTGCAGCATTGATGCCGGAAAATCAAGTTTAAAGAAACTATTATAGACTCGATCGGGAACGGCTAGATAGAGAACGCGATCTGGTTCTTCACGACGCAATGCACCCCGATAGTTAATAAACTGCCCCAGTGCTGTATGAAACTCTGAAATTGCCGATGCACTAGACAAAAAACTTTTGACTTCAACCGCAATTTTCTCATCTCCTCGCTCCGCTGCCAGCAATCGTTCTGCCCCCAAGTCAATTTCCATATCTACACCGCCTACTTTAATTTGAAGCGGATCGTGAGTAACATTCCACCCATCCGATTCAAGAGCTACCTTAACAACTTGGTGAAAACGATCCTTAGCCACAACTGACAATCCGATCTAGAGGTCCAATTCAAACCTATCACACCAAGCTGTCATATCCCACCGCTATGGCGGCTTGACTTTCCCTCCCGAAGGTTTTTCTGGAGAGGGGCAACTTGCGGTTACTTCCCCGGTTTCTCGATCGCAATTATTGTTCAATTACCCGAAAAGTCAGATTAATTCTAGGATGATTTGATTTAGCTGTTTTCGGAACGTGATGCTGCCAAAATTTCTGAGTATCGCCTCCCATAATCAAAAAATCGCCATCACCTAAATTTAGTTCAGCTTTGATTTGATGGTTATCCCTGCGTCTCAAGATAAAACGCCTGGTTTCTCCGAAGCTAACAGAAGCGATTATCGCACCTTTGGCTAAGTTGTGTTCGTCGTCGCTGTGCCAGCCCATATAATCTTGACCGTTACGATATAAATTCAGCAAAACTCCATTAAACTGAGTATTAACTAAAGGCTCTATTATTTGTTTGATTTGCAATAAAGGAGCATTCCAGGGTAATGGTTGCATGGTAATGCCGGAGTAAGTATAAGCTTGAGTTCCATAATAAGCAGTTAACCGAGGCTGCATCACGGATTTACCAAAGATTTTAATCGGCTCTTGTTTCCATTCAATTTGATGCAATAAGTCATGCAAAAGTTGTTGACTTTGTGGCTGCTGAAACAGGCGAGGATAGAAAATAACTTCTGCATTAGGTAATTCTAAGTTTTGAACGATGATATTTGAAGTGCGATCGAACATTTTTTCCGCTTCATCCAACAGATAATTGAGACTCATTTGTGATTTGTATTGATATTATATCATGTCAGGAGCGATTCAGTATTTTCGATACTTAACAACACAACTAGAAGCGATGGCAAACGATCCATCTATTCAATCGGAAATTCAACAAAGTGAACGGGAATTTAAGATAACTGAAATGGATGGTTTAACTAATTTATGACAACATATAACTATGTAGGGTGCGCAGTGCGCACCTTACTATTAATTCTATGTTTGTAGGGACACGGCACTGCCGTGTCCTCTGGCGTAGGTAGTTGTAAATTTCACTGCTTCCCCTTATTTAAAGCCTGCTTCCCAAAGCCCATACAAAGCATTCGATCGCCCTCAGCAACTTGAGTATCGTTCTGCAAATAATCGCCCAACCAATCGCAACTGCGATCGATAATTTGACGCAATTCCAAATTCTCCACGGGCCACAGAATTATACTCCGATCCCTGCTAGCAAAAGCCATTGTTTTGCTATCGGAACTAAAACTCACGCTTAACACTCGATCGCCCGATTCCAAAGTCTTAGCTAACACCGCATTCTTGCCGTTAAAACTCCAAATTTTCACAGTATTTCCGCCGCTAGCCGCTGCAATTAATTTGCCATCGGGACTGAAACTAACGCTTTCCATAGTATCGCTGTGTTCCAGCTTTTCAGTTAAATTTGCTTGCTTGCCATCAAAGCGCCACAAATAAACTTTTTTGTCGGCACAAGCAGCAGCAATTGTCTTGCCGTCGGGACTAAAACTGACATTTTTTACGCTATCTTCGCAGTCTAAATTTGCCAGCAACTTCGCCGACGTACCGTTAAATTCCCAGAGATAAACTTTCTTGGCTGCGGCAATTTGCGCGGCGCTTTTATTCCCCATTGCCTTATCGTCAACAGCGGTAGCAGCGGCAATAGTTTTGCCGTCGGGACTGAAACTAACGCTAATTACCGGATTGGGCAGATCGAGTTTTGTTAGCAAAGTTGCTTTGGTGCCATTCCAACGCCAGAGGTACAATTTGCGATCGGCACTTGCCGCAGCAATTACCTTGCCATCGGGACTAAAACTTACGCTTTTAACAATGCCTCCATGCGGTAGAGTATCTAATAGTTTGCCCGTCAAATTCCAGACTTTCACAGTTTGGTCATCGCTAGCAGAAGCTATAGCGCGATCGTCCGGTGAAATGCTCGTCCAAGTAACAGAATCCTGATGCCCAACTAAGGTTTTTAACAAACTGCCATCAGCGCGCCAAAGTTTCACAGTTTTGTCTCGGCTAGCAGAAGCAATTGTTTTACCATCCTTGCTAAAACTGACTTTATAAACCCAATCGCCGTGTCCCGATAAAATCCTATTTACGGGAGTGCTGTCAGGATGCCAAATTTTCACCATTTTATCCTTACTGCCCGAAGCAACAGTGCCGTCGCGACTGAAACTTACCGCCCTCACATCATCTTGATGCCCGCGAAAAGTGCTTAGCAAAGTGCCGTTGCGACTCCAAACTTTTACCGTATCATCTGCACTGCCGGTGACAATCTTTTCGCCGTCACGGCTGAAACTCGCGCTGACAACTTCGTCGTTATGTCCCTTGAGAGTTCTAATTTCTGCGCCGTTGCTGTTCCAGATTTTGACCGTGGTATCCCCACTTGCTGAAACGATTTCTTTGCCGCTGGGACTGAAACTGACGCTGTAAACAATATCCGAGTGTTTGTTGAGGGTTTTAGGCTTAGTTGAAAACTTCTGAGTTTTACCTTCTCTGTTCCAAAGTTTGACAGTTTTGTCAGCACTTGCCGAGGCAATTGTTGCGCCGTCGGGGCTGAATTTGACACCGAGTACCCAGTCGCGATGTCCTGTTAAAGTTTGCAGCAATTTTTTGCTGGCTGCGTTCCAGATTTTGACAGTATTGTCGTGACTTCCAGAAGCAATTGTTTTGCCGTCTGGACTGAAATTGACGCTAGTAACAATATCGCGATGGCCCGATAAAGTCGCGATCGCACTTTTATCGTTATCTACTTGCCAAATTCTAACTTTGCGATCGGCAGAAGCAGTAGCAATTGTTTTACCGTCGGGGCTGAAACTGACGCTGGTTACGCTATCTGTGTGAGTAAAAGTCTTTAATAATTTGCCTTCTTTGCTCCACAACTTAACAGTTTTATCCGCACTTGCCGAAGCAACTTTACTACCATCGGGACTGACACTGACATCTAAAACAAATTTGCTGTGATCCTCGAAACGGTTGCGTTCTTGAACGCCAGAAATCGCCTGTCTGAGTCTTTCGGCAATTTGAGTTTTGGCAGTAGCGGGCAAGGCTTTACTTGCGAGGGCATCCGTACCGATTTTAATGCTGGTTTGCAACACTCCTAGCTGGTCTTTTTCATTAGAAAGTACCAAAGCCTCCGAACCCGATTTGAGGGCATCAATGCGAGCTCTTTCAGCTTGCTGCCGCGCTTTTTCTCCGAGTTGCGCTTGATAAAATGCTAGCACCGCCAAGCCGGCTAAAGCAATTAATCCCATGATTGCTAACCGCAGTTGCCACCTGCGACTTTGGTAGAGTTGAGTTTCAGCTTCGTGCTGTTTTTCTTTTGCTTGACGCTGCTTGTCTCTAGCTTCTGAAAGCAGGGCACTTAACTCTTTTTCTTTGCGTAATTGTTCGAGTTCGTCTTTGCTAATTTCGTGCTGTTTGCGCAATTCTTCAAATTCAGCTTTAGTATCTAATTCCTGCTGTTGGTGGATGAAGCTAACTAAATAGTCGTGAACTAATTGGTAAAGTTCGGCCGGCAGTTCCGTCCACCGAAAAACCAAACTGGAATTGACTAACAGTTCCAATACTAAATCGAGTTTGTCAGCTTCTTCAAAGGTTGCTAAATCCGATGCCAATTCCGCGCGAGTTTTGAGCGGGCGAATGTCATCTTCATCTGTCAGCAAGTACAAAACTCGGCGCGCCGCTATTTCATTTTCCGGGCCGCAATCTTTGATGACTTCTTCGAGAAATCTTTCGACTAATTTTTGTTTCGGATTGTCGCCTAATTCCTGATATTGAGCTAAAGTAGTAATTTGCTCTTGTTGCAGTTGCGCGCCGACAACTTGCAGTTCGATCGGTCTAACTTCTCCCAATTCTCCAGCTAAATCTCTGACTAATTCGCCGATCAATTCCGGTTCTAAATAAAACTGCGATCGCTCGGTTAATGTACGAATGACCGATCGCGCAGCCCCCTGAGAAAAGTTTCCCAAGTAAAATAGAATATCTTTGCTGAGAATGTCGCCCAAAATATCGTTGATAATTGGTTGCTGGCTTTTCTTGGGCCGAGAAAACTCCAGCAAGTAGTGCAGGTAATCTTCCCGCAAAGAGATAATAACTTTTAAGTATTTGATATTCAAGCATTCTCGCAGGAAATCAAAGAAGATTTGCCGTTCGGCGGGTTCTTTCCAGACAAAAAAGAATTCTTCAAATTGGTCGAAAATCAGAACTGTTACTAAATGTTCGGAATTTAATTGCAGTTGTTGGATAATTTCTGCATATTCGATCGACTGTTTTTCTACTACTACTTCAACTGGTGCCTCCCGCAGTTCTGTTTCCTCTTTTTTGTCCGCGAGTTTGCCGTTCATTTCGGACGCTAACTGCTGCGAAATATCGCGCAATTCCAAGGGGAAATCATCTCCCGAAAATTCCGGCATTTCTTCGGAAATTGCCCGATCGAATATTTCCGCTTTCCTGACAAATAGCTGCCTGCTCATTTCCCGCGGCCAGTTATTGTACACTTGCAAAACAACAGGCAAAACTGTCCGCGTTTCGATCTTTCTCTGTTTGATAGCAGGCACCAAACCGCCCGTTAAAATCGAACTTTTACCGACTCCAGACTGACCGTAAATTACCGTCAATTTGTGTTGGGTGCTGTTCATGCGATCGACCAATTTATTTAAATCTTCCTCCCTCCCCGAAGCGGCAATTTCATCAGCAATAGCGGCAGCAGATGCCACAGTTTCCGCAGCCGGATTGACAGCTTCCCTGTGCGGTTGCAACTTACCAGCACCAATAAAAGCTCGGAATCCATAGGTATGTTCGATCGAGCGATAATCTTGCTTTAATTGAAAAGCTTTAAGATATTCTCCCCGTTCAAAATAGAGCGATCGCAGCATTTCCAACACCCGCAAATACAGTTGCGGATTGTAGCAAGGTTCAGTTTCCGATCGCGCCCTTTCTAAATTCGCGATCGACTCTTCTATCTCGCCCAACTCCTTCTGAGCTGCTGCTAAAATTAACAAATACGATCCTTGATGCTGCGACTTGACAGGCTTTTCCCGTCCGTTTTCTCCTGCATGAGAATTGAGAACATCTAGAGCGACTTTCGCCCATTCTTTCGCCCCTTCCCAGTTTTGTTGCTCCAAAGCTACCCGAGCCAAAAAACCGTAATCTTGAGCTAAACTAACTGCTGTTGGATCTTCCATCATTTCATGTAACCTCCGAGATTTTACAGCCAAACTCCAGAGTGCATCCCAATCTTCTAAATGCTGCAAAACCTCGCCCAATTGATTGATAAATTTAGCAGCTAAATCTTGCCGTCCCGCACTTTCTAAAATATCGAGACATTGCTGAAAGTAATTTTTAGCTTCCGTCCAATAAGGAAGGTTGTCCGTGCGGTGTTTTTCCCCTTGGAATCGGTAGCAAAGCCCGATGTTAAATAGCAGAATTCCCTGCAATACTGGTGCGGGGTGAACGGTAAATAACAAATCTCTAAATGCAGTCGAATCGTTACCTAAAATTGTTACTTGATACTTCCAGAAATTTAAACTTTTGTGATATAATGCGATCGCAGCATCGATGCGGTGACTGGCATATTCCTGCCGACCGCTGACAAATTGCAAACTCGCTTCAATAGCAGGTTCCAACCTCACGCCCGCATTGTGCAAATCCTGGCGGGCCGCCTCGATTTCAGCTAAAGCATTGGCACCGAGAATCGCAGAATTAGTTAAATGCCAATTGCCGCTTTCTAAAATAGCAGAAAATACGCGATCGGCACTTTTTGCCAGAAAATCAACCAACTCTTCCGGTGCGAGAACAAATTCAATTGTTGTCGTCCAACTCTCGATATCTGTTACCAAACGGATCAATTTTTTTAAGATTTTATCCGTCACCCACAGCACCACCGGAAAAGGAAAATTATTGCGAAATTCTTCCCGAACGTAATTAGTAGAAGTTAGCACTCGATCGATCGCATTTACCGATTCTAACCCCGATACCATTAAAGCCTCCGGCTGGCTGCCCGCAAGCTCAGTTTCGATCGTCGTGTAAAGAGTTTTCACCGATGTCGGTAGAAAAATTTCTCGAATTTCAATAGCGCAATCTTCCCGCAATTGCTGGATAATTTGCTCTCGGAGATGTCCGTAATTGCAGCGAACTAAAATTAACGAAAAATCTCCTTGAGACAATTTCAGAGTTCGGGAAAGAGTTTGCAGCGAAGTTGCATTTTGCTCGGCTGCGGTATTTGGCTGGCAGTACGAATCAAGCATATGACAGTTGATAGTTGACAGTTGACAGTTGACAGTTGACAGTTGACAGTTGACAGTTGACAGTCGATAGTTGACAATTACCAATTACCAATTACCGATTACCAATTAGCAATTCCCTCCGCTTCGCTTCGCCCATTACCAATTCTCTCAGTGTATTATTCGCAAATACCAGAAATGCGGCATTCTCTAGTTGACTGACCCCTCGCTGCACTTATATAAATTGTTGGCAGTGGTTCGCTAGTTTCGAGGACGATATTTTCATCAATAATAGTCGGCCATCGATCGTCTGTTTCCACTTTCATGTTTGAATTGATAAATTCAGTTAACTGCATATTTAAAGTAGGTGAAGTATCTAAACTCTCTGAAAAATCAGGTTCATCCCAATCCTCACTTTCTTCCATACCGCTCAATGTCGGTATCGCAAAATCAAAATCTAGCTCGCTGTTAACATCCGAAACATTCTTCATCGGTTCTGATTTCTGAGCGTTCGTACTGGCCAAAGTTTCCGTTGTATTTGCAATTAGCAGAATTGGCATTACTGCTAGGGCGCTGATAGCTCGCCGCGCTGCGATCGTCCTCATGCTTTGCTCCTTATAAAATCTAAATTACAGTCGATCGTTGATAGTTGATAGTTGATGGTGCGAGCGTCCCCGATCGCGAACAGTTTACCAATCACCAATCACCAATCACCAATCACCAATCACCAATTACCAATTACCAATTACCAATCACCAAAACAGAGAATAAACTCTCCCACTATGTATTTACTAGGTGAAAACTCTTAAACAGCATTGTTTTTAGGTTTTTTCGGGTGAATGCAGCGGCCCGCACTCCAGCCAGATTGAAAGTGGCCTTGCAGGCGCGATCGTCGTACCTTTCACCCCGCTAACACAGGCGCTGTATCACAAACCACCCTCATATGTCAACACCTATATTGTAACCAGTTCTGACCGATTGCGATGGTGCAGGCTTTAAGATTGCTGGGGCCGATGCCAAATCCGCGTTATGGCAACAGGCAGAAGGCAGAGGGAATAATAGTAACGATTGGGACGAGCGAAGATACAAAGGATTTTGCCCAGAAAGCAATTTTTTGGCGCAAGTCACGATTGCTTCACTATTAGTAAATACTGGCTCGCGCTACCTTAAATTCAGTGCCTGATTCCGAGTATAATCTACTCATGAATCACCACTATCCTAGATAAGTATATGTTGAGAAATTCTCCTATCTGCAACATCAATTTTTGGAAAAAATTGATGCGGAAACTCAAACACAGCTTGACAGTTGGGATTGCGGCCCTTACCCTAGGCGCGATCGTCTTAGCTAGTTGTACCAAAGCCGAACCCCCTTTGCGAATTGGTGCTAATGTGTGGCCGGGCTATGAAACTTTGTACTTGGCTCGCAGTTTAGGCTACTACGATAATACCCCCATTCGATTAGTAGATTACCCTTCAGGCACAGAAGAGGTACGAGCCTATAGAAATGGAGAAATTGAAGGAGCGGGCATATCCATAGATCAAGCTTTGGTATTGGCATCTACAAATCCAGACGTAAGAATTGTAGTCGTTATGGATTTCTCTAATGGTGGAGATGTAATTCTGGGCAAACCAGAAATTAAAAAGTTAAAAGCATTAAAAGGCAGACCAGTAGGTGTGGAATCTACTGCATTAGGAGCATTCATCATCACCCGTGCCTTGGAACAACAAGGTATGTCACCTAAAGATATCAAGATTATTTCTTTAGGAGTATCCGAACACGAACGAGCCTTTAAAAAAGGAACGGTAGATGCTGTTGTTACTTTTGGTGCAGCCCGAACAAAACTGCTAGCAGCCGGTGCCAAAACACTGTTTGATAGCTCGCAAATGGCTGGCGAAATTGTTGATGTTTTGATCCTGCGCGAAGATGTAATTAACAAACAGCCTCAGACAGTGCAAGCATTAGTTGAAGGTAGGTTTCGCGCTCTGGATTACTTAAATAAAAATCCCCAGGATGCTGCGGCCAGAATTGCTCCCCGTACAGGAGTTACTTCTGAACAATTCCTAGAATCTTTAAAAGGGCTGAAAAGTCTAAACTTGCAAGAAAATCAAAAATTACTAGGAAAAACAGACCCCTCATTGTTGAAAAGCGTCACGCGATTGTCTCAATTGATGTTAGACAATAAATTACTGCCAAAAGCTGTAGATCCTGCTCCTTTGTTGGACGATAGGTTGGTTAAAAAAGTGAAGTTGTGAAGATACAATTTTAGCGTATCGATGAAACAATCGGGGTTAGATAGACTACCTGCTGTCGCCTCTTGGGTTGCATTTAGCATCCATAATCTAGAGACTAAATTTAGAATCCTGTGCTAAATCAAGTAAGTCTAACTAATTAAACCCAAGTCATGAAGGACTCAAAAGCTTACCGAGTCGGTATTCATCCTTCTGACAATTGACAATTGACAACTATTAACGATCGACTATTAACGATCGACTATTAACGCTTGACTATTAACGCTTGACTATCAATTATTAACTATCGACTGTCAACTGTCAACTGACTTATAATTATGAAGCGATTTCCTTTCCCGTTACGTTTATCAATTCCCGCGATTCTGATGATTTTTGGGAGTTTTTTGGGTTTGTTTTCATTTGAAAGAGAAGTGTATCTTTCCTATCGCAGACAAGAAGAACAGGGCATTAGTGATTTAAAGTTTTCCGCAAATCAAATCTCAGGAATGCTGGAATATTTTTACCGCAGAGGAGATGTGGAGCAAGTGGAAATCGCTATTAGCAAACTGGGAAGCGATCCGCATCTTCGCATGGCATTACTTTTTGATGAAAATAACCGCGTAATTGTGGCAACCCGTTACGAATTTCGGAATCGATCGATCGACCAAATCTCATTACCTAACTATTTGCCTGCAGAATTTTCCCAAGTGCGGGAAATCATGTCGGGAGAAGTCAAACTTGCTGAAAATAAAGACAGTAACTGGGCGATTTATCCGATTCCTTTGGGCGCTAAGCCTGGAGAAATTCGCCCTTCGAGAATTGGCATTCTTTTGCTCGAATACGACCTGCTATCAGTGAAGCAACAAACTTATGAAGATGCTTTAAAGCGCTCGATCGAAACTAGCATTGCGTTAGCTGTATTTTGCACGATCGTCTGGTTATTTTTTGAGAAAACCTTGACGGCGCGCGCTGCTAGGTTGGTAACAGCGAGTAACAACTTTAGCAAGGGAGAATTGAGCGATCGGGCGCAATTAGGAGGTTCTGACGAAATTGCTCAAATAGCAGTTGCTTTTAATCACATGGTCGATCGCATTCAGTCTGATACAGAGGTGCTGCAATCCAGCGAAAAACGATTCAGAACCTTGGTTTCTAATATTACAGGTGCTGTCTATCGATTAGTATTGGATTCTGACTGGAAAATCGAATTTGTCAGCGATGGGATCTCCGAAATTTCCGGCTATCCTGCTAGCGATTTTATTAACAATAAAGTACGCAATTTTAACAAAATTATTCATCCTGATGACGCGGTAATGGTCAAAAGAATGATTGACAAAAGAATATTTAAAAAACAGAATTATATCCTAGAATACCGCATCATTCGAGCCGATTCTAGCCTGAGATGGGTATCAGACAAAGGTCAAGGCATCTTCAATGAAAACGGCGATCTTCTCTGGCTGGACGGAGTAATTTTTGACATCACTAAGCGCAAGCAGGCGGAAGCGGAGCTTCATCAAACATTACAACTTAAAGACAGACTGGCAGAGGTTGCTAACCATCGAGCTCAAAAACTCAAACAAACCCTGCAAGATTTGCAGCAAACCCAGGCTCAACTAATTCAAACAGAGAAAATGTCTTCTCTCGGTCAAATGGTAGCAGGCGTCGCTCACGAAATTAATAACCCAGTCAATTTCATTCACGCCAATCTTTCTCACGTTAGTACCTACACTCATAACTTATTAAAGTTAGTCGATCTGTACCAAGAAAAATACCCCCAGCCTCCTGCTGAAATTGAAGATTTAATTGAGGATAGCGATTTGGAGTTTATCAACGAGGATCTGCCGAGCATCTTGTCTTCAATGCACTCTGGTACCAACCGCATTCGTGAAATCGTACTGAGTTTGCGCAATTTCTCCCGCTTAGATGAATCCGATTTAAAACCAGTTAATATTCACGAAGGAATTGACAGCACGCTCTTGATTTTACAGAGCGCTATCAAAGCTAAACCTAATTTTGATGAAATTGAGATTGTTAAAAATTATGGAGAATTGCCCCTCGTTGAATGTTATGCGGGGCAACTAAACCAAGTATTTATGAGTATTTTTAGTAATTCCATATATGCCTTGCAAAATCGACCAAAAGATGTTGCAAGCGAACCTAAAAATCCCTCTTTCAGTCAGATTATAATTACTACATCTATGCAAAAATCAGGCTGGGTGAAAATCAGTATTAAAGATAATGGGCCGGGAATAGATGGTGCCGTGAAGTCAAAAATTTTCGATCCTTTTTTTACGACAAAACCAGTAGGTCAAGGTACGGGATTGGGATTGTCAGTTAGCTATCAAATTGTGGTGGACAAACACGGCGGCAAGTTGGAGTGCATATCCGCAGTAGGAGAAGGAACTGAAATGGCGATCGAGATTCCGATCGCCCGCTCCAAAACCAAGCTATAGCCATTCTGGTGGTCAGTGAGCTATAAGATCGAGCAATTACCAATTACCAATTACCAATTACCCTTAATATATTATGGATAAATCGCAGATAAATCTGTTGGTAGAGAGCATCCATCAACAATTACTTCCTCAATTGCAAATCTCCAGCGTCAATCCCCACGATCCGGTGAGAATCGATTATTTGCCCAGCCCTTGGCGGCTTCAAGGCAGGGGAAACTACGCTGCTGTGGTTTACCACCCCGACTACCCAGAGTTTGCAGTCAAGGTTTACGCGCCCTCGCGCCCCGGATTCGAGGAAGAGGTGGAGGTTTACCGCCGCTTGGGTTTTCACCCTGCATTCTCCGAGTGTTTTGATGCTTTTGAGGGTGTCTTAGTTTTGAAGCGGCTGCATGGAGTGACTCTCTACGACTGCATTTGCAAGGGCATACCTATCCCAAAACAAGTCATCCGGGACATCGATGCGGCACTTGCCTATGCCCGCACCCGCAACCTCCATCCCCATGACGTTCACGGTCGCAATGTGATGATGTATGAAGGCAGGGGACTTGTCGTCGATATCTCGGACTTCCTCCATGAAGAAACCTGCTCCAAGTGGAAAAATCTTAAGAGAGCATACTACTGGTTTTACCTTCCCCTGTTGTACCCCCTGCGGTTGCGGATACCTTACTTTGTCCTTGATTTTGTCCGCAAAAGCTATCGATTTGCAGGTTCGCTCAAGACTGCTTTACATAACTGGGCTAAACTTGCTCGAATTTTACCATTCAAGCAAAAATAACCACTCAAATTCTCTTGTCATCGCTGGATTAACAGCACGACAGTCTGCAAGCAGCCCACCAAAACACCTAAAATTCCGCCTAAATTGACAATTCCCTGCAACTCGCTTTTCACAATTCCCTGAATTGCTAATTCCAAATCTTCAGGAGAAGTACCTTTAACTCGATCGATAATCACCCGATCGATATTTAAAATAGGAATCGCCTGAGCCACAATATTTTCTAAATCCCGTTCCAAATACCGCTCTAAAACTAAAGCCAATTCTTTACTCACCATTGCCAGCGAAGCATTCATCACCGCTGAAGACTGCAATCGAGTCAAAATCAAATGCGAAATATTTTCCCAATCAATAGACTTGCTCAACCCTTGGAGTACGTCTGTTCCCCGCTGTTGAACGTAGTTGCGAACGCTATCGCGCATTGTTTTGCGCAACTGCCGCACTGTCGAAACCGGTAAATTTTGCATCGACAAATTTTGCAGCCACTCTTGAATTCGCCCGCGAATTCCCAAAGAAACAATTAACTCTGCCAAACGCTGATTTGTTGCTTCTTTATCGTCGAGACAAAAAGTCCGCAAGCGAGTTAAAGTATTGCGCAAACCGAACAAATTTGCTACTACCCAATAGGTGCCGCTCGTTTTTTCGCGAAATCCTTCATCGATAATTGAAATATTGCGATCGGTCAAAAAGTCAATCAACGTTTGCCGCAGCACTTCCGGCGGTATTACTACCTGCAACAGCCAATCTGCAAGCTGAGCCGCCTGAGCTTCTGTTAACTGAATTTCTAGCAAAACTTGGTCGAAAATTTGATTTAATTGAGCTTCTAAAAAATCTTCCCGGCGGGCTAAAACTTTAAGAATTCGCGGCACCGATTCCCCGAGCAAATCTCGCAAAATATTAGCAAGAATTTTAGCAGTTTTTTGCTCGGCATCTGCTTTCACTTGATCCAGCGCCAACTGCAACAGCCAGAGAATTACCGACTGCACTCGCTCGGTTTGTAACAGGCGGCGCGCCAAGTTTTGCAGTTCCTCCGGTGTCAGCAGCGAACCCATAATCGTGTCAGAAATTCGCTTTGCCAGTCGCTCTTGGTTGCGGGGGATCAAGCCGGGAGTGAACGGCAACTTTCGCCCTTTAATATAAATAGCTCGGTAGGGGCGAAACAGCATTTTGATCGCTATATCGTTAGTAAAATAGCCGATAATTCCTCCCACTACAGGTGGGGCCAATAATAGCCAAATTTCGGAGGGGTTCATCAATAATTAAATAATAGATAATCGGTAATTGGTAATTGGTAATCGGTAATTGGTAATTGGTAATTTTAAATAGTTTTGAGTTGTGAATGCGTGAGTTTTGAGTATTGACATCTCTTAATTCAAAACTCAAAACTCAGGGCGAGCACGGGGGCATCCCCTCCGCTTCGCTTCGCCCCTACAGAACTCCCGAACAACTCTCAACTGTCCCAGGTCAACTCTCAACTCTCAACTGTCAACTCTCAACTGTCAACTGTCAACTACCAATACTCCCATCATAGCTCCCGCGATCGGATAGTGTGAGGCGGTGGCAAATCCGGCGTTGAGAGCGAGTTCGACTTGTTCGGGTCCGATCGGGAATTTGTCTAAACTGGGATTGATGTAGGCATATTCTTCAGTCATGCCAAATTGACTGGCGGCGGGTACTACGAGAGTATCGAGATACAACTGCTGAAAACTCCGCATCAAGGAATTGCTGGGGCGGTGGAGGTCGAGAATTGCTGCTGTCCCGCCCGGTTTGAGCACGCGCTGCAGTTCCCGCAGGCATCGGGGAATATCTGTCACGTTGCGCAAACCGTAACCCATTGTCGCGCAGTCGAAGTAATTGTCAGCAAAAGGCAAGTCGAGGGCGTCAGCTTCCACCCAGGAAATGCTGCTTGTGGGAGTCAGAAAAGGTCGAGATCGCTGGCGGGCTATTTCCAACTGGGCGGCGGAAAAATCCGCACCGAATACGCAACCGGTCGGACCTGCTTGCTGTGCCAGCAACAAAGCCAAATCCCCGCTACCGCAGCACAAGTCCAAACAAGTATTGCCGGGGCGGGCATTACTCCATTTAACCGTCATTTGCTTCCAAATTCGGTGCTGTCCCAAACTCAACCAATCGTTCATTTGATTGTAAATTGGAGCAATGCGATTGAAGATATTTTTAATTTGTTCGGCGCGATCGGTCATTGGTAATGGGTGATTGGTAATCGGTAATTGGTAATTGGTAATTGGTAATTGGTAATTGGTAATTGGTAATTGGTAATTGGTAATTGGTAATTGGTAATTGGTAATTGGTAATTGGTTAACCCTCAACTGTCAACGGTTAACCCTCAACTGTCAACTGTCAACTGTCAACTGTCAACTGTCAACTCTCAACTCTCAACTGTCAACTCTCAACTGACTATTGAAAACTCGCGAGTACCAAAGCAATTTGTTGAGCTGCGAGGCGAACTGTTGTCAGTTCGTCCGGCCGGAGGGAACAAGGTTGTTGCCACTGGAGGGAAAGCAGGGCGATCGACTTGCCTGCATGAACGATCGGCACGGCCATGTGAGCTTGAATTCCCGATTTTTGGTAGTGTTCCACACCCGACAGAGCAGCATCCGTCGCAATATTTACCGATCCCTGAATAGTTCCAGAGGCGATCGCTTCCTGAGCTAGAGGGTCATCCGCCAGCCAATTTTCCACAGTTTTGCCACTGCTGTGAATACCTTGCGCAGGAGTTAAAACATTATTTTCCAGCACTTGTAAAATGCAAAGATCTGCCAAAAAATTGTCGCTGACAGCATTAGCAATTGGCGCTAAAGTTGCTGCCAAACTCGAATATTCCACAGCCGATTGCATAATAGTTGCTAACAGTTGGATTTGATTTTGAGATCGGTTTAATTCTTCGGTTCGCTGTTTGAGAACTTCATAGGTCTCAGCCGCTTTCTGCACGACCGTTTTCAACTCGTTCGGGTCCCAAGGCTTAGTGATATACTTGTAAACCTGTCCCGAGTTAATCGCATCCACCAAGTCTTCAATATCCGTAAAACCGGTGAGAATAATTCTAACTGTATTCGGAAACTGCGGAACAGTTTTGCTGAGAAACTCGGTTCCCTTCATTTCCGGCATCCGCTGGTCGGAGATGATGACAGCAACCTCGCCTTCGAGGGCCAGGACTTCCAGGGCGCGAATGCCGCTCTCAGCCTTGAGTACGTTAAAATCTCGTCGGAAAGTGCGGTAGAGTAAATCCAGATTGTCTGGTTCGTCGTCTACTACCAACATTTTGGGCTTTTTCGGTCGGTGTAGGGTCATGAGCTGGCGTTTAATTTGATCTAGCTCTGGAATGGCATTATTCATAAACAATAGGATAAACTCCCCTCAGTCAATTTAGGCGAGCAACTATTCTGATAGTCTAATCAACTACATACTATCAAGCTCGATCTTCCTGCGGCAGTGACCCTGACCGTACAAAATCAAACTTAACTTAGTGCTTATTTTTGACACAATTTGACACAATTATGACTGAAACACCCCAAAATTTACCCCAGCCAGCATCTGAGGCCTCCAGCGATGCTGTGAATGTCGAAGAATTAATTCGATCGCTCCGTCGCAAGGAAGGCAGTTGGGTAGACTGGGGGCACGCCTGCATAGCACTGCAAAAAGCTGGGTGCAGTTCCCAAAAGATTTTTGAGGAAACAGGTTTTGAGCCGGTTCACCAAAATCAAGTTAGCGTCGCAGCCCAAGTTTACACCAGCATGGTAAACGCTGGCGCTTCTGAAGAAGTTCGATCGCACTTTTGGCGCAAAGGCAGCGATATTTTATACGAGTTTCGGATTTTGACTCAAACAGAAAGAGCGGCTGCGGCTGCTTTGATCCTGGCTCACAATTTGGATGCTGACGACGCCCGCGAAGTCGCTAAAGCAATGAAAGAGTATTCCCGCTTCGGAACTCTGCCGCAGGGATTTACGGATGCTGCGGGCGATGCTGTAGCTTATCAGTGTTGGAAGTTGGCCAGACAGCAAAGCGATTTGCAAGAGCGATCGCGCTTAATTGCTCGCGGTTTAAAATTAGCTAGCAGTCCCAGTGCCAGAGGGCAAATCGAGCAGTTGCTGGTCGATTTTACGGTTGTTCCCAGGCGCGCTGCGCCCCGCTTGCCCGTTTACCGCGTGGATGCGGAAGAAGAATTGCCCCGCATTGTCCCTGTAGTTGGCAAGTTGCCCTTATCTGTGACGGATTTGCAAGCTGTACCTCTAGCTGACGAAATCGGGTCATTTGGAATGGTAAAGTTTTCCGGGCCTGCGGCGTGGGTAGCTGTTCCCGGCTGGCAAGTGATTTTGAATGCAGAAGATCCGATCGCAATTTTAGCAATGAGCGACGGTTTGCCGGTGCCGCTGCAAGGTAAAGTTGAGGAAATTTTAGTTGTGGTCGATCGAGCCCAAAGGCAGTGGGATGCTGACAATTATTTCATTGCCGATCGCGAGGGTAATTTAGAATTGTTTTGGTTTGAAACATCCCCGGATATTTCAATTTTGGGTCAAGTTATTTTGGTAATGCGCCCGAAAAAGATTGTGGATGAAGGTTATACCAAAGAGCGGTGGCAAATTGACGATTAGTTATTAGTCATCAGTCATCAGTCATCAGTCATTTGTAGAGTCAAAGAGTGGGTTTACAACAAATATCTGCGATCGAAACGAGATATTCTGTAAGCCCGCGGCGACATTTTCCATGTTATACTAATTTCAGGAGATATATCTCTAACACCTGTTGTTCGACAGCCAAATAAATGCAAATCACCCTTAATCTCGACGACTCTCTGCTCGAAGAAGCTGTGCAACTTACCAAAATCACCACTCAAGAAGAACTGCTTAACCTAGCTTTGCAAGAACTTGTACGATCGCGCCGCAAGAAAAATCTGTTCTATCTGGCAGGACAAATTCAATTTGTCTCAGATTTCGACCATAAAGTCCTGCGCGAGACTCGTCATGTTGTTGATTGATACGTCTGTTTGGATATTGATGTTCCGCGATCGCAGCGGCCAAGTCCAATTGATTGCTGTATTGCCCAAGTGGCTTTAGACAACAATTTACTTTTGGTTCACAACGATCGTGATTTTGAAATAATTGCTAGAGTGCGATCGCTCCAACACTTCCGCTTTCAACCTTGAAAATTTCCCGTAACATATATAGCAACTGCCAAAACGGCTCAAGACATTTTAGATCGCCCAAAGCGTTACTGTGAGTCCCTCGGACTTCTGCCTTCTGCCCTCTGACTTCTGCCTTCGGCCATAACAGACAAAGGCGCGATCGCCCAAACCTCCATAACATCCGCTCGATCGCGCATCATATTTAATTGCTAATTTTCAGCGCCCAACCGGCAAAGTAAAATGA
The DNA here is from genome assembly GCA_012034575.1 of Richelia sp. CSU_2_1. Taxonomy (GTDB): domain Bacteria; phylum Cyanobacteriota; class Cyanobacteriia; order Cyanobacteriales; family Microcoleaceae; genus Microcoleus. The sequence continues at coordinate 4,725 of JAAUPF010000060.1, read as the reverse complement.
AAACAACTGCCCTTACCTGCTTGAGAATCTACCCAAATTTGACCGTAGTGAGAGCGGATGATGCGCTGGCACAGAGAAAGTCCGATTCCGTAACCGTCTTTTGATTCGTCTCGCTGCAGGCGGAAGCGGTCTTCAAATATACTTTGCAAATTCTCCTCAGGAATTCCCGGCCCGCTGTCGGCGATGCTAACTTGAACTTTGTAAGCGGTTCGGTGGAGGATTGAAATACTCACAGTTCCTTGTTCTGGAGTGTATTTAGTGGCATTATCTAGCAGGTTGGCAATCACTTGTTGGATGCGATCGGGATCGGCATAGATCGAGGGCAAATCAGCAGGAATATCGGTTTCCAACTTCAGATTTTTCGCCTTAAATAGATCTTTAAATTGAAAGATTACCTCTTGACAAATTTCTCCTAATTCCATTTTTTGGGGTTCAATTCGCAGTTGAGCATTTGTGCCTCGGGCTGCTTGCAGGATATCTGTAATCATGCGATCGACAATCCGAATTTGGCGTTTAGCTTGTTTCATTAAATGAGCTGCCAGTTGCGGCGTCAAGCGGGGTTTTTCTCCCTCTTTCACCTTCTGGTTCGACTCCAAAGTTTCCAAAGCCAAACTCGCAGCCGTCAAAGGATTCCGGAGATCGTGAGCCAGCATGGCAATAATCCGGTCTTTCAACTGCAACTGTTCTTGCAGGTGTTCTTTTTCCTGCTTCAGGCGAAACACTTCATCAGACAACTGCACGAGCTCGGCAGCACAAGCCATCGAAAATCTGGATGTTTTATCGGGAGCATTTGCTGTCATAGCAGCAGCTTGCTGCTGAGTCGCGTATTCTTGAGCGGACAACTGCCAGCGGGGCCACCAGTGTTCCAATTGCGCGATCAAATTGCTGCCGGCGAGAGTCTGTCGCGGATCGGGATGAATTTTGAGCAGCGAAGGAGTGGCTACGAGTTTAAAATGTTCGGCCAAATCCGGCTGTTCGCCCACGTCGATGACTTGCAGTTCAAAATCGCAGTCTGCTTTCAAAGCTTGCAGGGATTTGCGGATGTGCCTGTTTTGTTCGCGCGAAGACGGGCGCTTGTCTACGAACAAAAGTAGTTGGAGAGGTGGCTCTTGATGGTCCGCCTGTTCGGGGGAACAGTCGGTATCGCTAGCGCCCATCGCCGGATGCAGGTTATTCAGCTTTTCGATCGGGTGAAAATAATTGACCATTGGCGAGCCGAGTTATTTCACTTTTTACTTTAATTTAATATCCCCTTTAGATTTATGCTATTCTCCGGTGACATCCTCCTGCAACGAATCACAGATTGCGGTGCGGGCTTCCAAAGAATTATTTCTTGGAGTTGAGGGTTGTTACCTGACGGGATTTCTACGACCTAGGTATATAACGCAGGTACATAACGCAGGTACATAACGCGGGACTTAGAGATGCCCCAAACCCCCACATAAGATTCTTTCACTCCGACATCTAGCGCATGATATTTTTAATCGGTAATAAAAATTCCTCGCTGCGAGTGGTGATAACGGTGGCGGCCGCCTTTTTCGGGCTGTGTCTGTTGCTGACGCTGCACCGCTACTATAGCTTTTACGCTACTTACGACCAAGGCATTTTCAACCAAGTGTTTTGGAACGGCACTCACGGTCGCTTGTTTGAGAGTTCCCTATCTTCGGCTTTGTCCGCAAATGTCGTTCACAATAACGAGCTGCCTGAAGTATTTTACTACAGGTTAGGACAGCATTTCACCCCAGCGCTGATGCTGTGGCTGCCAATTTATGCGCTGTTTCCCTCGCCAGTCACTCTGACAGTGTTGCAGGTGACTTTGATTTCAGTAGCTGGTTTGGTACTTTACGCCCTGGCCCGACACTATCTAAAACCGCAACTTTCGGCGGCGATTGCTATCAGCTATTACTGCGCTAATGCAGTAATTGGTCCGACTTTAGGCAATTTTCACGATATTTGCCAAATGCCGCTTTATGTATTCAGCTTGCTGCTGGCAATGGAAAAGCGCTGGTGGCCGCTGTTTGGCATTCTTGCAACTTTAATTTTGGCCGTGCGAGAAGATGGCGGAGTTGTGTTATTTGGTGTCGGAGTTTACCTAATTTTGAGCCGGCGCTACCCTCTCACCGGCTTGGCTGTGTGCGTGCTTAGTTTTGGTTATATGCTAGTTCTGACCAATCTGATTATGCCGTTATTTTCCACTGATATCTCCCAGAGATTTATGATGGAACGCTTCGGTCAATATGCTGAGGGAGATGAAGCTTCGACTTTAGAGATTCTGTGGGGAATGGCAAGCAATCCTTGGCGGCTGTTGGTAGAATTATTTACGCCTTTCTTTGGTAAAATTAGATACCTAGTCGGTCAGTGGTTGCCGCTGGCTTTTGTTCCAGCCGTAGCGCCGGCTTCCTGGGCGATCGCCGGTTTTCCCCTATTAAAGCTGTTTTCAGCTCAAGGACAATCGGTGCTGGCGATTAACATTCGGTATGCCATGACTGTAGTTCCGGGGCTGTTTTATGGGGCGATCCTGTGGTGGGCCGATCGCCAACAGGAAGAAGCTAAGATAGCGAACAGGGAAAAAACCTTTTTGCGTTTTCCTTCAGCAGTGTTTCCCCTGCCTTCTTCATCCAGGTTTCGGCGTTTTTGGAGTTTGTGCATCTGCTTGTCGCTATTTTTTACCTTTACATCCAACCCGAATCGAACTTTTTCATTCATTTTGCCCGATGCGATCGACCCTTGGGTGCAAGTTCCCTTAATCACACAGTGGCAGCACGTTTTGCAAGTGCGCCCCCTGCTGGCTCAAATTCCGCCGGATACTAGCGTGGCAGCTACTAATACGATCGTCCCGATTTTATCAAGCCGCCGGGAAATTCTGCGGTTTCCGATGTTGGAATTGCGCAACGATCGGCGGGAAATAGTGAAAATGGAATATGTAATTGCCGATTTGTGGCAGTTGCAACGGTATCAAGCCGCATTTCGCACGGAACGCAGTCAGTTACAGGCGATTGTGCCGCAGATAGATCGAATGTCAAATTCTGGAGAATACGGAATTATTGGTTTTGAAGATGGTGCGATTTTGATGCGCAAGGGTGTTGCTTCTAATTCTGAGTCTGTTGCTGCTTGGGCAAGTTTTCGACAGCAATTGCAGCCAATTTTGCAGAAAAGTTAGAAACAAAAACTTTGCAACAGCCACCTGCGGGATGCCGCTTCCCGTAAATTATCCATAATTTTTCTTGGGGCGGGTGCGCGACGATCGATGAAAATGAGACATCCACTAAACCCACCCCAACCGAACTCTAAGTATATTCCAGCAACCAACCCCAATTTGATATAAATCTGAAATCTAAAATCGAAAATCGGTCGATCGAACTTTGGGCATAAATTTACGATCTCCTAATATTCCAGGGCGCACATCTTGCAATAAAAATGTTAATTCTAAACATTAAGATATGTAAATTCTTTGGAGGGGAGAAAGATGAAAATTTTGGTATTAGCATGGGAGTTTCCTCCCAGAATCGTAGGCGGTATCGCCCGCCACGTATCGGAACTGTATCCCGAATTAGTTAAATTAGGGCACGAAATCCACCTAATTACAGTAGAGTTCGGTCACGCGCCGATGTACGAAGTAGTAGAAGGAATACGGGTGCATAGAGTGGTGGTGGCGCACGCCCGCGACTTTTTCCATTGGGTAGCCAACCTCAACGAAAGTATGGGCCACCACGGCGGCAAACTAATGCTAGAAGAAGGGCCATTCGATCTGATCCACGCCCACGATTGGCTGGTAGGAGACGCCGCGATCGCCCTCAAGCATACCTTTAAAGTACCGCTAATTGCCACCATTCACGCCACCGAATACGGGCGCTACAACGGCATCCACAACGACGGACAGCGTTACATCAACCAAAAGGAAAACGACCTCGCTTACAACGCTTGGCGCGTCATTGTTTGCAGCGATTATATGCGCCGGGAAGCCGAACGGGTACTAGCAACTCCTTGGAACAAAATAGAGGTAGTTTACAACGGCATTCGCCCAGAGAAAAAGCCGCGCTGGCACGAATTTGACGCTATGGATTTTCGCCGGCATTTTGCAGCAGACCAGGAAAAAATTGTTTATTATGTGGGAAGAATTAGCTACGAAAAGGGTATTTCGGTATTTTTGAACGCAGCGCCTAAAGTAATTTGGGAAATGGGAGGGTGTGCAAAAATTGTAATTGTTGGAGGTGGGAATACAGACCATCTCAAATATCAAGCTTGGAACTTAGGAATTTGGAACAAATGTTATTTTACAGGTTTTATGTTAGAAGAACATCTCGACAAATTCCAAACGGTAGCTGACTGCGCGGTGTTTCCTAGTTTGTACGAACCTTTTGGCATTGTGGCTTTAGAAAGTTTTGCGGCGCGCGTGCCCGTAGTGGTTTCGGATACTGGGGGACTTCCTGAAGTAGTGCAGCATACAAAAACGGGAATTGTTACTCAAGCTAATAATAGCGATTCTTTAGCTTGGGGAATTTTGGAAGTGCTGAAAAATCCCGGTTACGGACAGTGGTTAGTGGATAATGCTTATGAGGATTTAGAACGCCGATTTAGCTGGCCGAAATTAGCGGTAGAAACCGAGTGGGTTTACCAGCGGGTGCTGGAAGAAAGGGCGGAGGTTGATTGGTAAATAGTTGAGAGTTGAGAGTTGAGAGTTGTTCGGGAGTTTTGAGTTTTGAGTTTTGAGTTTTGAGTTGAAAG
>JAAUPF010000291.1 GCA_012034575.1 Richelia sp. CSU_2_1 | reverse complement strand
AGAGCGTTGTGCCGAACGGCTAATCGAAATCGCTGTAGATCTTGATAATTACAAAGGGGTTGGTCGGCTGTTCATTCCATGATATCGTCTGCTACGCTTAAGAATATGGAACGCCAACCTCAAATCTTAAATCGAGCGAGCTAATTTATGTAAGTTTACAATATCGTGTCACTTTTTCTCACCGACAGGGCGATCGAAGTAAGATTTCAAACTTGATACCAAAATGACCCGTTAAGTGCGGTAATGTTAAAATCAGGCTAGTCCCTTAGAGCCAAACGATTCAATGCTAACCCTAGACCAACTAATTTCAGAGGCAACAGCATTACCAGATGCAGCTAAAGCAATCCTCATTGACAAAATTGTGGAAAGCATGACAAGCCAAATCGATCGAGATATCTCGATCGAAGGAGTGAAAAAAGCTCGGGAACGGATTGCCGAAATCGATCGCGGCGCAGTTCAAACCATTCCCGGAGATATTGCCTTGGCCCAAATACGGCAACTCGCACAGAAATGAAATATGAATTTCACCCAGCAGCCCTGCAAGAATATGCAGAGGCTGTGCAATTCTTTGCCCAACAAGACAGACACCAAGATTTCATCGACACGATAGAAAACGCCATATTTAAAATTATTGGATCACCAGAACGCTGGCCGATCGTTGAAGACCAGATTCGTCGTTATTTGACCCTCAAATTTTCCTATGCCATCTTATATCGAGTCTATCCAGACAGAATCGTTATTGCTGCGATCGTGAGTTGTCGTCGCGATCCAAGCTACTGGAAAGATCGCCTCTGAAAATGGACTTCAGCAATACCCGCGATCGGAGAGACTTCATTGGTAGCAACCTCCCCATTTATTCCCCCACAGAACTCTTAAACCAGCTATAGCAGAAAAATATCTAAAAAAATTCCTACGACCAATTCGATCGGGAAACAGCACCGCACAATGTATTTCGATCTCAAGCCTGCGCTCGAACTGGTGAATGCTGAATATTTAGAAGTAGAATCTGCGACACAATTATAAGTTAGCTTGCTTAAGCTGCTGGTGAGGACAGTTGTTGAAAGGTTATCTGTCAGTGCTGAAAGTCAAGCCAACCTGACAAAAATTTGGTAAAGTAGAAAATGAACGAATAAATTATTGCTATGTCGCGATTGAATCCGCCTCTTACCAAAGATGACTTTAATAATGCTTGTTGGCAGGATGTAGTCAACGGCAGTGAACGGAAAGATTGTCTCTCTTATGACAGTGCCTTCTCGAAGAAATCGCAAGAAGCACAAGAAGCAGGAAACCTTAGAGATCAAGCTGTGTTTGTAGTTCTGGCAGTAGTGACCAGTGCCGCAATTAAGCCAGAATCAACTGAAGAGTTTTTTGCTGATATTTTTAAGAATCTTACGGATGATCACCTAGAGTTCCTTGCTGGTATTGCACCCGAAATATCAGATCCTGAACTTCAAGCACGAGTAGCAGATATTCTCTGGGTTAGGCGGCGTGATTATCGGATGGCTCAGCTAGCAATTCCTGCTTATCTACAATCAGCAACCACTTTAGAAAGCCCTGAACATTGGACGCACTGTGTTGACAGAATGGAACGGGCGCTACGATTAGCACGCAAAATCAAACACAAGGATGAGGTTGTTTTCTCACACATAGAAGCAGTTCTCGATCGCTACAACGGGGAAGACCCTCTATGGTTATCTGCAAAGTTAATGGAGCTATTGCAAGAGTGTCAATTTAGAGATCCATCAAAATACGCAGCCCTTTCTGAAAAAGCTGCGACTTTAGCAGAATCAAGCTCTGATTGGCGTAGAGCAAGAACACTCTGGGGTATTAAAGCCGTATGGCATCGCATGGAGAAGGACTACAGCAAGGAACTTGATGCTTCGATGTCAGCCGCTGAAACTTATGTTAAAGAAGCCCAGGCTGCCCTTTCTAGAACTCCCTCAAGTTACATAGTTGCATCGCACTTTTTACAACAAGCTGTTGAGGCATTTAGAAGTATTCGAGGCACAAAAGAGGAAACCGTAGGTGCTAAAGCGAGAGCTGAGGAAGTTCATAGGCTTCTTCTTCAGTATCAGGAAGAAACTCGCAATGAGATGATTACCAGTTCTCACGAAATGGATATTAGCGAGTGGGTAGAGGAAGCAAGAAATCATGTCAGGGGCAAAGACTTTCAAGAAGCTCTATTTGCTTTGGCTCTTTTAGGTACTCCAACTAATGTCTCTCGATTAAGCCAACAAGTACAGCAGCAAGCTCGTGAGTTTGTAGCATCTCATCTTTTTCCTGTTGTCATGATGAATGAAATGGGCAAAGTTACTGCTCGTCAACCGGGTTCCGTCCTTTCTAGCAATCCTGAAGAGGCGGAGGCTGCAACTCGCTTTGAGATGTGTCGAAATGCCATTTACTATCAGAATCTGCAAGCTCAAGCATATGTTGAGCCAGCTAGATATCAAATTAATCTAGAGCATGGTGTACGGCTCAATGACATGCTCTCAATCATTTCGCATAGCCCATTTGTTCCCCCTGAACGGGAGTACCTTTTCGCTAAGGGACTATATGCTGGATTAACTGGAGATTTTTTCACATCTACACACATCTTAATTCCCCAAATTGAAAACTCCGTCCGTTACATTATGTGGCGAAGAGGGATAATTACTTCGGGACTTGATGACTCTGGCATTCAGAACGAGCATAACTTGAATTCTACTCTCAACCGTCCAGAGATAACCTCTATCTTCGATGAAAATACGTTATTTGATTTGAAATGCCTACTGGTCGAACATGCTGGTAGTAACCTAAGAAATCGTATGGCTCATGGTCTAATTAGTGATAGTGAGTTTATGAGTCCATTGATGTCATATATCTGGTGGCTTACGTTGAGACTTTGTTGCTTGCCTATTTTGATACATCAGCAGCGCGTTGAGCAATCCAATTCCAGCACCGACGCAATCTAACACGTCATGGCAGCGGACGGACGAAAGCCGCTCTACAAAATTACTCCAAAAAACCCGGTTTCTTCAAGAAACCGGGTTTTTAATGTATTCGATCGCCCTCAACCATCTACAATTACTACACGATCGAAATGCCAGTTAAATCGCTATTTGCTAGCGGATCGCTGGGACTTGCAGCCGGAGTAATTAACAGGTCGTTGTCACTGGCAGAATTACTAGCTGTTGGAGAAATCCCGCTATTAACTGTCGTGCCGTTCAAAGGAATAATTGGCTGAGTTTGAGCGCTGCTAACAGAGCCGAACAAACTGTTATTGTTGTCGTAGATCAAAATGTCATCATCGTTTTGACCCTCAAAGTTCATGCTGGGGATTGAACCGCCGTTGAGCAATATATCATCAGTGGTTGTACTTCCATCAGTTGCTGTTAGCATTCCCGCCTCAGTACCTGTTGTTAATCCTTCAAGAGTGAAGGTAGATTCTTCAACTGTCGTGCTGTTTTGAGAGGGCGCAAATTCAGGAATTGAACCTAACGAACCATCATCGATTCCGCCGCTTAAAGAGTCGTCAGCTTCGCTACCAACATCTTCGCTGTCAACAGGTTCTCCCGTTAAAGGATCGATATTTGAGGGAGTATTGAAAGCTTCGGGTAACGTGCCGTCGGGAGTGTAAGTAACAAAGTGAGAGCTGTTGATTAGATCGAATTGAAAGTCTTTCAACCATGCTAATTGTTCGCCACTTCCCGCAATGCTAATCAAAGCATCGTTAGTATAAGTGTCCGTGCCTTGAGCGATTTGCAGTTGGTCAAAAGTGAGATTCCCGGTGAGTCCGAAGTAATCTCGATCGGCCTGGAAGCTGAAAATATTATCAAATCCCGCACTTGGTGAGAGCACGAACAAATCGGTACTGCTGCCTCCAAACAAGGAGTCTTCGCCGTTTCCGCCGTTGAGCACGTTGTTGCCCGAACCGCCGTAGAGGCTGTCGTCGCCGTCATTCCCGTCAAGGCTGTCGTTGCCGCTGCTACCGTCCAGCAAGTCATTGCCGCTACCGCCCGCGAGGGTGTCATCGCTGCTGCCGCCGTCGATGCTGTCGTCGCCTTCATTGCCGTAAAGGCTGTCGCTGCCTGCTTCCCCGGCTAGCAAGTCGTTGCCGCAACCGCCGTCGAGGGTATCTTTGCCAGCGCCTCCCAGCATCGTGTCATCGTCGCATTCGCCGAGTAGCAAGTCGTCGCCGTTGCCTCCTCCCATCAAGTCGTTGCCGCTGCCGCCTGCGAGAGTGTCGTCGCCGGAATCGCCCGTCAGCGTGTCGTCGCCGCTATCGCCGTAAACCAAGTCGTTACTCGCGCCGCCGTCCATCAAGTCGGTTTCGTCGCCGCCGTAGAGAGTGTCTTCTCCGACTTCGCCGAAAATGCTGTCTTGCCCTTGACTGCCGGAAAGTTGGTCGTTGCCGGACCCGCCTAACAGTTGGTCGTCGTCGATGCCGCCGTCAGCAGTATCGTTGCCCGCGCCTCCGATTAATTGGTCGTTGCCCGTACCGCCGATTAGTTGGTCGTTGCCTGCGCCGCCGTCGATGCTGTCGTAGCCGGAACCGCCATCGATGTTGTCGCTTCCCGCTTCTCCGAGGATCGTGTCATCGTCTTCGTTGCCCCAAATGCAGTCATCCCCTGCGTTCGCGTTGATGAAGTCGTTGCCTGCTTGACCCCAAATGTTGTCTGCCCCGTCACCGCCGGAAATTGAGTCATCGCCCGAACCGCCGTCAATGTCGTCGTTGCCGGTTTGTCCGAACAAGGTATCTGCTGCATCGCCGCCGTAAATTTTGTCTCGGCCAATGCCGCCGTCGATGTAATCTCGGTCTTCGCGGCCGTAGAGTTCGTCATCGCCGTCGTTGCCCCACAGGGTGTCGTTGCCGGTTCCGGCGTCGAGGAAGTCGTTATCGTCGTTGCCTTCCAGGCTGTCGTTGCCCGATTGACCGAAAATTCGATCGACCCCTTCACCCCCGGACAAAGTATCGTCGTTCGCCCCGCCGTCGATGTAGTCGTCGCCGCCGTCGCCCTCTGCGATATCGTTGCCGTCGTTGCCGAAAATTCGATCGCCCCCTGCGCCGCCAGTCATGCTATCATCGCCCGCGCCGCCTTCGAGGTAGTCGTCGCCTTCGCTGCCGGAGAGGGTATCTTTGCCGATTTGACCGAAAATTCGATCGGCCCCTTCGCCTCCTTCCAAGCTGTCGTTGCCCGCTTCACCCCGCAGAATGTCATCTCCCGTTTGTCCCAACAGCGTATCGTCGTTGTCGCCGCCCCAAAGTTCGTCATTGTCGGCATTGCCTTCTAACAAATCATTGCCTTGGCGTCCGTACAGTCGATCGCGCCCGTCGTTGCCGGAGAGAGTATCATTTTCAGTACCGCCGTCAACCATGTCGTCGCCGCTGCCGCCCGCGAGAGTATCCGCGCCCGCTTCACCGTAAAGGCTGTCGCTATCTTCGCCGCCGTCGAGGGTATCGTCGCCCAAACCGCCGAACAAGGTATCGCCGCCGGATTCTCCCTGCAAAATGTCAGCGTCGTTGCCTCCCCAGAGGGTGTCGCCGTCGCCACCGCCGAACAGAGTATCGAAGCCGGATTGACCGAAAATTCGATCGCGCCCTTCATTGCCCTGCAGCAAATCATCGCCCAAACCGCCGTCAGCAATATCGTCGCCGCGGTTGCCGATAACCGTATCGTTGCCAGCTTGTCCGAACAAACTGTCGTTATTGTCGCCGCCATCCAGCAAGTCGTTGCCGTCGCCACCTTCGAGAGTGTCATTTTCCGTACCGCCGTCGAGGGAGTCGTCGCCGAGTTGCCCGAACAGTTTGTCAGTCCCGGAATTGCCTTCGAGAAAGTCGTTGCCCGCGCCGCCTTCGAGAGTGTCGCTGTCAGCTTGACCGAGAAGCGTGTCATTATCGTCGCCTCCCAGCAGCGAGTCATCGCCGAAACCGCCTTCTAATAAGTCATTGCCAGCTTGACCGAACAGCGTATCCTTGTTGTCGCCACCGTAGAGGCTGTCGTTGCCGGTGCCAGCATCGAGGATGTCATCGCCGTTTTCGCCGTAAAGGTAGTCATCGCCAGCTTGGGCGGATAAGGTGTCATCATCTTGACCTCCCCACAGATAGTCGTTGTCACTTCCGGCATCGAGAACGTCTTTGCCGTCGCCGCCGTAAAGGGAATCGCTTGCCAGTACCTGCATTCAGGATGTCATCGGCCACCTTCGCCCGAGAGGTAGTCGTCGCCAGCTTGCGCGGATAAAGTG
>JAAUPF010000059.1 GCA_012034575.1 Richelia sp. CSU_2_1 | reverse complement strand
AAAGGGGGAGCCAGAGTCTTCAAGTCCCCCTTTTTAAGGGGGGAGTCAGAGTCTTCAAGTCCCCCTTTTTAAGGGGGATTTAGGGGGATCGGGTCCTGCGGGAATCGCTTTTTTGCTGGTGCCTGCAAGTAGTGTGTTTGCCTAAGTTTCGATCGCCCAATTTCTACTCTTACTTTCAACTGGCATACCCTGCTTTGCCGCTGAATGAAAATTATAAAATTAATTTTTTAGCGGGATTTTTGTTGTGTAGATGCCCTTGATAATTTGTCGTGCCGTATTTCATCAGATACCCATAACCCATAACCCATCACTCGGAAAATTATATGCAATTTTTCCGAACCCCTTTTTCGTCACTCAAAATAATGCTGGCTGCAAAATTTTCTGTTCGACTAACTGCAGGCTCGATCGCCCGCGGCTGTTTTGAACTCTTGCACGATCGAACTCACAATATCACCATTTTGCTCGACCTGCAAATTTTGCTTGCAATTATAGATTTCGGGATCGTTCCTTTGGCAATCGCCCAATTCCCTGCAAATGTAGTGGAATTAAGCTCAAATGTCAGATTTTTAGCTCCCCCGATCGCGCAGCGATATTTAAATTCTGCTTTTCGCCCGAGTTCTGCTTTAAATTGACTGCTTCAGATCGGCTTTAGATAGGATTTTGCCAGCGGATCTCGGACTCTCTCGAACTTAAATCCTGGCTAGCTTAAATCCTCGTACTAAATCCTTGCCCTAAATCTTTGCCCTAAATCCTTGCAATACATTTTTGCACGTAGGTACATATTAATTAACAATTAATATGCCCGCAAATGCACGGATATATAAGCCCAAATTCAAGTTACATCTTTTAGATCGAATCGTCAATAGTTCGGGCTTTATACTGAGAACAATCTTTACAAGGGCCTGACGGATTAACCGCACAGCGAATGTAACTAGACCGCGCATTGTACTCGCAAGTGATGTCCCCAACCAGATAACCGACGCCTTCTATGTAGGTGCGATCGGCTGGTATCCCTTGTGTTGGTAGCGGTCTGACCCTTACAGCTAATCTTGCCGCTGCAATTCTTTCACTGGCCTGGGTTTGGGCTTTGCGCATTACCCACAGAGATAGCAGCCACGGAGTTAAACCTAAGAATAAAACTAAGATAGCTGTCAACACATTTTTTAGGCGGGTGTTGGGAATAATAGTTTAATTTAGACTAATTTAGACGATCGAGCCGAAAGAATCATCTAGCTGGTGACGGTTTAAAATTTAAAAAGTTCCCGCCTCAGTGTCGGAAAACCAATTTTTTTATTTAATAGGGATCGCCCGAAGGAAAAACAAGGGAAAACATCAATCAGCGGCTGTAATTTGTGGATTCCCCCGCAGGAAGGATCTGCCCGAAGAGATCGCCCGAACAAATAACGTTGCTGCAACCGGTAGAGGGTTTGGGCACGGTTGCTGGATTCAGGAGCGATCGAAATACATAACTTTTAGGTAATTTTGCTGAATGACTGGCTCCGGCAAAAATCTGCAGCGATAGGGTTAAAGCGGCGGCTAACAGCAGTTTTTCAAGCATGGTGGGTCTCTCCAAAATATAGATGCACGTGGAAATTGCCTGCGTTACATCTACCAAAATACAGAACCCTGCAGGAGAGTTGGTGCGATCGCGTGCGAATGCTAAAGTGACCACGATCGCGATCGGTACAAGCTGACTTGGGTCCGGGAAAATGCGGAGAGGGGTGAGGGGGTGAGGGGGTGAGCGACTAGGGCGTGTTTTCAAAGTCTAGATCCCCCCCAGCAGGGCAACCACGGGGGGATTGCCCCTACTCAGGGGGGAGCAAGAGTCTTAAAGTCCCCCTTTTTAAGGGGGATTTAGGGGGATCGAGATCTGAAGGCAAAGTTTAAAAACACGCTCTAGAGGGTCAGAGTGAGAAATTGGGAAGGCAACAGATGTATCTAATGATTGCGGGGGAAGTCGATCTGTACGCCTCGAAGGTAAAATTAGCCGTTAACAGTTATTTGACACAGCGGAGGTACCGACAAAATGCTTGCATACATCCTGGCGTTAGCAGTCGGTCTGGGCAGCTTTAGTATTTACATGGCAGCCTTCTTTTTTCCAGAAGTTCACCGCAAAAGCGATTTTGTTTGGAGTGGAGTAGGACTTTTTTATGCGTTAGTTTTATGGGCTTGTGCGGGGCGAATTACCGGTGCTCTTCTGCTGGGTCAAATGGCGGGCGTGGCCCTGCTGGGCTCCTTTGGCTGGCAAACTCTGGTTTTGCGCAGGCAAGTGACGCCTGTTGCCCAACAAACGCCGATTCCTGCCGCGGCTGCGAATTTGCAGGTTGCTGCTGCGGGCAGTTCGATCGCGGGTTTGTTTGGCAAGAAGCAAGAAAAAGCACCCGCACCGAAAAAACCGAAATTCGTGCGATCGAAGCAGCCGAAAGCTGATGCTGTTCCCGCACCCGTTCCCCCTACCGCCGAAGTAAAGCTAGAGGAACAGCCGGCAGTTCCTCCAGTAGCGGAACCGATCGCAGAAAGTTCGATCGTCCCGGAAGTCCCCGCCCCAGAGCCGACACCGGCGGTAACTGAAGCGGTATTTGTTGCCGACATTCCCGCCCCAACTCCGCCATCCCCTCCAGAATCAACCCCAAGCAGCGAACCGCCGCTGGTCTCAGAAATTTCAGAAATTGCTCCAGAACCAGTCCTAGAGCCAGTAGAGGCTCAGCCAGAGGTCAAACAGCAGCCGGAAGCAGGTGGATTTGAATCGATCGCCCCAAAACCTGCTGTTGCTAAAGAGTCGCAACCGGCCCCTGCCACGAGCAAGCCCGATGCCAAAGTCGCTAAAAAATCCGGCGGTTTCGGTGGCTTGTTAGGCAATTTCAAAAACAGTCTGGGCGGTTTGTTGGGCGGGAATGCGAGTAAAAACAAGCCCGCCACCGCTAAGCCGCCAGCAACTGCACCGGCTGCTGGAGCGATCGCCCCTGACACCGCAACTCCAGCAAATCCAGCACCTGAAAGCGCTCCCGTGCAGGAAGCGGAATTAGCCCCAGCAGAAACACAGAGTGCGACTGCGGTACCGAGTCAAGCAGTGACGTTTCCGCCGGATGTGGCAGCAATGGCAGAGTTGATTGCAACTGAGCAGGCAAAAGCGCAAGAAAGCGAAGAAGATGGGCGATCGAATTCTCAAACTGAGTCAGCTACAAGGCCTGAAGCTTTGGAAAGACCTGTTCCAGCAAGTCCCAAACCCAGCGCGACAGAAGAGATAGAACCACAAGTTCCGGCCCCTCCTCTGGAAACAGTCATTCCCGAGGTAGTTTTTGCTCCCCCAGCAGAAGAACCCGGTCCCGGCGATCCGATCGAACGCCTGGAAGTTGATGTGTCCGCAACGGTGGTGGATGCAGTTACAGAAAGCGCGATCGAAGAAATAGCAGAATCTCAATTAATTCGCCCGAATCCCCCCGATCCGAAACTCGTTGAAGCGGCCCAACAAGCAGAAGAATCAAAGTCTGAGAATGTCGGCGGCGAATCAAAACCCTCGCCTTAAACAGTTGACAGTTGACCTGGGACAGTTGTTCGGGAGTAGGGGCTCAGCGTCTAGCCCAGGGGGTGCCAAGTGTGCTCGCAAGCGAGTTTTGAGTTGAGAGTTATTGTGCTTCTGCCTCCTGTCTCCTGCCTCCTGTCTCCTTCTTCCTTCAAAAGTCAGGCTAGAATGGCAAAAACGGCAAAAAGCTTGCGGATAAGACAAATTTTATGAAAGCAATTATGGTCGTGGGAACAACCTCCCACGCTGGAAAATCTTTACTTGTTGCTGCTTTGTGCCGGATCTTTGCGCGCCGGAATTGGCGGGTGGCTCCTTTTAAAGGTCAGAATATGGCACTGAATTCTTACGTCACTGCAGCAGGCGGAGAAATTGGCTACGCTCAAGCCATTCAAGCTTGGGCTGCGGGGGTGCCTCCTTGGGTGGAAATGAACCCCATTTTGCTCAAGCCGCAAGGTGATATGACTTCTCAGGTGATTCTCAAAGGCAAAGCTGTGGGAAATACCCGAGCTGCCCAATATTACGAGCAGTATTTTGATGTCGGCTGGCAAGTTATTAAAGAATCTTTGGAATTTCTTTCCCATGAATTCGATCTGTTGGTTTGCGAGGGAGCCGGCAGCCCCGCGGAAATTAATCTCAAGCACCGCGATTTAACAAATATGCGGGTAGCTAAGTATTTGAACGCTCGGACTTTGCTGGTAGTTGATATCGATCGGGGCGGGGCTTTTGCTCATGTTGTCGGTACTTTGGAGTTGCTGGAACCGGAGGAAAGAGCTTTAATTAAAGGGGTAATTATTAATAAGTTTCGGGGTCAGCGATCGATCTTAGAACCGGGGATTGAGTGGTTGGAAAAACGCACGGGAATTCCGGTAATTGGAGTGATTCCTTGGATCGATGAAGTGTTTCCCGCAGAAGATTCTCTCGATTTGCTCGATCGGCGCTCTCGCCATACTCAAACTGACCTCAATATTGCAGTCATTCGTTTGCCCCGCATTTCTAATTTTACCGACTTCGACCCGCTGGAGTCGGAAACTACTGTCACTGTAAGATATGTCAGCCCCAAAGAGCCTTTAGGCCATCCTGATGCGGTGATTTTACCGGGTTCTAAAACGACAATTTCCGATCTGCAGGTGTTGCGGCAAACGGGTATGGCAAAAACCATTCAAAATTACTTGGTAGCTGGCGGTACGGTGATGGGAGTTTGTGCGGGGTTCCAAATGCTGGGAGAAAGTATCAGCGATCGCGAAGGTTTAGAAGGGGAAAAAGGAGAGTTTCAAGGGCTGGGTTTGTTACCTTTAAAAACTTCGATCGCTCCTCACAAAATTGCCCGCCAGCGGCTTGTTACCTCTAATTACCCCCAACAGGGTTTGCCGGTTGCAGGTTACGAAATCCATCAAGGAAGAACGCAAATGCTGGAATCCGATGCAATTAATTGGCTGTTTGATGATGCTACTTTGGGTATGGTCAACAATTCTCAATCAATTTGGGGTACTTATTTGCACGGTATTTTTGATAACGGAGCTTGGCGGCGGGCTTGGTTGAATCACTTGCGCCAGCAGCGGGGACTTCGCGCTCTCCCTACGGGTATTCCCAATTACCGAGAACATCGAGAGTTTCTGTTAGATTCTCTGGCAGATACGGTGGAAAAGCATTTAGATATGAAGCAGATTTTGAGTTGACAGTTGATAGTTGATAGTTGACAGTTGACAGTTGACAGTTGACAGTCGATAGTTGACAGTTGACAGTTGACAGTTGACAGTTGACAGTTGGCATTTGATAGTTGACAGTCGAGCGATGACCAATTACCAATTACCAATTACCAATTACCAATTACCAATTACCAATTACCAATTACCGATCGCCAATTACCAATTACCAATTACCAATTACCAATTACCAATTACCAATTACCAATTAGTCATTAGTTAGAAATTGCTGTTTAGTTAGTAGGAGAATATATTTTAATGACAAAAGTGGTTTTTTTACCGGATAATGTGACGGTTGAAGCTGAAGCGGGAGAGCTATTGTTAGATGTGGCCGATCGAGCTGGGGTTTGCATTCCTACTGGCTGTCGGATGGGTTCTTGTCACGCTTGCGAAGTGGAAATTGACGGGGGACAAACGATTTGTGCTTGCATTTCTGGCGTACCTTCGGGAAAAGAACAAGTCACAATTAATATTTATTTTGACCCGACTTGGTAAAGTTTTGGACGGATAAAATTGTTTGTAGTTAGGATGGAAGCGATTCGCCAAATTGCGCGTTATAGTGGTATGGACGCAGAGCATCATCGTGCTATGCCTTATTTTAGGATAAAATTATTTAGGATAAAAGGAGTTTTATGGCTGTTCGCAAGGATACAATTTTCGAGCGTTTTTTATCGCCCCTAATTCGACTGGCGATCGACGAAACAGAACTGAAACGATTTTACCAAAGTATCGACTGGGAAACAGCAGCCGATCGCCACCGCCAACCTAATTTAATTTATCCCGAATATTACAGCAGCCAAAACTTTCACGGCATTGAAGGCGGCTATTTCAACGCCAATGCCGCCGTTTCCTACGATCCGATTACCCAATATGTTTTGCCTCCCAACGAAACACTTGTCAGGCAAGGTTTAATTGACGCTGTAAGGGTTAAACCGCGGCGCATCCTCGATTTGGGCTGCGGCACCGGTTCGACAACTTTGATGCTGAAACAAGCTTTTCCCCAAGCACAAGTTGTCGGCCTCGACTTATCGCCTTATATGCTGGTAGTTGCCGAAATTAAAGCTCAAAAAGCTGGATTGGATATCGAGTGGCTGCACGGAAATGCCGAAAGTACCGGTTTTCCAGACAGCAGCTTCGATTTAGTTGCAGCTTCCCTGCTGTTTCATGAAACGCCACCGACTGTATCGCGATCAATTTTG
The DNA here is from genome assembly GCA_012034575.1 of Richelia sp. CSU_2_1. GTDB lineage: Bacteria > Cyanobacteriota > Cyanobacteriia > Cyanobacteriales > Microcoleaceae > Microcoleus. Next base: position 28,589 of record JAAUPF010000059.1, on the reverse strand, counting down.
CGCGAAAGTTTTCGACTGCTGGGAGTGGGGGGACAGGTGGCAATTTTGGACGGGAATCAGAAAACTTTGCGGCAGACAGAGTGGCTGACAGAAGTATTTGAAGAGCCTTATATTAAGTCTTACGCAGCCGGCAGCGTCGATGCTTGGATGGGGGCGGCTGGATTTGCGGCGGTGCAAACTCAGGAACACTGGTGGGTGCATCAGGTAACGCAAGCTGTTAAACCTTTACCGGGACAAGATTTAGAACAGGTGTCGGCGGCGAAGTCGTGGAATCCGACAGACAATCTCTCTCCTGATTTTAATGGAGATTTACCGGGCATTGCAGCACCGGCTTGATTGACCAAACTAATGACCGATGACCGATGACTGATGACTGATGACTGATGACTAATGACTGATGACTAATGAATTTAAAAGCAGTTTTATTTGATTTTAATGGCGTTATTATTAATGATGAATCGATTCACGAGCAAATCATCGATCGATTGATGCTGGAAGAAAATTTGCGGCTCAAACCAGGGGAGTTTCGAGAAGTTTGTTTGGGAAAAAGCGATCGCGCTTGCATTGTCGAACTGTTCAATCGGCGGGGGCGCTTTTTGACAGAAACTTATCTCGATCGACTGTTATTGCGCAAGGCAGAAGCTTACAAAACTCAATTGGATAGTTTGGAAACGCTGCCGATTTATCCGGGACTGGCAGACTTTATTGCTAAAGTGCGATCGACCGGTTTAAAAATGGCCGTAGTTAGCGGTGCAGTGCGATCGGAAATAGAATTAGTATTAAAGTTGGCCGGTTTAGCAGACAACTTTGAGTTAATTGTTGCAGGGGACGACTTGACGGCGAGCAAACCCGAACCCGACGGCTATTTACTAGCAGTAGAACGCCTGAACGAACGATATCCCGACTGGAACTTGCAACCGGGTGAATGTTTGGCTATTGAAGATACTTTTGCCGGAATTGCAGCGGCGAAAAAAGCTGGTATTCAAGTAGCGGGAGTGACTCATACTTACCCGTTTCACATGATCCATCGCCGAGCTAACTGGACGGTCGATCGTTTTGACGATCTAGAGTTAGATAGAGTGCAGGAGTTGTGTACTCTGAGTTGAGTGTAATCCCTCTTCTGTCATTTTCAGCAGAGACTATTATCTTATACCAAATCCGGGCGAAGCGAAGCGGAGGGTAGATATACCCGTTATCGCTCGGCGCTTGAAACCTTTTGACCTCAAATTCGTATGTGGCGAAGCGCCCGTCATACGAATTCGAGGTCAAACTACACAAACAAAATGTCCTTGGCCGATTAAAGAATAAAGGGGTTTACAACCCTCCGCTTCGCTGGGCCCGGATTTGGTATCAGTACGATCGAACTGCCGAACTCCTCTGTTCGTTATTTTTGCTTCCTTCTTCCTGACGGTTGCTAATCGGAATTTCCACAGTAAACTTCGTACCGCCGCCGCGATTTTCAGAAACTTTGATGCTGCCGCCGTGGCCGTCAACTACAATTTTATAACTAATAGCTAATCCCAAACCCGTGCCTTTGCCCACGGGTTTAGTAGTAAAAAATGGGTTGAAAATTTGCGCTTTAACATCTTCGGGAATTCCCGGACCGTTATCGGCGATCGTCACTCTGAGAAACTTCGTACCGTTTGATAAAAATACTCCAGTGACGATCGTAATATTTCGATCGGGACGATCGCTCTCTTTCAAAGCGTCGATCGCGTTGCTTAGCAAGTTCATAAATACCTGATTTAACTGAGACGGATAGCACTCGATGGATGGCAGTTTGCCGTATCTTTTAACTACCGAAACTCCATTTTTGAGGCTGTTGGAAAGCAGCAACAAGGTATTGTCAATTCCTTCGTGAATGTCGGCCAGTTTTTTATCTGCCTCATCCAGGCGAGAAAAATTGCGCAGGGAAAGAACTATGCTGCGGATGCGTTCGGCTCCGATTTTCATAGAATTCATCATCTGCGGCAAATCTTCTTCGATAAATGCTAAGTCAATTTCTTCGGTAAAATCTTCAATTTCGGGCGGGATTTCTGAGAAAGTTTGCCTGTACAAATTCACTAATGACAGCAAATTTTCAGTATACGTACTCGTGTAGGGCAAGTTCGCAAAAATGAAGTTAACTGGATTGTTAATTTCGTGGGCAATCCCGGCTACCATTTGACCGAGAGAAGACATTTTTTCGTTTTGAACTAAATGAGCTTGGGTTTTTTTGAGCTCTGTTATTGTGCTGTTGAGCAGTTTTACTTGGTCTTGAGTTTGGCTGTAAAGGTGAGATTGAGTAATGGCGATCGCCAGTTGATCCGCCACAGCTTTTAACAGTTGAATTTCTTCACCCATCCACAACCAATGAGTAGCCCTGCTGCAAACTAAATAACCCTGGGCCTGGTTTTGCACCCGAACGGGCACGGCTAAATAGCTGTTAGCTTGTAATTTTAAAGGCTGATTTGTGCTTTCAGGCAAAGTATCGCTATCTAGGATTATTGGCTCGCCTTGTTCCAGGCGAACTGACAAATCTCCTGCAAAATGCGGTTCAAACGTGAGGATTTGTTTTTGATTCTCAGATGAACCGGATTCCCACAATATTTGTAAGGTTTTCTGTTGGGGTTCGTACCAACCAAAACCTGCGCGTTCTAAATGTAGCAAATTTACTATTTCTTCTACCGTACTTTGCACGATTTGGTCTAATTCCAAGGAAGCGCGAATCCGTCCAGAAATGCGGTTGAGCATGGCTTCTCGCTCGGCTTGAACGCGGTTTTGTTCTGAGGAATAAATCAGCCAAATTGCTGCTAGCATTGCCGGAACTAGCAACCCGCACCCGATGAATGCCAGTAGATTTAAGGCTTGCAGTTGAGATTCAATATTGTTGCGCGGAATTACTAACGCCATCGACCAGTTAACTTCATTGAGGGGAGCGTAGGCGACATAAACCCATTTCTCATTTATTTTCACCAGTTTAATATCTATCTGGCGAGCGGTCATGTGGCGCGCGATTTCTGCTAGTTCGGAATCTTTGGAGTTTAAAAAGCTTGCGGTCGATCGATCGAGATTTCCTGTTAAGTTGGAGCTGGCATTAACTATGGGTACTCCTTCGGAATTTAGCGCAAAAGCATAACTCTCCGAACCGTACTGCAAGCTATTTGTCACATTGATTATTCTGTCTAATCTAATGCTGCCTGAAAGGACTCCAATTACTCGATTGGGAATCGGGGGCAATGCCCACAGCGGTGTAGAAATTACGATCGATGGAACGTTTGTAGAACGGCCGACGAGCGGATCGGAAACAGTTGTATTTCCTGCCATTGACGATTTAAAGTATTTGCGGTCTTTGACGTTCGAGCCATTGCCTAAAGTATTGCGCAACGAACCGTCGGGCTGAATTAATGACAGGATAAAATACTCTTTTAACCTGTAGGTTTCTCCTTGCAAGAGAGGTTCAACTAATTTCCAATCGAGAGTGCGAACAGTCGGAGAGTAAGCGATACTTTCTATTTCTGCTTTGCGGTTGCTGAGCCAGCGATCGATTTCTTCGATGCCTTGTTCTAGTTTTAATATCACTATTTGCTTGGAATTGTCGAGAATCAATCCGCGCACAAAAAAATAGCTGATGCAAGCCGTAGCGCTAATTGTTAAAGCAGTGCTTCCCAGAATTAGTAGGGTTAACAAGTGGCGGCGCTGCCGCCTGTGCTCCCAAAGGCTGTAAAGTTGCTGCCAGCGCGACTGAGCACCACCGCTGAGATTTTGCCAAAATTGGCGCAGCTTTTTCGTGGGATTTGGCTGCGGGGCGGGTGCGGTGCAGGATTTATTGGCTCGGTTTTGCATCGTCAAATATTCTCTCTGAAGTTAGAGTCTAGAAGTTTTAAAGCCTAGACCTAAGTTACCTTCGATTCGCACGCTTAGATCGGAAATTTTCCTGCTGTAAATCTGCATTTAACTTCTGTAGGACTCACTATGAAACCGGGTCTTTTTACGAAAATGTAGGACTTCGCCCTTAATTTCTCTGAAAAACCCGGTTTCTCTGGTATTGATGCGTCCCGGACTGTGCTATTCAAAATAAATTTCGATCGGACTTTGTAATGGCATCAAGTTAAAATTTAAAACTCATGACTGAGCTGGTTGCTATCGCAAATTTGCGATATCTTTAATATCTACTTCTTTTGTATAACATAATAATTGTAAAGAACACAGAGAAAATACGGAGTTTTCTGAATTATAAGTGTATAAAGGTCTCTGGGAAACTGCGGATTGACAAAATTACAAACTTGTGTTGCAATCTCGCTGCAATCTCGCTGCAATCTTATGGAGAAATTTTATTTTCTAAAGCTTTTTTGGCAAAGCGAGTGACGTAAACGGTAAGGGCGATCGTTGCCAGCAAACCAACGCCGTAGAGGGCCCATTCCGCAGCAGTGCGCGATCGCCCGCCTGCCCCGAGTGCCGCCAAACTACCGGCCAGGGAACCGATATAAACATACATTACAGTGCCGGGGATCATACCGATCCAAGAGGCGAAAAAATAATCTTTCAGGGATACCTGCGTAACTCCAAAAGCATAGTTAAGCAAATTAAACGGAAAAATCGGAGAAAGTCGCGCCAGCAAAACAATTTTCCATCCTTCTTGCTTGACTGCTGCATCAATTGCTTGAAATTTTTGATTGTTTTCTATTTGTTTGGAAACCCAGTCGCGAGTTAAATATCGCCCCGTCAAAAAAGCGCAAGTAGCGCCTAAAATAGAGCCGATCGAAACGCAAACCGAACCGCCAACAACTCCAAATAAAACACCTGCACCGAGAGTCAGCAAAGAACCGGGAATAAACAGAATTGTTGCTAAGATATAAATGAAAATAAAAGCAGCCGGGCCCCAAGGGCCGAGACTGGCGATCGATTCCAACGCATTCTTAATCAAACCTTGAACGTTAAAAACCCTAGCCGCCGCAATTAAAGCCACAGCCAAACCAATCCCTAAAATCAACTTCCACTTATTAGAAGGCGGTCGATTTTTCCCATCCTGCTGCCGATCGTTCATTACTCACACTCCTATCATAAAAACATCAGCGTTCATCAGCGTTAATCCGCCCCATCTGCGGTTGCAACATCAGCGTTCATCAGCGTTAATCCGCCCCATCTGCGGTTGCCCGATCGAATCATCCCGTAAAATCAAATCAAACTACCCCCACAACTAGAACCGCAACCAGCAGTACAGCCATAACAATAAGCAGCAGTTTGCACCTCATGAATCGCATCCAAACTGCCCGATTCCAGCAATTTAGCCACCGTTATTTTTTCCCCCCTGCTAGTTATTGCAGGCAAATTTTCCATCTGGTTAAAATCGCAGTCGTAAACATTGCCTAAATAGTCGATCGACAGTTCATTTCTGCACATTAAATAGTCTACTGTACCGGGATTAAAATTGTCTTCCAAAAATCCCAAATAAGGCTTGTGCAGTTGTTTGCGTTCCAAATGCAGCTTAGTTCTGCCCACGGGGAGATTGGTAATTGTGAAGAGTCGATCGAAACAAATTCCAAAATTTTTTGCTAAATAAGCCTTGTAATCTTGTTCTAACTTAGTTTGTTCCGGCGCTAGCACAAACTTTTCTGTCGCCGGCACTTGCGGATTGTAAACCAAATCTAAAATTAAATTGGGTTTTTTCCCGTATCCCAATTGATTCAGTTTTTGCAGCCCTCGAATCGAACTGTCAAAAACGCCACTACCGCGCATTTTGTCAACATTATCAGCTAAATAACAGGGCAAAGAAGCAACTATTCTTAGTTCGTTTTGCGCGCAATATTCGGGAATACCTTCAAACCCTTTTTCAAAATAAATCGTTAAATTAGAGCGCACGATTACCTCTTTTCCTGTCGCTTTAGCAGCTTCCGCCAGAGGTTTGAAACCGTAAAGCATTTCCGGCGCGCCGCCCGTGAGATCCACAGTTTGAATTTGGGGAAAACGGCGAATGACTTCAATTAATTGTTCGCAAATTTCCGGCGAAAGTTCTTCGGTGCGTTTCGGGCTGGCTTCTACGTGACAGTGAGTGCAGGCGAGATTGCAGCGTTTGCCGAGATTGATTTGTAAAACAGTGATTTGCTGCTTGGTTAAAGCCGAGCTTAATTTGTTTTTGAATGGCGTTAGTGGGGTTTGAATCATTTGTTTTTTCAGATTCAGTTATCTGGAAATTATACTATAGCACGATCGGGCGATCGGACTGCACAAAGAAACTGATTTTTCTCAAAGCAAAGCATAGTCGAGGGTAGGCTCAATTGGTGTAAACTTAACCTCAAGCCCAGTCACAAACTGCTGTTTAACCATTAAATTTCGATCCCCCCTAGCCCCCCTTAAGAAGGGGGGAACCGGATGCGTTCAAAGTCCCCCTTCTTAAGGGGGATTTAGGGGGATCTAAACTTGTGAAACAACGAGATGTATCAAAGGTTTTAGTCGATTGTTTACACCAAGAGGCTATCTCGCGATCGCCCTCATCCTTCACTTCAATTGCTGCAAAATCCATTCAACCGCAGCAGGCGAATCTGCTGCAATAAAATCCGGTTTCGTGCTGTGTTGGTATTCACCTTTCAACACGCTTTCACCGTAACCTGTTTGCACCAAAATGCCTTTACATCCGGCATTGTGAGCCATATCGACATCAGTTGCTTTATCCCCCACCATAAAACTATTTCGCAAGTCTAAGTCGTGTTCCCAAGCCGCAGCTACCAACATTCCCGTATTCGGCTTGCGCCAAGTTGTATAGCGCGTAAATTCGGGGTTAGTTCCGCCTTCCGGCGCGCTTAAATAAGGACAGTAATAAAGTGCATTTAATTTAGCACCTGCTTCATTTTCTAATAGCTTGCACAGTCGATCGTGCAGGGCTTCAACGTGGCTTACCGGATAATAATCCCTCGCCGGCCCCGATTGGTTGGAAACCATGCAGCAAAATATTTCTCGGTCATTTAAACGGCGCACGGCTTGCGCGACTCCGGGGATTAAATGCAAGTCTTCTACTTTGTGAATGTAGCCGGCTTCGATATTGAGGACGCCATCTCTGTCAAAAAATACTGCTGGTTTCACGATCGCGCTGTTGGTTATTTCCTTTATTCGATTTAGATAATATCATGTTAGGTGTGGAACGCGCGATTGCGCGCGGATGAATGTTGGGCGCGATCGTCCTATAAAAGTTAAACATTATGTCTGTAGGGGCGGGTTCGCTTAGATCTATAATGAAAACCAAAGAACCCATAAACCCGCCCCGGCTTATGTATTCGTGACGATCGATCTTGTATATTATGTCCGATCGAGCGCGCATCATATCTCGATCGGGGGGAGTTTACTGGATATCGAAATTGTGTTTAATATCGTTGCAAGCCTGTTCTTTGTATGCTGAAAGAGGTAACTTGCAACTTAAGGTTGGGTTGGGGCGGGTTTATGAGATTGCTAGTTTTCATTTATAGATAGTCGCGAACCCGCCCCTACAGAAATCTGGGAAATCGCGGTTAATAAAAACGCACAGAACATATTAGGAATTATCGATCGCTCTTTCAATCCAATCGCCAAAATTGCTGTGATAAAAACTATAACAGATTTCGCCGTCGATTTCCTGGATATTTAAGAATTCATACCAATTATCTAACACTTTCTCAATCTCGTATTCATCCTCATCAACGATCTCGGAAATCGCGCTGACAGATAAATTCGATCGCCCTTGCACTAAAACCTTTAACACGGCTAATTCAACTGCCGACAACTATCGCCTCCCATCCGCTGCCAGTGGTTTTGATAATAGGCTGCTAAACCTGATGGAATTTCTGAGAAAAATGAGGGCATTTCTTCTAGATTAGCATTGGAGTGCGATCGACCCTCGATCGCCCGCAACATCTGACTCAAATACATGAAATTGTTTTCGCTGTAAGTTGCGAGTTGTTGGCACAATTCGGGTGCGATCGAGCTATATTGCTGGATGTAGTTAAGGACATCTTCGCGATTTCGCTCGGGATAATCTCTTAAATCTAGAAGTTGCGAGGGCGTTTCGATTAACAAACCGGATTTTTCTTTGATAAACGGGCGGCGGGCGAGAATAAAATAAGTGCGATCGAGCAAATATCTCGGCAGGTAAAACAGATTTGTGTAGGGCGGTTGAGAATCGCGGGCGATCGCATCTAGGGAATCAATAACTACAATTAATTTTTGGTTTGCTGGCAATCGATCGCTAATTTTTTGGAGCAATAATGACATAAACCAACTGCCATCATCGGAGTCGATATTTTGAATTTGAGATCTTAGCTTGACAATTTCAGATGTTTCTGAATTGGCAGCAAGGTATTTGTCAATCAGTTGAGTGCAGGTGGAAGCGAGAAAAGCTTCAGGTCGATTTTTGCCCTCAACTTCTGCATTGTAATAGATGCAGCGAGGATGGGCGGTGACATATTGAGCGAGGATGGAACTTTTGCCGCATCCGGGAGTGCCGACTATTGTGAAATAACCGCGGCTGTGGGAGTTGAGAAAGTCGGAAATTGCCGAAAAAACAAACTTGCGATCGGCAAAATTCTCGGTTTTTTCTCGCAGGAGTTGCTGAAATTCCTTTGGGTAAGAATCGGTAGAGATGGGAGTTGCCAGAGGTGAGGAATTCATGTTAGTGCCTCCACCCCTTCTAGGCGTAGGAAATATACGCGGCCGGATTTGTCGCCTGCTACAATTGTGACTCCATCAGGGGCGATCGCGCAAGAGGCGATCGGGCTGTCACCCGTGAAACTAGCAATGATATTTCCACTCGACAAATCCCAGACTTTGAGGGTTTTGTCATTTGAACCAGAAATTGCCCGCTCGCCATCAGCAGTGACTGCTACTGCATTTACCAACTCATCGCAATTTTCAAGAGTAAACTCTTCCTTTCCTATTGTTAAATCCCAGACTTTGATGGTGTTGTCCCACGAACTAGAAATCGCCCGCTCCCCATCAGCAGTTACTGCTATTGCTTTTACCGAGTCGCTGTGGCCTTCGAGAGTAAACAGTTCCTTTCTAGTTTTTAAATCCCAGACTTTGATGGTGTTGTCACCTGAACCAGAAATTGCCCGCTTGCTATCGGCAGTGACAGCGACTGCACTTACCCACTTGCTGTGACCTTTAAGAGTAAACAGTACCTTTCTAGTTTTTAAATCCCAGACTTTGATGGTGTTGTCCCACCGAACCAGAAATCGCCCGCTTGCTATCGGCAGTGACGGCTACTGCACTTACCCCATAGCTGTGACCTTTGAGAGAAAACTCTTCCTTTCCAGTTGTTAAATCCCAAACTTTGATGGTGTTGTCCCATGAACCAGAAATCGCTCGCTTGCCATCAGCAGTGACGGCTACTGCATTTACCGAGTCGTTGTGACCTTTGAGAGTGCGTAGCAATCCCCTACGAGGAGGAGTTAAACAGGGTGTCAAAGGACGCAACCAAGGTGTAGCTTTCCAATGCTTTGCTACCTCCAGCATTGCCTGAATTGCCGGAATGTTAAAGTGCAGCAAGCGTCCTAACAATTGTCCTGCGAGTTGAGTATTATCTAGTTCCAAAATATCGGCTGACATCCACAGTACCCTTTGAATTAAATTCAGAGCTTTCGCTTTTTCTGGGTTGTACTCCGGGTGACTTTCTGCTTCAGAATGGTCAACCAAATTGAAATCATCAATCAGTGCCTGCAACCCAAAACCAGGATGCTGAATTTTTGCTATCAGAAAGTTAAAATCTATCAGCGTTTGATAATAATCTCCTAAATTTCCAGAATTTATGAGATTAGAGGGGGAACCCAGATACACTCGCAATAAAGCGGGGCTCTCTGCCTTAAATTTGTCAGCTAATGTTCCCATTTTCTTCTCTCTTCCTTTTCAAATAGTCAACTATCCGTTGATTTACTTCCTTAAAAATCTTCCGCTTTGCATCCATCTCCCGTTTGGCTTTCAGAAAGTCAAAGAAGCTAGCATGATAGATGGTATAGCACATCTCTTCCTCTACATTCTGCTTTTTCACATACTCCACCCACTCATCTAAAACCTTTGCCACATCGCATTCATCCACCGCGGCAATTCCAGCAATCATCTCGCAGGGAATCGGCGTTGCAATCTCTAGCAAAATATACAAGACAATCTCCATCAATTGCCCCGGCTTAGCTTCCATCCCCATCCGCACCCAATGGTTTTGATAATACTCTTGCAGCCCATCGGGCAATTGCGTTAAACTCAAGTCATTGTAATCACCCTTAGCAATTGCTGGCAAAACATACCGCAAATACATAAAATTGTTTTCGCTTTTCTCTGCCACTCGATCGACAAAGATTGCATCGGAAATGCGGCGCTCTTGAATCCACTTTCTCAGTCCATCTTTACAGTCAGCATCCTCATTGATAAAAAACCGAATGTACTCTTTGATATCATTTTGATTAAAATTAACATACTTGCTGTCTGTTAAATCTAACTCTTTTACCGGAACTCCCGGAGATACAGTCAGCCGCTTTTTCCCGAGGTTATAGGGTCGCCTCGTCAGCAGGAAATATACGCCTTTTGGCAGAGTTGTGGGTAAATGTAAAAGATTTTCTCCCGCTTCCTGTTCGACTTCATCCAGGGCATCAACTGCAATTACCAAACGATCGCCCAAAGTGAGTTTATCCGCCACTTTTTTTAGTAAAGTTGGTAAATCAGTATCTTCTGAATTTGGCAATTGATAGCGATCGATTAATTGCCTGCGAATGCTTTTCAAAAACAATTCCGGTCGGTTGCGGCGTTCGACGAGAATATTGAAATAGCAGGGAGATAGATGTTCGGAGGCGTATTTGGCTGCGATCGAACTTTTGCCCATTCCCGCATCGCCTATAATTGTAAAATAACCGCAAGGATTTTCGGTGATAAATTGCCTAAATGTATCAAAAACAAATCGGCGACCGCAAAAGATTTTTGTTTTTTCTGCTATCAGCGATTCAAACTCTGGCGGCAGCGAATTTTCACAGTACCAATCTTTTCGATCGACTATATCTGTTGGCGGTATTCCTAAAACTTCAGCTATCTTGGTAACTTGCCATCTTTCAACGCCGTTAAGACTTTCTTTTGTACCCAGCAAGCGCTTAATTGTGTCCTCGCCTACATTAGCTTTTGCCGCTAGTTGTGCGATTGTCAATCCTGCTTGCTTGTATGATTCTTTGAGCTTGAGTTTTCCAGATTCACTCGATCGAACTTTATCAGATGGGCGCATATTAGGTTTTAGGTTGAGTTATTAGTTTTTAGGTTAATTTGACCTTTCGACTATTTCAGCATCCGACGGGGGTTGCAAACCCCCGTCTCATAGCGAAAGTCCTCTGAAGAGGACTGAGATCGTAATAATTTAATTGAGGTTTTGCAGTCGGTTTTCAACCGACTTTCGCTATGAGACAGGGAATTGATTCCCTGTCGGACTTCGGGAAAGCGAATAAATTCCCTGCCGGATTTCGGACTTCGGGAAAACGCATAAATTCCCTGCCGGATTTCGGGCTTTGGGAAAACGAATAAATTCCCCGACGGGTTTCCGATTCCTCATGCGTAAATCCTAATTTAATTACTTCTATTCGTCTAGGGCAGAAAATTTTAATCTCCTGCCCTATCTGCCCCAAAACTTAGGGCAAACCGCCAACTAAAACAAATCCTATTTGCCCTAGACTCTCGCTTTTTGGTCAGGTAGTTTAGAAACATCAACCACGAAAAACTGAGAAGAGCAAACAGTTATGAATTTCAACTTATTCGGCAACTCGCACCCTGACGAAGATTATAGCGAACTCAAAAAAGAAATGCTGCGAGAATCCTTGCGGCAAGTTCGCCAAAGCTACAATCTCGCTCTTTTTGTCACCGCCGCCTCAGCAATCGTGACGTTCGGAGGTGTGGGACTGCTGTATTTTGATAAAATCTCAGAAGCTACTGTCACTACATCCTGCGGAGTGTTGGCAAGTTTGAGTAGCATTCAGTTTGCCAAGCAATCAAAAGAAGAATTGCGGCAAATGCTCGATGATTTAGAAGAAGGGTAGGTTAGGTTAAGCGCAGCGAAGATAAATTCAACCATCCTCCGATTAATTGTAGGGACACGGCAGTGCCGTGTCCTCTAATTTTTCAACCGCCCCAAACCTTCTTCAAAATAACTTCTGGAGAAATATCAGCCATATTACCAGTCGGAGACTTAATTCCCAAAAATCGATCGCTCTTAGGCAACAACTTTTCCGGGTCAGTCGGACCGAACAAAGCTATCGTATAAGTTTGCACCGCAACAGCCAAGTGCATCGGCGCACTGTCAGTACAAATCATCAAATTAGCAGCAGCAATTGTAGCCGCCAACTTGCCAATATCGTCTGGCGAAGTAACTTTCACGCTGGGACACAACTTAGTCAATTGGGCAACAAAACCCGTATCTTCAGGGCCTCTAACTACAACCACGGGCAAATTCGGCTGCCGCTGCTGGCAATCTTCAACAATTAGCTTCCACTTTTCGGCCGGATAAATTTTGTCAATACCTTTTGACACCGCTAACTGACTCGAACCGCCGTGAATTAAAATGTAACCGGTTTCCTTAATTCCCAATCGCTGCTGTTCGGATTCCGCCCACTGAATGTCCTGTTTTGGCACATTAATTGCCACCGCCGGACAAGGATTTTTAATACCGAATCCTTGCACCAAATCGTGATACATTTGAGCGGCGTATTGGTCAGTTTTTAGAGGAACCGGATCGGTGAGAAACCGAGCACCGCTGCTTCCCGAATAACCAACTCGCTTGGGAATGCCCGTCAACCACAGCAAAACTCCCACACTCAACCGCTGCCCCAGGGAAATTACAGCTTCGTATTCGCGATCGCGAATTACCCCCAGCAAATTGCCCCAATCCGCCGCAGCGTTGCGGCCTTTGAAATCGTAAGTCAAGACTTCTTTAACCGACTTGCAGACTCGGTAAGCGCCCTTGGCTCTAGGCTCGACCATCACGTCAATCTTAGCATCGGGATAAGATTGTTTCAAGTCATCCAAGGTGGGAAAAAATAAAATTTGGTCGCCAATCCCGCCAGGGACAAGTGCTAGTATTCGCATCATAAACGATCGGCTATTATCTATCGAGGTAGCTCTCCGCTATCAGCTTATAGTATTTCTTGTTAAAAGCTACTCGCTGACAGCCAAACAACTGACCGAAAAGTACGGGACGCTTTTAATATATACTTGTTGGGTGAAGAAAGGTTAGTTAATGCACTTATTGATTCCTGCGGCGGGCTCGGGACGGCGGATGGGCAGCCAGCGTAACAAACTGTTGCTGAGTTTACTGGGAAAACCTTTGCTGAGTTGGACTTTGGCTGCTGCTGAAGCTTCGCGACAAATAAGCTGGATCGGCATTATGGGCCAAAAGGAAGATTTTCCCGATTTTCAAGCTATTCTGGCCGATTTATCTTTAACCAAGCCTGTGGAACTGATTCAAGGCGGTGCCACCAGGCAAGAGTCAGTTTATAACGGTTTGCGGGCTTTACCAACCGAGGCCGATCGCGTGTTGATTCACGATGGGGCGAGGTGTTTGGCAACTCCCGATTTGTTCGATCGATCTGCTGAGGCGCTTTTGACCTGTCAGGGCTTAATTGTTGCCATCCCGGTCAAGGATACGATTAAGGTGGTTGACGCAGCTAAAATCGTGCAGGAGACGCCCGATCGAAGCAATTTGTGGGCCGCCCAGACTCCGCAGGGGTTTGAAGTGAAATTATTGAAAAAGTGTCACGAGGAAGGGCGAGAGAAGGGATGGGAAGTTACCGACGATGCCGCTTTGTTTGAAAAATGCGGTTTGCCCGTGCAAATTGTTGAGGGAGAAGAGACAAATTTAAAGGTGACAACTCCTGTCGATTTAAGCGTAGCAGAATTCATTTTGCGCCAAAGAAGCTAATATTTAGGTTGGGCGGAACTGGCATCTTGCACCATTCTCAATAAGCCTAAAGAAACCGGGTTTCTGACGAAGAATAAGCGGGTTTTACGCAAGGTCTTTGCCAGAAACCCGGTTTCTCCCTCAATATTGACTGCAGGTGCAAGATCTAAGGTGGAATGCAGTGAATTCTCCGCTATTCGCTCCGCCCAATACTAAATAGGAATTGCTGAAAAAGTATAGGAAACGCCAAAATTTCGATCGCCACACCTAGGGCAAAAACCGAATTTTGAGAGATATCTATTCAAGAAATTCGACCAAATCTTCAATCATCACATCAAAAGCAATAGCTATTTTCTGAACGGCGCTCAGATCCACCATACTCATACCATCCTCGCGTCTGGCGTACCCTTTCAGCGTATTGTAATTAACTCCAGAGCGCTCGGCCACGTCTTGCAACGTCCAGCCTTTTTCCTCTGCTAGTTCTCGAATTTTTAGCCTGACTCGACCCATATTGCTCTTGACAACTGGTTAGATCTAACCTTAGAATTAAAATAATTTAAAACGATCGCCCTTCTAGCCTGGAAAACTTAAGGGCGACCGCTTTCCTACCACACCCCGCTTTTGGCGGGGAAGGATAACCCTATGATATCAACTTCCCAGCCCAAATCAAACATTCATCCCTGGTGTATCGTGTGGCAATTGCCCAATATGCAGCGATTGGTAGTTGCTCGTTTCCACCGTCGGGGCGATGCTGAGGGATATTTGCAGATTTTACGCCGCTTGTTACCTCAGACAAAACACGCGATCGTTTTCGATACGACTGGTGCCGAAAAATTGGCAGATGTTCGCACATCTAAATTAGAGCAAATGCTGTAATCGAGCTACGGGAGCGATCGAATTTTACACCAAGCGCGATCGCTCCCGACTCAAATTTATTTGGCAATCTACAACTATAAAATCGATCGTGTTATCCTATAAATATAGTAGCTGGCAGTAAAAAATATGGTTTCTGTTGCGCCGATCGCACCCCCGTTACTCGTAGGCGAAAAACGAGTTGCTTTGAGAAATATTACTTGGCAGGGCTATCAACAAATACTAGAAATTTTGGGCAACAAACGAGCGGCTAGATTGACATTCGATCGAGGAATTCTAGAAATTACCATGCCATTAGAAGAACACGAATTTTCAGGACGCTTAATCGAACGGCTGATTGTTATGTTGGCTGTAGAGTTAGGTTTTAAAATTAAAACAATGGGTTCGACAAGGCTCGATCGATCGGACTTAAATCGCGGTGCAGAACCAGATAATGCTTATTATATCCAAAATCAGCCTATCGTCGCCGGCCGCACAGTAGATATAGAAACCGATCCGCCGCCCGATTTAGTAGTAGAAGTAGATATTACCCATACCGATATTGACAAACCCGCTCTCTATGCCAGTATGGGAGTACCCGAATTTTGGCGGTACAACGGTAGAGAATGGAGAATTTATACGCTAGAAAACGGCGAGTATTTGGAAGTATCTGTCAGCCCCACTTTTCCAAAAATCCCCAAAGAAAAGCTCTACGAATTTTTAGCAGCAGCACAGCTAGATGAAGTAGAAGCAGAAGAAAATTTCCGCAACTGGGTAAGAGAAATGAAACAATCTAACTAGCGATCGCAATCCATTGATTTGCCTGCACTTAACATCTGCGTTAATCTGCGTTAATCTGCCTTAATCTGCGGTTGCCTCATCTGCCTTAATCTGCGGTTGCAAAACTCATCAAGAAGGATTGATCGGAAACTCCCCATCACTCTCAGCCTCAGCCACATTTTTCACTAAATCCAAAAACGCAAACACCGCCGGAATTAACAACCCATCCCTCAACACGGCAACCCCAATTACCCTTCAAAATCCGCAGGCAAACTGCAAACTTTCACCTTAGCAGGTATCGGTTCCGCCGCCAAACGAGGTAGAATCGCCGCCCCCAAACCCTGCGTCACCATACTCACAATAGTCGAATCTTCACTGAGTTCGTAATCGATATTTAAGGGAAACTCCGAAGTTGCTAAATATTTGCGCAGCGGTATCGAACAAGCAGTTTCTGCAGGTTGCAAAATCAACGGATAATTTGCTAATTCTTCCCAAGTAATTCTAGCATTTTTACAGGGCGCGATCGGCGGCAGCAACACCAGATATTTATCGCGCAAAATTTCCCTTGTTTCAAATTCATCCGAGAGGGGAAGAGAGACAAAGCCGATATCTGCTTTGCCCGATCGCAACGATTCTTCCACAGCTTGAGTATAATAAACTTCGTTGATGCTGACCGCAATTTTGGGGAAACGCGATCGAAATTTAACAATAATACTCGGCAAGATATGAGTGGCGACGCTGCGAAAAGTAACAATCCGCACTTGGCCGCCCTGCAAGCCTTTTTCTGCATCCGCTTCTTTCACCATCAATTCTAACGATCGCACAATTTGACGCCCGTGAATTACTATCCTTTCCCCAACTGGCGTCAGTTGAGCTCCGTGTCGCCCCCGGTGAAATAATTGCACCCCCAATTCGGTTTCTAAAAACGCGATGGCGTGACTGACTGCTGACTGCGACATTTCCAATTGCAAAGCCGCTTCGCTAAAATTCCCGCAGTCTGCTACAGCTAGCAAAGCGTTAATCTGAGAGAGTTTCATCCGCCTGGTATTGATTTCGTTCATCGCGTTTGTGCCAGTAGAGTCTAGATTGTCACAAGGATTTTCGCCAATCTATCGATTTTATTCATACTATCTATGCAAGTAATGATTTGATTGTCAATTCTCTGAGCGTTAAGGTTGATTAACAGTTGACAGTTGACAGTTGACAGTTGACAGCGAGGTGTTTCAACAGTTAACAATTGACAATGCGCTGCAAAATAGGAGGTATTAGCTGTGTCTCATTGCAGAAATCAAGTCGCTACTGAGAAAATAAAAATAGCGAAAATAAAAATAGCTTCGATCGCCCCGGCAACTCAAACGCCTCAAAAACAACAAAGGCGATCGATCTTTTCAGAGATGAATCAATTGTGGCAGTTTTTCTTAGCTGCTGCTAGTGGAGACGAACTGAGAATTTGGCAAACATCCGATCGCAATGGTAACACTTGGTGGCACGGTTGCGATCGAGTGACAGGTCGGTCGATCGATGCTGCAACTGAGGGCGAAATGCGCGCTTGGCTCGATCGGCGCTATTGCCAATAGTCGATCGTTGACAGTTGACAGTTGACAGTTGACAGTTGATAGTTGAGGGTTAACCAATTACCGATTACCAATTACCTATTACCGATTATCAATCATCAATTATCAATTACCAATTACCAATTCTCAATTACCAATTCTCAATTACCAATTCTCAATTACCAATTACCAATTACCAATTACCAATTACCAAATAGGATATTTTATGCTTCAAAAAAATCCTCAATGCGCAGTCCCGGATCGCATTATTCTGATGAATAAAGAGGCGTACAAATTGCCTCAAACAGTTCGAGCAATTCAAGTGTTGTCCGGTATTGCTTGGCTCACGCTTGACAAACAAGACATCATATTGCAGAGTTCAGAAAAAACACTGCTGTCACCGAGCAAAAATGCCGCAGTCATTTCCGCGCTCAAGAATATGCCGCTGATTCTGGCGGTATGGCGAGACAGTAAAATTATGCCTTTTGATAGTTGAGATTTGAGATTGAGAATCGCAGCGAGTCTCTAGCGACTGAGAAAAACTTCTGCAGGAACACCCCAAAGAGCTCTATCTTATTAAATAGTTAGAACTCAGCTCTTGGAGGATTCGATCGGTGTATTCCCGCTCTTACCACTTCAGCTATGTCGCAGCTATAAGTATTGTCGTAGCGCCCGCATTGAGCTTGCTGGCCATCTCAGAAGCTCAGGCATTTACCTCAATTATAAATGCGCGGCGACTCCCAGCGAGCGATTCCCTAGGGGATAGCTTCGCCGTGCGTGCCCAAGCAAATGACCCCAAAACGCAAGCAGACCAACTTTTTGAAACAGCAGTCAAACAGCACCGGGAGGGTTTGTTTCGGGATGCAATTCAGACTTTTGAACAAGTTCTAGCAATTCGCAAGCAGCTAAATGACAAACCGGGTATTGGAGAAACCCTCAACCATCTGGGGGAAGTTTACGGCGAAATGGGTTCGAGGCCGAAAGCTTTGGAAGTTTTGCGGCAAGCTTTAGCCATTCACCGAGAAATTGCCGAACCGAGCCGCATCGCCCGCACTCTCAATCTTCTTGGTTTTGTCAACCGGATTGCAGACAACTTTTCCGAAGCGATGAAACTGCATCAAGAAGCTTTGGAACTCGCTCAAAAAGCTAACGACCAAATAGAAATTGCAGAATCTTTTCACAGCATTGCGGCGGTACACGGAGAAAAGGGAGAATACGCCAAGGCGATCGAATTTTACCAGCAAGCGCGAGCGATTAGAACGAAAGAGGGCGATCGACGCGATTTAGGACGCACTCTCAACAATATGGGAGGCGTTTATTACAACATCGGCGACTTTAACAGAGCGATGGAATTTTACCATCAAGCTTTAGCAATTCGCCGCGAAATTGGAGACCGGGCCGGTGTCGGCCGCCTGCTTAACAACATGGCACTTACTTCTCGCAAACTCGGTCGAGATACTCAAGCGCTGATTTATTTTCAGCAAGCAATCCCGATGTTAGAAGCAATCGGAGACAAGACAAGTATCGGACGAGTGTTTAACAATATGGCGGCTATTTATGAAAGTCTCCGTCAATATCCCAAAGCCCTCGAATCCTACGAAAAAGCTTTGAAAATTGCTCGCGAGGGCGGCGATAAAGTTGGCGAAACTACGGCTATGGAGGGGATTAAGCGATTGTCATCGGGGCAGCGTTTGCCACAATAATCTTAAACAGTTGACAGTTGACAGTTGACAGTTGACAGTTTACAGTTTACAGTCGATACCTAATGAAATTCATCTGCGTTTATCTGCGTTTATTCGCTTTTATCTGCGGTTGCACGTTGACAATTGACCTGGGACAGTTGACAGAGAGCGGTCATCAGCTATCAGTCATTAGTTAGCGATCGTTCTCGCAGGCAATTACCGATTACCAATTACCAATCTCAAAGCAACCAATTTTCAATCCCAAATTCCAAATTTCCCATTGAAAATCAGTGGATTCTCAGTCCAAAATCGCAAATCCAAAATCGAATAATCACCTAATTAACATTGCTATAAAATGCCCGATCGACCCAACTTGAAAATTCAAACCATTGCTCCCGATCGAAAGCAAAACCATTAATTTAAACGATGAATATTCGCAGTGAAAATACAGAAGATATCGCAGCAGTTCGCCAAGTCAATATTGCAGCATTCGATCGCGAAAATGAAGCTGATTTGGTCGATCGCTTGCGGGGTATTTCACCTAGTTTTTCCTTGGTTGCCGTAGAGTCCGATCGCGTTGTCGGACATATTTTTTTCAGTCCGGTGATTGTTGAAGGCGAATGTTTTAACAAGCAAATTCTCGGACTTGGACCACTTGCAGTTTTACCGGAATATCAACGACAAGGTATCGGCTCGCAACTGGTACGAGAAAGTTTAAAAGAATGCGCGCGATCGGGTTTTCATGCCGCAGTCGTGCTGGGTCATCCAAATTTTTATCCGCGTTTCGGCTTCGTTCCCGCCAGTAGCAAAAACTTGAAATGCGAATACGACGTACCCGATGAAGTTTTTATGGTGTTGGAATTAGAAACAGGAATTTTGCAGGATTGCAGCGGAATTGTGAAGTATCGATCGGAATTTAGTCTGTGCGCATAATCAAAATAATCAATTTTTGAAATTCATACTCCCTCCCTGTAATAAGGGGAGGGTTGGGGTGGGGTTAAAAATTTATGACTCCTGCGAGGATGTTTTTCTTACTCCCTCCCCTTAGTAAGGGGAGGGTTGGGGAGGGATAAAAAATTTACGACTCATTGCTCGAAATAGCGTAATATTAAGTACAAAGCAGAAAAAGCGACCATGCTGGAAATCAAAGACCTTCACACCTACTACGGAAACATCCACGCCCTCAAGGGAGTATCGCTGACAGTCTCTCAGGGAGAAGTAGTGACATTAATCGGCAGCAACGGAGCCGGAAAAACCACAACTCTCCGCACAATTCAAGGGCTGCTGCGCCCCCGCACGGGAACTGTATTGTTTGAAGGAAAGCCCTTAGAATCGCTGTCTGCAGAAGCAATCGTCCGTTTGGGAATTTCTCAAAGCCCCGAAGGAAGACTGATTTTTCCGCGCATGACGGTGCGGGAAAACTTAGAAATGGGAGCTTACCTGCGCAACGACACTCTCGGAATTAAATCGGACACCGAAAAAGTATTGAATTTGTTTCCTCGATTGCGGGAAAGAATCAGTCAAAAAGGCGGCACTCTCAGCGGCGGGGAACAGCAAATGCTAGCGATCGGCCGCGCTTTAATGTCGCGCCCCCGTTTGCTATTATTAGATGAACCGAGCATGGGATTAGCCCCCATGTTAGTCAGTCAAATTTTTGCGATCGTCCGGGATATAAATTCTCAAGGAACTACAATTTTACTTGTGGAACAAAACGCCCGCATGGCATTAAGTGTGGCTCACCGCGGCTATGTAATTCAAACCGGTCAAGTAGTAGTGGCGGGTACGGCTAGCGATTTGCAGTCAAATGAAACTGTCCGCGAAGCATATTTAGGAGAAAGTTAAATAGGGTAATTGGTAATTGGTAATTGGTGATTGGTAATTGGTAATTGGTAATTGGTAATTGGTAATTGGTGATTGGTAATTGGTGATTGGTGATTGGTAATCGCTCAACTGTCAACTGTCCACTGTCAACGTATAGGGCGGGCACGGGGGCACCGCCCCTACCACAGGTCAACTGAGGGCGGGCACGGGGGCACCGCCCCTACCACAGGTCAACTATCAACGCTCGACTGTCAACTGTCAACTATCAACTGACTGCCGATCGCAATTTTCCAGTTTGCAATTCCCTCTCAAAAGCCGCCCGCACCCTTTCCCACTCCGCCTCAGCTTGCAACAGTCGATCGCGCGCCTTTCCCGCATCAAAAACTTGCTCTCCCCCAGACTCTACAGCAGTGCGTCCCATCTGTTCCAACTCTTTGCAAACTTCCGAAAAAGATAGCGCCCCCAAATTAGCGCTGCTCGACTTCAGCGTGTGAGAAGCCAATTTCAAACTGTCAGCATCTCCCAAAGAAATAGCCTCCTTCATAGTTTCTAAATGCTGGGGTGCATCCGACAAATAGATCCCGATCAGTTCTCCCAAAAAATCCGGATCGTCATCATCATCAAGTTCGCGAAGGCTGTGCAAAATGTGAAAATCGATCGGCGAATCTGCTGGCGATTCCTCACACAAATATCCGGCATTCGCGCTGTCATAATTAACAGAAATACCTTTATTTGACCGATCGGCAACCGCCGCCGATTCATCCTCCCCCAGAGGTTTGCACTTGCTCAAAGCAGCCGCCAACTCTTCCCGGCGGACGGGCTTAGTAATATAATCATTCATCCCAGCATCCAAACACTTTTCGCGATCGCCCTGCATCGCATTAGCAGTCATCGCAATAATTTTCGGCCTCTTCTCGATCGGGAAATCCCGACAAATGCGCCGCGTCGCTTCCAAACCGTCCATTTCCGGCATCTGCACGTCCATCAACACGACATCGTAAGATTGCCGTTTCAAGGCCTCCAAAACCTCCAATCCATTAGCAGCAATATCTGCCCGATATCCAATCCTGTCGAGCAAATGCGTTGCTACTTTTTGATTCACCACATTATCTTCTGCCAGCAAAATCCGAATTCCCGCAGCATTATCTGCACCGGCATTCTGACTCAAAGGCTGCTTCAAAACCTCAGGATTGCGCTGCACGAGGCGGGGTTCCCGAGCAGGTTCAAAATACTTCAAATCCGAAGTCAAAGTCGCTACATTGGGAATTTCCCCCCTACTGCTTCTAGCAGCAACATACCCAAAAGCTTGCAGGAGGACATTATAAAATTGCGACTGTTTTAGAGGCTTAGTTAAGAAAGCAGCAAAATTCACATCTGTAGTTTCCAGCCTTTTCCAAACATCAGCCTTGCTCAGATAAGTAAACAGCACCAAAGGCAGGGGTAAGATCGGGCGATCGCTATTAACTCTTCCCCCATTTCCATCTAGTTGTTCGCCCGCCGCCGGCAAATTTCCTCGCTCAAACTTCCGAATTTCAGCAGCCAGAGACACCCCGTCCATATCTGGCAGATTCATCGCCAAAATTGCCAGATCGATCGCCGATTTTTGCTGCACTATTTTCATAGCCTCAGCAGCAGAAGTAACAGCCACAGGAATCATCCCCCAAGATTGAGCCTGAGCGATCAAAACTTGTCGGTTAACAGCATGATTCTCCACAATTAACAAACGCTTTCCTGCTGCAAACTCCGGTATTTTTTCCTCCGCCATACCCTCGATCGCATCAGCAGTTGCCGTGAAATAAAAAATCGAACCCGCTCCGGATAGTGCAGGTTCCACAAATCCTGCCGGCGGTACTCCAGCCGTACTTTTTCTGATTTGGGGCTGGGCTGTTTTAGAGTTGCTAATTTTTTGCAAAACCTGACTGAAAACCCACATTTTGCCGCCCATCATATTGCTCAAACGCTGGCTGATTGCCAGTCCCAAACCTGTGCCGCCGTACTGCCGCGTTGTCGAAGCATCCACCTGCGAAAAAGCTTTAAACAGCCGATCCATCCTGTCTGGGGGAATGCCAATCCCGGTATCTTTGACAGCAAATTGAATTTCGTACTGTTTGCTAACTGCGAGCTTTTCTCCATTAACGAGCAACTCTTCTTTGTCCGGGACATTACCTGCTGCGGGCGAATTTTCACGATCGGCATCTTGAATTTGTTTCGCCGTACAGAACACGATAATTTCTCCAGATTCTGTAAATTTAACTGCATTTCCCAGTAAATTTACTAAAATTTGGCGCAGCCTCGTGACATCTCCCAGAATATTTTTGGGAACCGAAGGATCGATAAAGTAAGCCAATTCCAAACCTTTTTCCGAAGCTCTCGGAGCGAGCAATTCCAGAGATTCTTCAATGCAGGTTTGCAGCTCGAACGGGTTGCGTTCTAAATCCAATTTGCCGGATTCAATCTTAGAAAAGTCGAGAATGTCGTTAATAATCGTCAGCAAAGCATCGCCGCTGGTGCGAATTGTCTCGACAAAATCCCGCTGTTCGGGAGTCAAGTCCATATCCAACAGCAAACCTGTCATCCCGATTACCGCATTCATTGGAGTGCGGATTTCGTGACTCATAGTAGCTAAAAAATCGCTTTTTGCTCTGTTAGCAACTTCCGCTGCTTGTCGGGCTTGTTCTAATGCTTCATTCTGCTCTGCTAGTTGTCGCTGTCTCTGAACTTCCGTTTCTAAAAGTTTAGCTTGAGCTAAAGTAATGCCGACTTGAGCCGCCACATCTTCTAACAGTTCGATTTCTTCCGGCGTCCACTGGCGAGTCGCATCGCACTGGTGCAAAGTAATAATGCCGTTGGGTTCTCCCTGATAGGAAGTGCGCACGGCGAGCATGGATTTGAGTCCGATGCGGCGGCACATCGGCACGGAAGATTCTAGCAAAGGATCGGCAAAAACATCGGGCGATTCTAGGGCTGTATCTTCAGCGAGCAGTTTTTCGGTATAGGGATTGTAAGTAACAGAAAGTTCCAAATCTAAGGCCGATTCGTAACCCGGTTCTAAGTATTCCGCGACGCAGGGAAGGTGGGGGTAAGGTTCGGCAACATAGGTGTGAATCGTACAGCGGTTGACGGCAAATACGCGACCGATTTGAGTAGCGGTAGTCTGAAAAATTTCTTGAGTATCTAAGGTCGATCGAACTTTTTGAGTGATTTGTTTGAGCAGCAAAACGCGCTGGTATTGACGCTGTAAAGTGCGCTCTCTTTCTTCGCGGGCAATTTCGGCACCGATGTAATTGCCCATCAACTTTAAAATTTCTAAATTCAGGGGTTTTAAAGGAGGTTTAGCGTTGCGAGAAGCAAAACTCAAAGTACCAAAAACTCGCCCTTGTACCATAACCCGCGTGCCGATAAATGCTTCCAAGCGACGCACGGTATAAGCGGGATGGTTGCGCCACTGAGTAGTACCGGCAGATTCTATAGAAATAGGTTCCGGCGATCGCAAAACTTCGCGCTCGAAAGTCCTGCTTAAAGCAAAACCATCTCCTTTGGCAAATCCGAAGGGAAAATCTTCCGGCCAATAAGCAGCAATTACTTCATAGCGATCGCCCAAAACCCTGCCCAACAGCCCGATATCCATGCCAAACTGACTGCAACCCATTGCCAGCAATCTCGCCGTGCGGTCTTCAAAAGAGCCGTCAAAGCCTACCATTACCTCGTAGAGCGATCGAATTGCCTTCTCGCTTTCCCGCAGTTCTTCTACTCCTTCGCTGCGGTAGCTGATATCGTGCAAAGTTCCCAAAATACCCGTTTTTTCGCCGTTAGAATTCAGTCTCGCCTGGGCGAATATTTCAATTGAAATATATGCAGGATGGTTGGAAATTTCCGCTGCAGCATCCGCTGCTGTTTTTTTCATAAAACGGGCTTCCATACGGCAAGATTCTGACTTGCCCGACATCAAAGACTCTACTAAATTCGCGCACCGCTGCCGTTCCTGCGGGTGTATCCATTCTAAGAAATTAGTTTGCAAACTTTCACTCACAGAAAAGCCTGTAATTTCCGTCCAAGCGCGGCTCAAAAATGTCCAAACTCCTGCCGCGTTCATCTGAAAAATCACTGTGGCTTTCAAAGAGTCAAATAATTGCGATTGCTCGGATTTGCGATCGCGGAGTTTGACTTCTAACTGTTTGTTTTGAGTGATGTCTGTATGAGTTCCCACTATGCGCAGCGGTTTGCCCGCAGCATTGCGCAAAACTTGACCTCGGTTCAGCACCCAAACAATGCTGCCGTCTTTGCACAGCATTCGATATTCTGCTGCAAAATCCGCTGTTTTTTGGGCTAAGTGCGCTTCCAAAGCTGCCTTTACCGAGTCAATATCTTCTCGGTGAATGCGGCTCCACCATTCCGATCGGCGGTTGGAAATGTCGTTTTCTTTGTAACCGATAATTTCTTTCCACCTGAGCGAGTAAAAAACTTCATCTGTTTCGAGATTCCAATCCCAAATGCCTTGATTGTTGACTTGAATGGCGAGATTTGCTAAGTCGTAAGTGTCGGCAGAAAGTTCGCTAATTTGGCGGTTGTTAGCAGCAGTTTGCTGGATTTCTGATGATAACTGTTGGTATTGGGCGCTGGTTGATTCTAGCTGCCGCTGCAGGGCGATCAAGCCGGAATGCAAAGATTTGGAATGCAGCGCTTGCAGGAGGATAGTTTTCGGGCTTACCAAACCGATCGGCTGGCTGTTTTCATTAATTAACAATAAAGGTAGTTGGCAGTAGGTTTTTTGCAATAGGGCGATCGCGGTTTCGAGGGTAGCTTGCGATCGCACGATCGGCGGCGGACTGCTGCAAATTGCTCCGGCTTTAGTTTTGCTCGAGTCAATTCCTAGGACTTGCAACTGCACGATATCGCGGGAAGTAACCGTGCCTATCAGTTTGTGGGAATTGCGATCGGTAAATTTGGAATTGCCGTTGCCAGTGGAATTTTGTTCTGCTGTTTCGGTAATCAATACATAGCTAACATTGTATTTGAACATCAGTTGCGCCAAGTAGCGAACCGAAGCAGTAGCCGGAGCGTGAATAATTCGCGACGCCGCAATTTGAGGTATTTGATAGAGTTTGATTAAATTAGCCGGCAGCTCTAATTTCGGATGCAAATTTGGTGGCGGGGGGACAGGCATTCCCCCTGATGGTGGGGAAGGCATCTTCACAGGTTGCTGGCTTGATTCTCCAGCTTCTTGTATTAGTTGCAGCAAACTTTGAGAGTTCGCGATCCCGACCAGTTCCTCAGCATCATTGACGATGGGAAAGTGGCCGATCTGATTTTTTCCACTAGCGCGCCCAAGGCAAAAATGTCGGGAATTTGCGATTCTCGGACTACAGTAACGGATCTGATCATGATTTGCTCGATCGCAAATCCCTTCAAAGCAGCCCCGATCGAATTTAGCTGTACGATGTCCCTTTCTGTAAAAATGCCCAGCACCGGACCTCGGGGCGGATCGGGGGATCGATACCCGCTGAGACTGCGCCCGTTGGCTTCTGGATGCACCGGATGGGGTACGCCGTAGTAAAAACCCGACTGTTCCCAAGCTTTTGCCGAAGTCCCGTTTTCCGGGATTCCGAGTGGAAAATTACCGTGCGGTTCGAGCACGATAGCGTAACTTGCACCCGCGCTGCTCATTAGCTCGATCGCCTCTTCTATGGGCGTTTGAGGCGCAACGGTAAGGGGATGGCGGTTAATTACCTGACTGAGGGAGGGAATAAACATCAGGGGGCATCAGAGTGATATTTGTGGGAAAACCCGCGCGCTGGCGATCTAGTGACCTGGGCGCGAAATTTGTTCCCAAACACGTTTAGACTATCTGTACGATCGCGCAGCTATACTTACCACATCTTGGCATTCAAAATTAACTCTACACCGCATTTCGCTCGGAATGCAGGCGTTCGAGCTGCCGGGGTGGTGATTGCTAGCTGGTACGGGGACGCTTAGTTGCAGTAACTAATTGTTTTGTACTTCACTTACCACCAAAAGAGTTGTATTTTCTGCGATCGTCCTAACTGCACCCTGACTGAGTGTCGGCACCTTGCCCGTGACGGAGTTCGATCGAATTCTGTTGCAGGCAAGGTACTTCCACGCTACCAATCTATCAGCGGCAGCAGGCTTGTCACAACAATGCCGATCGAAGCGGGTCGATCGAAGCGTGCCGATCGCTAGGTATTTCTACTGCACAATTGGGGCGCTCTGGTGAGCATGGGACGCGAGAAGGGGACAGGGAGACAGTGACAACAAATAATTTCGCTTGCGTAAACAATCTTATATTGTAGCAATTTTATGGGTAAAAGTAGCCGAATTTTACAAACTTTAATTTTCAATCTTTTGACTTAAATTCGATCGCAACAGCGCTGTTTCCCGGTACTGTAAAAGCAACATTTCCCCCGTTCAGATTTAAATTGCCGATCGCCCGATCCATCACCCTCGAACTAAACTCCCGCATTGTACCTTTACCTGTTGTTATCAAAGCCGAAATATCGGCATTAACAGTATAGGATTCTGCCTGAGAGTTGACAGCTAGCAGGTAAACATTTTTGCTAGCATCCACAGTAGCAACTGCCATTAAATTAGGACTGCTAGCCGCAGGGAAAAAGGTCGATCGACCGCCCTGTAAAACCCGAATTCCCATCCGCAAAGCATAGTATCCGGCGCGCCGTTCGCCGCCCCGGCCCAACAAACCTTCCGCCAGTCCCGGCCCGCCCCAATCGTACAAACAAAATATGTGGCTGCCGTAAATATAATTATCCCCCGGTTGGGAACCTCGAATCAAATTTTCAATTAAACTTAAAGCTAAAGATAAATTATTGTAACTAACTGTATAACTTCCCCATTCTCCCATCCAAACTTGAGCTTGTGCTAGGGCAGTTCCCTGCATCCAAGCGCGGACTTTTCGAGTATAATTTGAAATATCTGCATCATAATTGTGAAAATTCACAGTATCGAAATAATTAGGAATTTCCCGGAAAGCATAAACAGGCCAATTGCTGCCGCCTACGGTTTTTGGGCCGTGAATGCGGTAAGCGCGATCGGGCAAATAAGTTTTGTAAACAAAGTCGATCGCATCTTTTGCCACCTTCACCATTGCAAAATAATCCGCCCTCGTCCCGCCCCAACCCTGCAGGCGATTGTCAGGTTCGTTGTGAACTTCCCAATCATCAACGCGATAATCGTTGCGCACGTTCAGCCAATAAACCGTAGCAAAAACGTGTTCCCACCACTCATTCCAATCTGCCTCAGTGCGGGGCGGATTCAGTTGCAGCGCCCAACTCGGATTCCAGCTACTATCAACATTGCGAATGCTGACAACCGGGCGAATATTTGCTTGTTTCAAAGTATTGAAAATAGTCCGCGCATTGCCTTCCCAAACTGTCCCCAATTCTCCCGACCACCAATAATCGCTACCCGAGGGCGGATCGGTCATTATCTTATCCCAATGCGCCCAGTTAATAATATTTGGATTTGCCTTAATTTGAGATATTTCCGGCCAGCCGTATTTACCGTCGTCGTCTTCCGGTTCCCAGCGAGACATCCCGCCGTAAATGCGATATGTATTAATTCCCAAATCTTGCAAATCTTTAATGTCAAAATTGATATTGCCTTCCACTGCACCGATGTAACGAGTGCTAATACCTGCGGGAGTGTTGGCAAATTTCAGGGTAACGATGTTTTGACCGAAAATTGCTCTCGGGCTTAACAATTCCAAACAGAGAGTAATTAGCAGGGCGATCGTAAAATTTAAAAGTGCTGTTTTGGAGAAGGTGGCGGGCATCGGTAATTAATAACGGGCAATCGATAGCAGTACCTTTTTATGGTAATATAAAAATTGCAAGTTGTAGTAAGTTGTAGGTTAGATTGAGTTGAGAGTTGAGAGTTGAGAGTTGAGAGTTGAGAGTTGAGAGTTGACATTTGGGAATTGGGAATTGGGAATTCTCCCACTCTCCCACTCTCCCACTCTCCCCCTCTCCCCCTCTTCCTTCTTCCTTCTTCCTTCTTCCCTCTTCC
>JAAUPF010000058.1 GCA_012034575.1 Richelia sp. CSU_2_1 | reverse complement strand
AGGGATGAGGGATGAGGGAAGAAGGATGAGGGAAGAAGGATGAGGGATGAGGGATGAGGGAAGAAGGAAGAAGGATGAGGGATGAGGGATGAGGGGGAGTTTTAAGTTACCATTGTGAATGCGTTCCCGGTCAAAACTCAAAACTCAAAACTCCTTACCAATTACCAATTACCAATTACCAATTACCAATTACCAATTACCAATTACCAATTACCAATTACCAATTACCAATTACCAATTATAGAGCCTTGAAATACTATCAAAAATATCCTCATGCTTTTTCGATCGACTACCTTAACGACTTGCGAGGAGCAATTTTAGCTTCTCCTTATCTTGCCACCAACAACCTCAATCGCGACTTTATCAGCACCAAAGGATTTTCCGTAGTTTTTGGGCGATCGTCCGTTGCCCAAGTCGAACAAAAATTTCCTTTTTTCAAGCCTTATCTAGACCGAGCTTTACAGCCGGATTGCAACGCATTTTACCTGAATCCTTTGCTGTTGAAAGCAGGTTCCCGCGTCGATCCGCATATCGATCGATCTTTGCGATCGTACTGCAAAACAGTTGCACCTCCGGCGACCGTCAGCGTTTTGTACGTACAAGTTCCGCCGGACTTGGAAGGGGGAGAATTGGTTTTGCGCAGCAGCAAAAAACAAGTCGGTAAAATTCAGCCGGAAGCCAACTCGCTGCTGTATTTTCAAGGAGATTTAACCCATTCTGTGAATGCAGTTAAAACTGGCGGCACTCGTTTGAGTCTAGTTTGCGAACAGTACGTTTTGGACGATCGAGAATTGGCAGATATTCCAGAATTCGCGATCGAGTCTAGGGCTGCGAAGGCAAAAATCAAGTAATGTCATTACTTGTTAGCCAGAGCCATTAAATACTTGGCGTGAATTTCTACCTCTGCAGCCAAAAACTCACTAAAACTTTCATGGCTTTTAATGAAAGAAGTTCGATCTGTCCCTTCACAGTATGAGTAAGTCGGGGGATCTGCACCTTCTGACAATCTAAAAAAGCTGAATTGATAACCTTGGTGCATCAAGAAAATAAAGGCATCGTCTGGTAGAGAGCGAGGAAAATTATTTTCCTGTAAGAGGTCGATCGCCCATTCTTGAATTTGAAATAGTCGATCGAAGAAACAGTCCGAACCACGTAAGAATTTACCAGCCCCGCATCCCATCGACAATAGAAATTCTTGGTACGCAAGGGGCTCAGAAATACCTAAATTTTGCTCGATCGCTCTCACCTCATCGCGAGTACAGCCTACCAGTTCATCTTGCCTAGCGAGTTTTAGTTCTATCAGTTGGTTTTTGACTCGATCTAAGTACATAGATTTACGTTACCTCTAACCTCTGGTGTTTGAACATATCTCATGCAAAAACAACTTAAATTAGCAGAATTTAGAGCAGCTCGGTAACGAGATTGTGAGAGTCGAATTAAAAGCTAAAACAAAGCAATCCCAGAATCTGAGATTGCCTTGCTGTCAATAACAAATCGAACTACTGCTCTTTCCGCTCCACAGCGACTGTCAAATGAGCTACAAATGCCCCTACGGTAGCCAGTACAGCAGCGATAGGAAACACTACAGCCCCAGCAACACCGCCTACCAATCCGAGCACCAGGGGAATATCTGCCAACACCCGCCCTTGCGAATTCTTAATAACTACGTGGCGGAGTTTTCCTTGCTGAATTAATTCTTTGATTCTAGCGATTAAAGAATCGCCGCTGATTCTGAATTCTTCAACTCTCACTTTTTCTTCCGTTGCGAATTCTGAGGTGAATGGAGTTTCAACTGTTGTGTTAGCTGAATCGGCGGCCGCTGCTGTTTCGTCTTGCAGGATAGTTACTTGTTGTTCTAGTTGTGAGGTCATTTTTTGTAGGGCGGGTGAAAACCGGCCGTTGAATTTCTATACTTTTATCTTGGACGATCGCCCTCAGGAACGGCAGCCAAGAAAACCCTACAAATTGTTTTCGTACTTTCCCCCCACGCATCTTTGCGGAAAACTTTATTGAAGGAAGAAGGAAGAGGGAAGAAGGAAGAGGGAAGAAGGAAGAGGGAAGAGGGAAGAAGAGAGAGTCGATTTATTCCTAAAGATATAGGCATAAAGTAAGGTGCGCAATGCGCACCTACAGTTCGATCGCACTATGACAAACTCTCGCTGTCAACTATCAACTATCAACTGTCAACTGTCAACTGTTTATTTATGTCGGATGAACTCGTAAATTTCCACATAATCCTTCGCTGGATACTTCCACGAGTAGTCGCAATTCATCCCTTGAACCACCAATTTTTCAAACTCTTTAGGATAGTATTCCCACAGTCCGATCGCCCGATCGAGCGCCGATTCTAAAGCGTAATAATCGCTTTGATAAAATACGTAACCGTTGCGTTCTTCTGGCAAATGGCGGGTATCGTAATCGCGATCGAACACCGTATTCACCAAACCGCCAACTCCGCGCACTACAGGTACAGTACCGTACCTCATGCCTATCGTCTGAGTCAGCCCGCAGGGTTCGTAATTGCTCGGAACTACAATTATATCCGCACCCGCATAAATTAAGTGTGACAGTTCCTCATTAAAACCCAATTCTAAATGACAGTTAGGATTGTCATTCAAAAACTGTTTTTCATGCTGGAAATGCGCGTTAATTCCCGATTCTGTCGCCGAACCTAAAAGTACGAACTGCGCGTTTCTTTCGAGGCAATAGTAAATAGAATGGTGGACGAGATGCACGCCTTTTTGCTCGTCCAAACGACCGATAAAAGCCACAATTGGCTTGTCAGCATCTTGCAGCATCAGCCGATCGCGCAAAGCTTTTTTAGTTTGAGCTTTTCCTGCCAAATCTTCTGCTGTGTAGTGGTGGGGAATGTAGCGATCTGTTTCGGGATTCCACACATCGTAATCGATGCCGTTGAGCACTCCGCGAAACTTCGCTTGATGCAAATGCAAAGTATGTCCCAAACCGTAGCCAAACTCGCCTACATGAGCTTCCCAAGCATGATGCGGCGAAACAGTAGTTACAAAATTCGAGTAATTAATGCCACCTTTCATAAAGTTAATCGCAAACGGATTGAAATTATCCCGCAGGCGATCGTACTGAAAATAATACTCCGGCCTGTACAAACCCGTTGCTTGCAGAATATCCGTGCCGCCCATGCCTTGATGTTTGAAATTGTGAATGGTATAGCAGACGCGCTGGTATTCCATCCAATTGTATTTATATATTTCAAACAGCAGGACTGGAACCAAACCAGTTTGCCAGTCGTGACAGTGAATAATATCGGGACGTTTGTTGCTTCTGAGCAAAAATTCCAAAGCTGCTTTGCTGAAAAAAGCAAACCGCATATTATCATCATTGCAGCCGTAATAACAGCCGCGATTAAAGAAGTTATCTTGCGATTTAGGTTCAATGAAAAAACACAATTGCCCGTGTACCCAGCCGCAGAAAACATCGCAAAAGATTTCGCCACCGTACCAGGGCACAGCCAAATCTCGATAGGCATCGTGAAGTCCCCAAATATGGTCGTACCTCATGCAGTCGTACTTGGGCAGAATAATCTCGACGCAGTGGCCGGAATTCTGTAACTCGCGACTCAAACCGTAAACTACGTCGCCCAAACCTCCTGCTTTGATAACGGGGGCGCACTCCGAGGCAATTTGTACGATGTACATTCCGCTGGCTCCTGGATTAATCAAAAAATATTTGTTTAACTTGACAAAAGTATACATTTTATCGCCCGACAAGCAAGCCTGCTGTCGAGCTTGTTAAGTCGATCGGTACGTCTCTAATTGCCGGCTGAAGATGTAGGGCGCGCAATGCTACAACTTTCAACTTAATTTTTAACTTCGGGAACCAATACCCGGCCAGTATAACCCGCGCGTTGGTAGCGGGCGATCGCCTCCAATGCAATCCCAGCCGCTTTGCCGCTTTCTACCAAAGCCACGCACGCACCGCCAAAACCTCCGCCCGTCAGCCTCGCGCCGAAAACTCCCCGGATTTGTTGCAAGATGCTGGCGAGGGCGTCTACTGCTGGCGTCGAAACTTCGTAGTCGTCGCGCTGGCTGGCGTGGGAATCATTCATCAACTGCCCGAAACGTTCTGCAGGTAGCGATTTTAAGGCTTCGAGCACTCGGTTGTTTTCGCTAACGACATGGCGGGCTCGCTTGTTGAAAGGTTCGGGTAGGGCTTCTACTGCTTGCGGGTTGGCGATATCTCGGAGGGCTTTTACTCCCAGCCTCTTGGCTGCTTCTTCGCACTCTGCCCGCCGCTGGTTGTAGCCGCTTCCGGCTGCTAAGTTGTGGCTTTCGCCGCTGTCAATTACTAAAATTTCTGTGCCCGTGGGAAACGGTAAGGGGCGGCGGTTGAGGGTGCGGGTGTCGAGAAATAGCATGGTGTCGGTGTCTGCTAAACTCGATGCCATTTGATCCATAATCCCGCAGTTTAAGCCGGCATATCGGATTTCGGCTAGCTGTCCGATTTGGGCCAGTCGCAAGTCGTCTAGGGGAATGTTCAAAAGCGCGCGCAATCCTCTGAGGGTTGCTATTTCTAAGGCGGCACTGCTGGACAAACCGGCTCCGATCGGCACGTTCGAGGTAATGTAGAGATTTATGGGCGGTATTTTGTATCCTTCTTTTTCTAAAAGCCTCATGCAGCCGCAGATGTAACTGACGAATTTTTGCGGTATTGTATCCTCGTCTGAAACATTAATTAATTCATCATATTCTGCTGAATAAAAATGGTGCAGCTTGTCATTGCTGAAACCGATTTGCACAGTCGTGCGCTGGGGAATCGCTGTCGGCAGTACGAATCCATCATTGTAATCTGTGTGTTCGCCTAGCAGGTTTACTCTTCCGGGGGCGCTGGCTTTGGTTTTTGGTAATGTACCAAATACTCGTTGGAAATTCATTGTTAGGTAATTGGTAATTGGTAATTGGTAATTGGTAATTGATAATTGATAATTGGTAATGGGGGACTGGTTTGTATGATGGCCAATTTTTGTTGGGGATTCAAGGCTTGTTAACAAAAATAAACATGACTGGATGGCAGCAAAAATTAGGGGTTTGTGATAAAATGCAATTCGGAAATTTTTCGGCAGTTTCAAAAAATGCGATCGACCAAGCCCAGGAAACAGTTTGCTCAACATTGGCTCAAAAGCGAAAAAGCCTTGGATCGGATCGTAAAAGCAGCCGAGTTATCGGGCGATCGCGTTCTGGAAATCGGTCCCGGTACTGGTATTCTAACTCGACGCTTGCTGGCTGATGCTGAAGCTGTTGTTGCTGTGGAAATCGATCGAGATTTATGCTTGCAGCTAGCGAAGCAACTCGGTAAAAAAGATAACTTTTTACTGCTGCAAGGCGATTTTCTGGAGATGGATTTGGAAGCGCAACTTACTACTTTTGAGAGATTCCAAAATCCTAATAAAGTGGTAGCCAATATTCCTTACAATATCACCGGCCCGATCGTCCAAAAATTGCTGGGAACGATATCGCAGCCGGCTGTTAAACCTTTTGATTCGATCGTGCTGTTGGTGCAAAAAGAAGTGGCCGATCGACTGTACGCTAAACCGGGTTCTAGAGCTTTCGGTGCTTTGTCGGTGCGGGTGCAATATTTAGCGGAATGCGAGTTAATTTGCGACGTGCCGGCAAAAGACTTTTATCCGCCGCCAAAAGTAGATTCGGCTGTGGTGAGGCTGCGTCCGAGATTAATAGAAAATCCGGCTGCAAATCCCAAACATTTAGAAAATTTAGTTAAATTGGGATTTAGCAGCAAGCGCAAAATGTTGCGCAATAATTTGAAAGGAGTTGTGGATGTAGAGACGCTGGTGCAAGTGTTAGAAAATTTGCAGATAAATCCTCAATCTCGCGCGGAAGATTTAAGCGTTGAACAATGGATAAATTTGAGCAATAACTTGTTGGAAGAAAACCGTTTGTAGTGCGATCTTCAGATACAGCACTTTTTATATAAGGGAGGTACACGATAGAGGCTGGGTAGGGACACCTGCCGTGTCCCTACTGACTTTTGAATGTACTCGATCGAGCTGCAATCTGCTGTATCAATAAGCAAATTTCAGGTTGATAAAGTACACTCGCAGATCGAACAATCCCTGCAAGGACACGGCATTGCCGTGTCCCTACCTAGGGCTTCATGAAAAGTGCTGTAAATCCTCACCTATTTAACTTCTAGGTTGGCAGTTACTAGAAGTGGGATTTCATGAGGGCTTTTAAAGGTGAGACGTGCTTCTGGCTGTTGGCAAGCAACCATTGTTTTGACGTGTTCCGCTTCGTCATCTCGAATATTGACAAATACGTCGTACAAATTATCTACAGCGGGACGGCGAAATTCAAATTGTGTTATTGTGGTTTGCATTTCCTCAAACATATACAAATCGCCATCTCGGTAATAGCGAATCGCAATTTCAGGGGCGAGTTGCGCTTTCAAAGTTGCCTCATTTGCTGCGAGAAATTTGTCGTAGGTATCATAGGCGTGTTGTTCGATTGGATTTTTTTCAGTAGATAATACAGACATCATTAACTCCGTCAAAAATACAGTAGCAGTGTACTGTAGCCTTTCTGGTTTAGGTAAGCCGATCGAGTAACCGATTACCAATTATTGATTACCGATTACCGATTACCGATTACTGATTACCAATTACCGATTACCAATTACCGATTACCGATTACCGATTAACGATTACCGATTACCAATTACCGACCCCCGCAGTGTACTGAAAGTTATTGAGAAAGGCTATAGATGTCACTTTCGATTGATTGCTCGATCGGTTGGAGAACGAAATTAAACTCGGTTGTATAGACTGGTTTGCCACGATCGGATACTTGATGTTTTTGCAGTTCGACGATCGCGGAACGAACTGCAAATGTTGTATCTGAATCGATATGCCGATCTCCGTCAATGAAAATCTGAGTTGTCAGTGGTGCGTATCCTAAAGCACTAAGTTTAAAGTGAATGTGAGCGGCCCGCCAAGTATGCCGCCCCAGAAGTCGCAGCAGCTCGCCAGAGGGCCCGCTAGCTGGTACATTATATCCCATTGGCACGACGGTTTCAAAAGCGTATTTGCCATCGGCATCTGTCTGGAAACACCCCCGGAAGTTACCATCAGGTTGAGACGGATCTTGAATGTCGTAAAGCCCTTGAGAATTAGCTTGCCAAACATCAATCATTGCATTAGCAATCGGGCGATCGTTCAAGTCTAAAACACAACCTGATAGCCAAAGAATATCACCGCCGGCATCGATGCCCAGTCGATCGCCCATGTGACGTTTTGGTGCATTTGGTACGTACAGCGGACCTTCTAAGTTGCATTCTGTGCTGTTATTGGTGTCGTGCAGCAATTCCACTAACTCCGAAATTCCCAACAAATCTGTCAGCATATGGATCTCTCCAGCGGGAATTTCTTGGGTGTGGTGACTTGCCCGATTAATGAAATTACGTCCGCACTGCAACTCTTGTTCGGTAAGATTCACCTCCCGGACAAACCCATGGAGATGCTGAATTAAACTCGTGTAAATTTCGTACAGGCGCGGGTGAGTTTTACTACTCTCGCCGTGGTTAATTACTGCTTCAGTAATTGTGTCGATCGTGATATTTTTCATGGTCTTTCTCCAAGTTGGTAAATTTTGTTATTTTCGAGCTTCTAATTAAGCAATTTAATATTGGTCTATCTAACAACTGGCGAACGGATTTCAACGGCTTGCGGTTGAAAAAACCTTGAAATGCTTAAATCACCGTTCGATTCAGTTGTATGTTCTTAATCTAAACGCTACATACCATTATATTTATGAGGTAGCTCATATTGGGAAATAAATTTTTCTCTACACTACGTAACGTATAGTTATCCCAAATCCGGGACCAGCGTTGCAGAGGGTAGCCCTCCCCTTGATTCGGTAAATTTCAGTGCAAGCCTCCCCGATCGCGATCGGGGACGCGATCGGTGGCATTAAATTTAGATTGTTTGTTGATGTTACAAGGTCGATTTCAGGCTAATCGGAATTTTGATAATAAATTCCGTACCCCGACCCGGTGCTGAAATACACCGCAATTCTCCTTGGTGTTTTTCGGTGATAATTTGATAGGCGATCGACAAACCCAGTCCCGTGCCTTTACCTACAGGTTTTGTTGTAAAAAATGGATCGAATATCTGCTCGATTACTTCCTTTCTCATTCCCGGTCCATTGTTAAAAATCCGAACCTCTACCCATTTGCCATCTATAATTATAGTAGAAATTTTGATTGTTTTAGAATTGATTCTGTCAGTAATTAGCGGTGCTTCGTTGTCTTCCTCGAAAGCATCAATAGCATTATTTAAGATATTGATAAATACCTGATTGAGCTGTCCGGGATAGCACTCGACTTTCAGTAAGTTACCGTAGCTTTTAATAATTTCAATATCGGAAAAATCGAGTGTGGAAGTCAAGCGGTTTTGCAGCAACATCAGCGTGCTGTCAATTCCTTCATGGATGTCAGCTAATTTCCTTTCTGCTTCGTCAAGCCGAGAAAAATTTCGCAGTGACTTGACAATATCGCGGATGCGATCGGTCCCCGCTTTCATGGAAAATAATATTTTTGGTAAGTCTGCTTTGATAAAATCTAAATCTAAATCTTGGAGCTTTTCTTTAACTAGAGGTAAGGGATTGGGATAGAGTTTTTCGTAGATATCTGCCATTTCCAGCAGGTTATTGGCATATTCTTCAGCATAAGTCAGATTGCCGTAAATAAAGTTGACTGGATTGTTAATTTCGTGGGCGACACCAGCTACTACTTGCCCCAGAGATGACATTTTTTCGCTTTGAATTAGTCTGGCTTGAGTTTGCTGCAATTCTAATAAAGTTTGTTCGAGCTGTAGGGTTTGTTGCTTTAATTGTGCGGTGCGGGATTCGACTCTAGTTTCTAATTCGTCGTTAGCTTTTTGCAGTGCTATTTCTGCTTGTTTTCGTTCAAAGATTTCAGCTTCTAACAGGCTATTTGCTAATGCTAACTGGCCAGGACTGGGCAGCGCTAGGGCTTGAGGGATTAAGCCTACTAATAATACCGCAGTAGATAATGAAACCAGGGCAGTAAATGCTTTCATCGATCCGGAAATCCAATAGGTAGGATACCACAGCGTCCAGACTTCAAATATATGAGTGATGCCGCAGGCGACGATAAAAGCGCTAAACATGGCAAAGATCCAGTCAAAGGGCAAATCTTCGCGTTTGTTAATAAAATAAATCAGCGTAATGGGTATCGAAAAATAGGCGATCGCAATTAAAGAATCTGAGGTAACGTGCAGCCACACTAACGGAGTCTGCCAGAGATAGCAGTGCCCGTGAGGAATAAATGACCCACGGCTAAAAAAACTTTGCCAAAATTCCAGCATAATATTTCCTTTGAATTGTGAGAAAATGTATCCTGACTGATGCCGATCGACTTTAAACTGGGAGTTCTTTCGCCCGCTGTTAACCTATGCGCTCATATTCTCTACTAGCACCTGCAAAAATCAATCTATATTTGGAAATAATCGGCGATCGCCCCGACGGATATCACGAGTTGGCGATGGTACTTCAAAGCATCGATTTGGCCGATCGCATCGATTTGCGCCCGATCGGGACTGATACGATCCGCGTCCGCTGCGATCACCCCCAAGTCCCGCCTGACAAAAATAATTTAGCGTACCGGGCGGCGGATTTGCTAGCGAAGCAATTCCCCGATGCTTTAGCCAGATATGGAGGAATCGAGATTGTCATTCACAAGCAGATTCCTGTAGCCGCGGGACTGGCTGGGGGGTCTGCAAATGCAGCGGCGGTGTTGGTAGGGATCGATTTGCTGTGGGAGCTGGGCCTGACGCAATCGGAATTGCAAGAATTGGGGGCAACTTTGGGATCGGATGTGCCTTTTTGCATTGCTGGCGGGACGGCTTTGGCAACGGGTCGCGGCGAGAAACTGTCGCCGCTGCCGGATTTGGACGGTTTTTGTGTGGTGCTTGCCAAGTACCGCAATCTCAGTATTTCTACGGCTTGGGCGTATCAAACTTACCGCCAAAAGTTCGGCAGTACGTATTGCCCGCCAGAAGATTTGGAGTGTCGCCGGGAACGGCTGCATTCGGGGCCGATGGTAGGGGCGATCGCCCATAAAGATCGATCGAAAATCGGCCAACTGTTGCACAACGATTTAGAAAAAGTGGCTTTACCCGTTTACGAACAAGTATTGCAGTTGCGACAGGCTTTTGAGTCTGTATCTGTTTTGGGAGCGATGATGTCGGGTTCGGGACCGACTGTATTCGCGCTGGTGGAGTCTCGCGCCGCAGCCCTGGAGGTTGAGGCTAAAGTAAAAAGTGCGATCGCTCTCCCGATTTGGATTTTTGGATAGCAAACTTTAGTAAGACTGGCATTCGGATTGTTTCTGAAGACAGTTGACAGTTGACAGTTGACAGTTGATAGTTGAGAGTTGAGAGTTGACAGTTGACAGTTGGCAGTTGATAGTTGATAGTCGATCGTTATTTTCCTGAGAACTGATGACAGTAAAGCAGATACCAATTACCAACTACCAATTACCAGTTACCAATTACCAACTACCAACTACCAATTATCAATCTAAAATCTAAAATCGATCGATATGTCAGATGTAACTAATTCAGATTCAAATTCACCATCTTTAAAAGCGGCTGGGGAAAGTTTGCCAGCCAAGCAGCAGCCTACAGTGTTGCGGTGCTTCATCGGTTCGCTAATCGCCAGCGCTTTTGCTTTTGGGATGTATTCTTTAACAATGTCGATCGCCCTGAGTTTCGCCAGCAAGCCGGTGCATTCAGCCAATATTACCGTAATTAAAATTGGCGTTGCCGTGCGCACTTTAGTAGTGGGAATGGCTGCTTTAGGTACGGGTGTTTTTGGGATAGCAGCCCTGGGTTTGCTGCTGCTGGGATTGCAGATTTTGCTACAAAAATTGCTGAAAAAACCCGCAGTTTGAACCCAAAAAATGCAAAACAAAGCCCCGAAAATGCGAAACAGAGAAGTAAATGGAGACAATGGAATTATTTACGATCGGGCATTCCAATCTGAGTATCGAAACCTTTGTTTCTTTGCTACAAAAACACCAAATTACAGCGGTTGCTGACGTGCGATCGCACCCTTACAGCCGCTATTTGCCCCATTTTAGCAAGTCAGAAATTAAAACTTCTCTGTCAAACGCTGGCATTCAATATGTATTTTTAGGCAAAGAATTGGGTGCGAGGCCGGAAGATTTAAGCTGCTACGATATTGGCGGCAAAGCATTGTACGATCGCATAGCAGCAACCGAGTTATTTGCTGAAGGAATCCAGCGCTTGCTCAAAGGTGCAGCCAGTTATAAAATCAGTTTAATGTGCGCGGAAAAAGACCCGATAACTTGCCACAGAACAATTTTAGTTTGCCATAAAATCAAAGAATTTAAATTGCAAATAAATCACATCCTGTCTGACGGCAATCTAGAATCCCATGCGGATTTAGAAGACCGACTTTTAAACAAATTTAACAAAGGCAAAAAAAGTAATGCACCCATTCAGTTAAGTTTGTTTGAAACGCCACCGCAAGTACAAACAGAGACAGTCAATTTAGAAACAGCTTATCACCGTCAAGGATTGGAAATTGCTTATGTCAGCAAAACCGGAAATTAATTTATTTACCATTGGTTTTACCCAAAAAAGTGCCGAACAGTTTTTCGATACTTTGATAAAATCGGGCGTGCGGCGGGTGATTGACACGCGGCTGAATAATGTTTCGCAGTTGGCAGGTTTTGCCAAGCGGAAAGATTTGGAATATTTTTTGCGAAAGATTGGCAATATTGAGTACGTTCACATTTTGGATTTAGCGCCGACTCAAGATATTTTGGATGATTATAAAAAGAACAAAGGAGAGTGGGAGGTTTACGAACAAAAGTTTTTAGAATTAATGCGATCGCGCCAAATTGAGAAGAAAGTTTCGCCGGATATTTTAGATTGCAGTTGTTTGCTTTGCAGCGAACCAAAACCTCACAACTGTCACCGCCGTTTAGTTGCTGAATACCTCAGCGATAAGTGGGAAAATGTGAAAATCAATCATCTTTGAATAGTTGATAGTTGACAGTTACCAATTACCAATTACCAATTACCAATTACCAATTACCAAATCTAAAATCTAAAATCTAAAATCTAAAATCACTATGTCTCGGATAATTTGCCTTGCTAATTCGTGGAAACGCGGTGAAAGGTGTATCGCCGGCATTAATCCGCTTAAAGGTAACTGGATTCGCCCCGTTTCCGATTTACCAGACGGTCAAATTCCTAAAGAAATGCGCCTGATAAATAGGATGGAACCCGCATTATTGGATGTTTTAGAAATTCCTTTGGCTAAGACAGGACCGGATTTCGGATTTGAAAGCGAAAATATCTCAGTTTTACCGGGAAATTGGCAAAAAGTAGGGAAAGTTCCGCCAGCTTATTTGTTGCAGTATTGCAGCCGAGAAAAATACATTTTGCACAACGATTTGCGATATGTTACAGTGAGTTATATGCAGTCTCTGCCAGCAGTCGATCGAGTGACTTTGCAACTGGTAAAAGCAGTAAAATTTACGGTGAGACGGGTAAGTCAAAGATTTGAGGGCGGCAATAAATGGGAAGGATTTATTGCAACACCTCAGGGTCAAACTTTGACGGCAACAATTACCGATCCGGTGTTTATTAGAAAGTTAGAATTGAATTACCGCCCGCAAAAAGTTTGTTTGGTTTCTGTGAGTTTGAGTATGCCTTGGAGACCCGATGATTGGGAAGAAGAGGGCGATCCTTGTTGGAAGTTGATTGCAGGTGTGGTAGAGTTACCGGAAGATGTAACAGTTGACAGTTGACAGTTGATAGTTGACAGTTGATAGTTGATAGTCATTGGTCATTAGTCGATTTACCAATTCCCTCTGCTTCGCCCATTACCAATTACCCATTACCCATTATTGATTTTTGATTGATTTTAGCAATAACTCTTGACATTAGACGCATTTAATATATGCTGAAAATCTTTTTAAACGCTAGATGTAGCGCGTCAAACTGCTCACCTACACTACATTTAGGGATTTTGCTGCGGTTTTAAGATCGTTCGTGCTATAATTCTGCGGGACTGTCGCAAACAAGGGTGCTTTTTTATGAAAGCCGAATTTTACTTTGACCATCGCAGATATATTTGCAGTTTAGTTCAAGTCGATCGCGCTAAGGAATTAAAAATTAAGAATCACCTAGGTTTAGTTTTGGCAGTTAAACAAGGACAAAAAGTGGGACTTATCGGCAAAACCCGTCAAGACGCCAGACAGGTAGATGTGTCTCAACCGTATTTTTACAATCTGATTAAAGCAGCAATGAGTGCCTTAGATTTAGCAAGTAAAGATGAAGTTATTTTAGAACGAAATCGGGCGATCGCAACTGCTGAGAAACTGATCGAACAGCAAAGCAGAGAAATCGGCGTTCTCAACGAACAGATGAATCTGCTAATCACTCAATTAGAGTTACTGTCTGCCCAACAGAATTCTGCCCAACAGCAGCTATCTCCAGTGCAACTAATAGAAAATGAAATCATAGAAAGTGCTATCGGTCAAGAGGTCGATCGGCCTTCAGCTTTGCTAGCAGATTTACCGCTACAATCAATTGAAGATGAAATCGGAGAAAGTGAAATTACTCAAGAGGTCGATCGGCCTTTAACCCCGCTAGCAGATTTACCGCTACAATCGATCGAAGATGAAATTGTAGGCGATGAAATCAGTCAAGAAGTCATCGACTTTTGCCACTAGAGGAAATAGAAAACTCAATTATAGAAACACAAGTCGATCGAGAAATAAAAGAGTTGCCGTCAGAAATGCCTGAGTTAGGGGTGCAGTTAATGGAGGAAGAGGGGGAAATTGCCACTTCAGAAATAACAGAATCGCCAGAGTATCCGGTAGAATTTGAAGTGGGAAGCCAGGAAAGCAAAATTAAGCAATTACCTAAAAGATCTGCAAATAGAAGGATGAGAAAGAAATCTTGAGGCTTGGATTGTTGAATTATGGCGTAAGGTGCGCACTGCGCACCCTACATATATCGAGATCGATATCTTTTTTTCTTACTTTTTCCCGACGATCGCGCAAATAGTTGTTTCTTGTTTTCTGCCTCTTAATTGAATACTTGTAACTGGTTTTGCTTCGTAGCGATCTCTCACCCACTCCCAGGTTTCTCCTGTAATTAATACCCGATAAGGATTGTTTTCTTTAAGATCTTTATTCATGGCTTCCAATCGGGCGGCAATATTCACCGTGTCTCCTAAAACTGAAAAATTTAATCGCTTTCCGCCGCCGACACTTCCGGCAATAATCGATCCTGTATGAATCCCTACACCAAATTCAATTTTTGGCTTTCCTTCCCTTTCAAATTGTTGATTTAATTGTTTTAATCTTTCTGACATATCCAAGCAAGCGGCAATACAATTTTGAGCATCTTGTTTGATTTCTTCAGGTTGAGTATGAGGAAATGGAATGCCAAATATTGCCATAA
Source organism: Richelia sp. CSU_2_1 (assembly GCA_012034575.1). GTDB lineage: Bacteria > Cyanobacteriota > Cyanobacteriia > Cyanobacteriales > Microcoleaceae > Microcoleus. The sequence goes on along the minus strand of JAAUPF010000058.1, from coordinate 20,550 downwards.
TTGCATCGCCAATATATTTATCGATCGTGCCACCGCGATCCATAATACACTCGCTCATAGCATTTAAATATTGATTCAGCCAAGGCATCAATTCACTCGGAGATAGTTGTTCGGAAATGCTAGTAAACCCTCGAATATCCATAAATAAAACGGTGGCAACCATTTCTTGTGGTTTCATTTCTCCATTTTTAAATATTTCGTTTTTGCGCTGCCAAATTAAGTCAGCAGTTTCTTTTGCCATGTATTTTTCAAACAGGCTCATTAATTGTTGTTTTTCTTGTTGTTCTCGCAGTTGGATGCCAATTCCAGTTAAGACGATCGTACCAATTGGTGCAGCGATCGGCATTAGGATAGAATTAAACGTAAATAACAAGAAAGAAACTGCATACCAAATTAGGGGGAGAAGGATGGCGATCGCAATTCGTCCTATCGGTCCCAATTTTGATAATATCCCGCTAGTAATTAGCCCAAGTAAAAGTAAGATCGGCCACTTGTTCCATTCAGGTAAAGGTTGCAGCAGTCGGTTATTGAGTAAGTTATCAATAACTGCGGCATGAAGGTAAACCCCATCGGTTGGTGGAATTCGATCTAAAGGAGTTTGCAATGGATCTAAACCTGTTGCCGTCGTACCTACTAACACCAATTTGTCATTCAAAGCATCGTTAGGAATTTTCCCTTCCAGAACATCAGCAAACGAATAAGTGGGTAAAGATTGTGCTTTTCCCGGCCAATTTATCCAAGCGCGTTGAAATTCTAGACTGCCGTTACTAGGCGGCGATAAAAACTTTTCTAGCTCTCCAGATTGCGGTTGCTTGTCAGCGTTGTAAACGCGCAGCATGGCAATTGCCAATGAGGGAATATCTCGCAACCACAGCGTGGCTTGACGACCGATCCCATCTGTGTCTGACTTATGGAAAATATGACCTCGATCGGCGGCTGCGGCATCTAAAGTTGGTACAATTGGTAGCGGTTTTCCTCGATCGTCCCAAGCCTTAGCTAACACTACATTACCCTTGGCACTCATCGTGTCTGCAAGTTGGTTATCTTTGGGACTGGGTTCGGCAAAAATAATGTCAAGACCAACAACTGCGGGTTGAGAAGGGGAAAGGGATTGTAATAATTGAGTGTAGCGATCGCGCGAAAATGGAAATCTCCCCAACTTTCTTAAACTTGCTTCGTCTATTTCAATAACCACCACTCGTTTATCCCAAGTAGGTTTGGGTAAAATTCCACTTTCGCGAAGTTGAAACAGGCTATTATAGCCTAGTTGTTCCAGCGGTTTCCAGCCACCAAAATGCAACGAACCCAAGGAAATAATAGCGGCAGCAACTCCCGGCAGCAAGGATTGGCTGCGGGCAAAAAAACGTTGCAAACGAGGGATTATTAATTTAGTCATTAGCTATTTCTTAATTAAACTTTCACCGAGTTCATAAGATACCTCATTTCCCACCGGACTGCGAACAACTAGCCAGTAGTCAGAGTTAGCTGGCTTCGGCACTACCTCGTCGATTTTACCTGTTCGATCCATCTTTAATGGTTGGCCGTTTAAATACACTAAATTCAGCGGATCGACAGTACAAACGCATCGAACTTTGCCTGGACTTATGACTGATAAACTTATCAATTCATAGTTCAGATTTTCTTTGAATGCCTGGGGTGGACTGGGAGGATTGCCGGGAAAAGTGAGGGAAGCAGAGCCCTTTTCTATCCTCACAGTTCGCCCGAGGGCGCTAGCGTCAACCTTCCCCTCAAATGTGGCAGTTGCGGCTTTTCCCTCCGGACCGACTCCCACAGCGAATTCAGTCCCCCTGACGCCCACAACTCCTGCTGGGCTGGTAATTTCTAGGCGCGAACTGGGGTTAGTCAAGGGTCGGGTCGAAACTCTTGCCAATCCTGCGGGGACTGACAGCAGGGTGACTCTACCTCCATTGGCAGCAACGGACAGACCTCTAACTTGGACGGTGGTTAATTCTGCTACATTAATTGTGGCAATGCCAGTGTCTACGGCTAAAACCGCGCTAGATTGTTTGCCTGTGGAGATTTGCTGACCGGCTGTTGTCAAGCGATCGCCCACTCTTGCGGGTCTTCCTTGATACGTTACGGTTCCTCTCGTTTGCCGTACTTCCACCCAGCGACTTGCAGGCAGTTGAATCTCTCTCGCCAACAAAGGCAAGGCGAAAGTGATTAAAATACTAGCAAATAGGACGACCATCCATTTAGAAATACCAGACCGACTTAATTTCATAGATCGAACTTATTTTGTCAAGACCGTTATCTAGATTACTATTTTTTGTAGCTGCTTCAGACAATTTTTAACGACTTCTTCGGACTTGCAATTGTTCCCTATTAAATGCACTGGAAAGAAATAGCGATCGCTCTCTAGCTCCAAATTTTCCACAACTGGGCCAGTGCGCTGTTTCAATAAAGCTAAAAACTCTGTTTCATCCATATTATAGAATGCCTGCAAGTCCTGAAAAACTTATTCTCGGAATAATTGAGCGAATCGCTTTAACACTTTTAGCACAGTATACAATCCATCCGCACTCCGCAACGTAAAAGAATAAGATTCAGCATACTTAGGTGTTTCTTGCTGCGTTAATTTCAGGAAGATAAAATCAATTCCATTCGTGACAAATCCCAAAGCAGGTTTTTCAGGATGGGGATTTCCCAGCATATATGCTAAAGCTTGCGGAATTCCTGCTTCTAGCGAGAATTGGGCTTTCTTTGCCTCAATTACCAATACCCAAAAATCGGGGGTAAACAGCAGTAAATCGAGGCGTCCTCTGACAATTGTTTCCTCATCTTGCGATTCAATTATCACTTCTTTTTCAGCACTCAAGTAAAAAGGAGCGCGATAAAAACCTGCAAGTCTTAACAGTGGAGACAGTACGACCATTTTAACAACTGGTTCGAGGATTGGATACTTGGAAAGATGGAGATAATCGGCTTTTACTTCATTTAATGCTTGTTTTTCCGACTCTGTTAATTCCGGTAAATCGTCCTGCCATTCCCGAAAAAATTGAGCGTCGTCTATCCGATTTAAACCAAACTTTGCTTCTAAGTCATAGAGGATTATATTTTTAGCTTGAATCGTTTCTACCATAATGCGATTCCTCTCGATTAATTGACTAGCCCAATTGCAACCTTAAAAAATGTTTGTAGTTGCGCTGTCTTCGCCGATCTGTCGATCGGGGCGCAACTACAAACTTAATATAGCATTATCGCCGAGATTCTTTTTCTTCGATCGCGTACTCATGCACCCAAAATCTATCTACCGACATCAGGATAGCTACAGATATAAAAATATCGACATTCTCTCCCATTTCTGCTAGCGGTAGTACCCCAAATAAGTCGTCAAATTCTTGAATGTCTGCTATGATATCTTCCAAATCTTTCACAATTTTATCGATCGACATACAGTGAATCGGGCCTTCATCTGCATAATACTCCTCTTCATCAGGCATGAATTGTGAAGGCTTAATTTCAGCCATCAAATAGTCTAACTTGTGAAACTCCTCTTCGGGAATTAACGCCACTGCATCTTCACCAGCTTGCTGCAAGACAAACCGAGAACCCTGAAACATCACTCGTTTAATAATCTCGATCGCACTTACCTGAAACTCCTCAACAGTCAAACGCATAAATCCCTCACCGTCCATCGCCCCATCCCCCAGCATCACAGAATTATCAAAATTATCTTGCACTTTTTCCACCTTTGCAGGTACGATCGAATTATTGTCAGCAGCTTGGCGTCCTTGAATCATTACTGTTTAACCAACCACTCGCATAATTGCTGACAGTATTGTACTGCAGATAAAATTGTAAATATACAACACCATCGTTTCTTTACCAAATATAAATGGTCCAGCATCTCCTGCACTGTCAACTCTCAACTCTCAACTCTCAACTGTCAAAAGTCAACTCAAAACTCAAAACTTCCGGATCGGGGATTGTCGCCATCGCGCGAGCCCGAGGTGAAGCATTCGGGTATAATCCCTAAAAATTATTACCGAGACTGTTGCCCGAATGTTTCAACCCTACAGATTCTCAATTACCGATTACCAATTACCAATTCCCAACTGTCAACAATCAACTGTCAACTATTTTATGAATAGCTTATTTCTCTCGCGCCTCCACCACCCCTCCCGCCCCGTCATCGTCTTCGACGGCGCGATGGGAACCAACTTGCAAGTCCAAAATCTCACAGCAGAAGACTTCGGCGGCAAAGAATACGAAGGCTGCAACGAATACCTCGTCCACACCAAGCCCGAAGCCGTCGCCAAAGTGCATCGCGGCTTTCTAGAAGCAGGCGCGGATGTCATCGAAACTGACACCTTCGGCGGCACATCAATCGTTCTCGCCGAATACGATTTAGCAGACAAAGCTTATTACTTAAACAAAGCAGCTACCGAATTAGCAAAGAGTGTCGCGGCCGAATTTTCCACACCCGAAAAGCCGCGATTTGTAGCAGGTTCGATCGGACCTGGAACCAAATTACCAACATTAGGACATATCGATTTTGACACGCTGACCAACGCTTTTGCCGAACAAGCCGAAGGACTTTACGACGGCGGCGCTGACTTATTATTAGTAGAAACCTGTCAAGATGTCCTGCAAATTAAATCAGCATTAAACGCGATCGAATCCGTATTCGAGAAAAAAGGCGCGCGCCTGCCTTTAATGGTATCGGTAACGATGGAAGCCACCGGCACGATGTTAGTCGGTTCCGATATCAGCGCCGCCCTGACAATTTTGCAGCCCTATCCCATAGATATTTTAGGATTAAACTGCGCCACCGGGCCCGATCGCATGGCCGAACATATTAAATATCTTTCCCAACATTCACCCTTCACAGTATCCTGCATTCCCAACGCTGGATTGCCGGAAAACATCGGCGGTCACGCTCACTACAAACTTACGCCATTAGAATTAAAAATGGCCTTAATGCACTTCATCGAAGACTTGGGAGTGCAGGTTATCGGCGGCTGCTGCGGCACTCGCTACGAACACATCCAACAACTATCAGAAATCGGCAAAACTTTAACACCCAAAATTCGCGAAATTACTTGGGAACCTTCCGCCGCTTCAATTTACAGCGCCCAGCCCTACGAACAAGATAATTCCTTCTTAATTGTCGGCGAAAAACTCAACGCTAGCGGTTCCAAAAAATGCCGCGATTTGCTAAATGCTGAAGACTGGGACGGCTTGGTAGCAATGGCGCGAGACCAAGTGCGAGAAGGCGCGCACGTTCTCGATGTTAACGTCGATTACGTCGGCCGCGACGGCGTGCGAGACATGAAAGAATTAGTTTCCCGCGTAGTTACCAATGCCACTTTGCCTTTAATGCTGGATTCCACCGAGTGGGAAAAAATGGAAGCCGGCTTAAAAGTTGCGGGCGGCAAATGCTTGTTAAATTCTACTAACTATGAAGACGGAGAACCGCGTTTTTATCAAGTTTTAGCACTAGCTAAAAAATACGGTGCCGGGATAGTTATCGGTACAATTGATGAAGACGGAATGGCGCGGACGGCTGACAAAAAATTTGCGATCGCCCAACGCGCCTACAACGCCGCGATCGAGTACGGAATTCCCCCAACAGAAATCTTTTTCGACACCCTGGCCCTGCCAATTTCTACCGGGATTGAAGAAGACCGAAAAAACGGCAAAGCGACGATCGAATCGATCCGCCGCATCCGCAAAGAATTGCCGGGATGCCACGTACTTTTAGGAGTTTCTAACATTTCCTTCGGCTTGAATCCGGCGGCGCGACAAGTTTTGAATTCCATGTTTTTGCACGAAGCAATGCAGGCCGGAATGGACTCGGCAATTGTCAGCGCCAACAAGATTTTACCGCTAGCAAAAATCGACCCCCAACACCAAGAAATCTGCCGCAAACTGATTTATGACGAACGGGAGTTCGACGGCGAAATTTGCGTTTATGACCCCTTGGGCGAACTCACAACCGTGTTTGCGGGCAAAACTACCAAGCGCGATCGCAGCCAAGATGAAAACCTGCCCGTAGAAGAACGCCTCAAGCGCCACATCATCGACGGCGAGAGAATCGGACTCGAACAACAACTCGCCAAAGCATTAGAAACTTATCCGCCCCTCCACATTATCAATACCTTCTTATTAGATGGCATGAAAGTAGTTGGAGAATTGTTCGGATCGGGACAAATGCAACTGCCTTTCGTACTGCAATCGGCGGAAACTATGAAAGCGGCCGTGGCTTATTTAGAACCGCACATGGAAAAGTCTGAATCGGGCGATAATGCTAAGGGAACCTTCATCATCGCTACCGTCAAAGGTGACGTTCACGATATCGGTAAAAACTTGGTCGATATTATCTTATCAAACAACGGCTACCGCGTAATTAACTTGGGAATCAAACAGCCCGTTGATAACATTATCGAAGCCTACCAACAGCATAAAGCCGATTGCATTGCCATGAGCGGCTTGCTGGTAAAATCTACAGCATTCATGAAAGAAAACTTGGAGGTATTCAACCAAAAAGGAATTACCGTTCCCGTAATTTTGGGCGGCGCGGCTTTGACGCCGAAATTCGTCCGCGAAGACTGTCAAAATACCTATAAAGGCAGAGTAATTTACGGCAAAGATGCGTTTTCTGACTTGCATTTTATGGACAAACTCATGCCAGCTAAATCTGCTGGTAAATGGGAAGATTTGCAAGGATTTTTGGGCGAGTTTGCTGAAGAAAATGGCAACGGGGCGGTTAAGGAAGTAGAAACAGCGCCGGAAAAAAGTGATGAAGGCGTCAAAAAAGTAGAGATGCCAACTGTTATTGATACAGTGCGATCGGACGCAGTTGCAGCAGAGATCGATCGACCGACTCCGCCTTTCTGGGGCACCCAAATATTGCAGCCGGAAGACATTCCCTTTGAGGAAATTTTCTGGCATTTAGACTTGCAAGCATTGATCGCCGGACAGTGGCAGTTCCGCAAACCCAAAGAACAATCGCGGGAAGAATACGACGCTTTCTTAGCTGAAAAAGTCTATCCAATTTTGGCAGAATGGAAGCAGAAAATTATCGCAGAAAAATTGCTCCACCCGCAAGCAATTTACGGCTATTTTCCCTGCCAAGCTGAAGGAAATTCCCTGCATTTATACCACCCAGAAGTTATGAATAACGGCGGGCTAGATGCAGCAACACCAGCAGTAACATTCACATTTCCCCGTCAAAAATCCGGTCGCAGGCTGTGCATCGCCGACTTTTTCGCACCCAAAGAATCGGGTAAAATCGATGTATTCCCGATGCAAGTTGCCACAGTCGGAAACATTGCTACCGAGTACGCCCAAAAACTATTTGCCAACAACCAATATACCGATTATTTGTACTTCCACGGATTGGCGGTACAAGCAGCGGAAGCAGTAGCAGAATGGACGCACGCGCGCATTCGCCGGGAATTGGGATTTGGTAGCGAAGAACCGGACAACATTCGGGATATGCTAGCGCAAAGATATCGCGGATCGCGTTACAGTTTCGGTTATCCCGCTTGTCCGAACATGGCCGATCAATACAAACAATTGGAGTTGTTAGGGTGCGATCGAATAAACCTTTATATGGATGAAAGCGAACAATTGTATCCCGAACAATCAACAACTGCAATTATCACCTATCACCCAGTGGCAAAATACTTTACTGCTTGATATGTAGGGTGCGCACTGCGCACCTTACCGATTAGGGTGTGTCGCGATTTACTAATTTAAAAATAGCGACAATTATGTGGATTACTTGCAGGAGAAATACAGTTGAGGCGCGTATTACCGGATTTGATATAACACCCAACACCTGCTACTTAAAACTTGGCAAACAACCAGAATTACCCCTGGGATTGCGCTCCAAATTCCCAGCAGCATTGTATCCCACCAGCATCAATTCCCCCCGATCGTTCCTCATCCAACCCCGAGCCGGAACTACTGCAGCAGTCGAATTTTGGGCTTCTACCTTTTCACCTCGCAACTCTTCCCTTCCTGCTGCTTCGCTCCCCGTTCCTTCCACATCCACCCACGGAAACGGCGCAGATTCGCTGCTGAGGGCATCGTTCGGACTCGGCGGCACTCCCCCCTTGCCCGTGACAGTAAATTCGCTTTGGGCCCCTTGAACGCAGGGATTTGCAGCAATTAACCCCTCCGGATCGACCACATTTTGCGGCAGTTCCACCAATCCTCCCGCCGGATTCACCCCTGAGGTACTAAACGTTACCGTTCCCTGCAAAGCCGGGCCGGCATTTTGAGAGATGGCGGCGATGTCGCTAGTCGGCAGCAGGGAAGTAGGATCGACCTGCAATGCTGCAAATTGAGCGTCAGTCAGCCCCAAACTATCTCTGACTTGTTCGCGAGTCCTGGGTCTAAAACCGAAGACATTAGACACGTTGATATTAACCCGACCGCCCGAGGCCGATCGAGCGTTGGCGGTAATGTCGCTGTTTTCTCGCCCGATGGCAACTAAAGTGTCGCTGTTGATGTTGATGTTACCGCCACTAGCAGCACCCGCATCCGTAGTAATACGGCTCCCCCGACGCAACTGAATATTTTGAGATTGCAAGTTAAGATTCGCCCCCGCACCCGATGCTGTCGAACCGTCAATGCGACCTTTGGTATCGAGGGCGATCGAATCTGCGACGATATTGATATTGCCGGCACGCCCGGTTCCTGTAGCTTGTACCGTCACCGTAGCCCCATCCCGCACGTTCAGTTGGCGAGTGTTGATATTCAACTCGCCCGCATTCGCCGTCGCGTTGGGATTGGTGCCGAAAACTTTGCCAACGGATGCGTCAATTGCACTGACAAATAAACCGTTATTGCCGCTGCCAATTACATCAATTCGATCGGCATTTAGAGTAATATCACCGCCATTTCCCGCACCCAAAGAACTCGTAGAAATTATTCCCCCATCCCGCACCGTCAACCTCGGCGTATCCACCCGAATATTCCCGCCCCGACTCGAACTCAAAGCTCCAGAAGTGAAACCACTAGCATTTTGAATTCCGCTAAGCAAAAGTTGGGAAATGCCTGCAATTTCTACCGATTCGCTAGCTCTAACTGTTAAGTTTCCCGCCGGCCCTCCACTTTGGGAAAACAAGAATCTACCGACTAACACACCCGTTCCCAACGTAAAAGCCGAGCCGCCAGAAAGGCTCAACCGCTTGGTATCCACCGTAATGTCCCCGGCTCTCCCGTTTGAACCGATACTCAGCGTGCTGATGCCGGTCGATACCACAGTTCTCGGGCCAGAGTTGGACAGTTCCACTGATTCAACAGCATTAACGGTAATATTTCCCGACGGGCCAGTGCTGTAGCTAGTGCTGCCTAGCAGAGAACCATCGCGCATAATTAATCGTTGAACGTTAAGGTCGATCCTTCCTCCTGCACCGCTACTATCTTTAGCTGTCGCATTGTTAATTCCAGAACCGGTCATTTCAAAAGTGTTGGCGCGGATGTTCAAATTTCCCCCATTTCCATCGCCGAAAGTAATGCCGCTACCGACTACCCCATCCCGCATCAGCAGGCGTTGGGTATCGAAGTTAGCGCTTCCCCCATTTCCAGCACCAGCAGTACCGTTAAAAAACACGAATTGCGGGTCAAAAGGGTCTGTTGTTCCCGATACTAGATATTTAATTACAACTTCTTGGTAGCCTTCTATTCCCAGCCCGCTCATTTCTATCGAGTCGGCAGCACGGAGGTTAATATTGCCACCATCCCCCGAGCCTAAAGTGAAAGTAGAAAGTTGCGAACTTCCTTCTATTCGCAAGTTGCGGGCGTTGATATCGATGCCTCTACCGTCGGTATTTCCCAACGTCAGCGCGTAAATTCGCGAACCGCTGATAGTAACATTTTCACCTCTGATATCTACTTTGCCGCCGCCGCTGCCGCTGGTGTTGAGGAGCGATCCGCCGGATATTTGAATGTTGCCGAAATTTGCAATATTGTTATAGTTTAAAGTTAGACCCTGGGGAGTTGGTGCGAAGTTAACAATACCGGGACTGGCAACACTGCCGAGTAAAATTTGTCCGTTATTGGCGGTTAAATTGCCGCCGGCAAGTTGAATTTCTCCGCCAATTAGAGCTAAAGTTTGACTCGGATCTACTGCTAAACCGACATTGTTAGGAATTGGAATTGGGACTGGGAATGGCGGTAAATTTACTTGTCCGGTAGCGATCGATCGATTGACAATTGCTCCGGGATTTTCGCGAAATCTCAAACCGACGGGAATGCTAACTGTTAATAAAGGCGCTGTTTGCGGGTTGGTAGCGCCGAATTCTAAGCCGTTATTAAAAACAATACTGTCAGCAGTTGCAGCAAAAAAAGAACCGCGCAAATCTAAGCGGGCGTTCGGACCGAAGACAATACCTTTGGGGTTAATTAAGAATAAATTGCTACTTCCTAAAACTCCCAAAGTTCCTAAAATATTGGAACGGTTGCCACCAGTAACGCGAGTAAAAATATTAGAAATCCCTTGCGGATTTTCAAAATAAGCTCCTTGTCCTTCGTTGATATTGAATTCTCGAAAACTGTGAAACAAGCTAGAGCCGCGAATTGCGCCGCCAGAAATGCGATCGCTCGGCAAGTTATTAATAGTATCGCCTGCGGTACGAGAACTTTCCGAACCTAAAGTGCTGTCGGGGATGATTTGGGCGGCAGCGGGGAAAGCAAACAGGAAGAGGCAACATTTAACAAGTAAAAAACTAGCTCGAAAACTGACTGGTAGTTTGTCATAAATCATGAGCTTTATGTAATTTGTAAATTACGCTAATATTTTAACATTTTTGATATCCTAGCAAACAATAACGATGATATTTTGTGCGGTCGATCGAAATCAATAATATGCGTTCGTAGTGCGGACTTAAGTCCGCAAATTCAGAGGACTAAAGTCCTCACTACAAACCGTCTGGAAATTTCAGATTTTTGCCAGACTTAAAATTACCAAAACAAGCGGTTCGATCGACAATTACAGCAGGTCTCACGTTGATGAATCACACCCGAGAAACCCGGTTTCTCTGTAACTCGTTTGTAACATCCGCGATCGCCCGCTACAAAATCCGTTACCTTTCTTCCTTCTTCCTTCTTCCAGATTCAGGTTTTAGGTTTTAGGTTGAGTACCTACCACCTACCACCTACCACCTACCACCTACCACCTACCACCTACCACCTACCACCTACCACCTTCTTCCTTCTAACGCAGCACGCAACCAGAATTTTGTCTGAGAAGCGATCGATCGCCCGCATTACCCGAATTGTATCCAACCAGAATCACTTCTCCTTTAGCATTGACAGCCCAACCCCGAGCCGGAACAACAGACGCCGGAATGTCCGCTTTGTTTCTGTCTTCCAACTCTTCTCTCCGATTTCTGCCTTCAGCTTCCGGAACTCTTGCTGCGCTCTGGTTTCTACTTTCTGTTTCTGCCTGCCGGCTTTCCTCCGATTCCACCCACGGAAACGCGGTAGATTCGCTGCTGAGGACATCGTTGGGACTGGCCGGTACTCCCCCTTTACCCGTGGCGGTAAACGTACTCTGAGTTCCTCGATCGCAGGGATTTGCAGTAATTAACTGCTCTGGGTTCACTACATTTTGGGGCAGATCTACTAAACCTTGAGTCGGGTTAACGCCCGAAGAGCTGAACGTTACAGTCCCTTGCAAAGCCGGGCCGGCGCTTTGGGAAATCGCAGCGATGTCGCTAGTGGCAACTAAAGAAGTCGGACTCACTTGCAGCGCAGCAAACTCAGCATCACTCAGCCCCAAACTGTTTCTAACTTGTTCGCGACTGGCAGCCCGAAAACCTAACACGTTGGGAACATTGATGTTAACGCGCCCGCCAAAAGCCGATCGCGCGTTGGCAGTGATGTCGCTGTTTTCGCGCCCGATCGCCACTAAAGTATTGCTATTGATATTGATGTTGCCACCGTCAGCAGCCCCCGCATCGGTAGTAATCCGGCTTCCCCGGCGCAATTGGATGTCGCCCGATCGCAAGTTAATATTAGCTCCAGCACCCGATACAGTCCTGCCGTCGATGCTGCCCCGGTTATCAAGGGCGATCGAATCCGTCACAGCATTGATATTGCCAGCGCGCCCCGTGCCAAAACTCTCAACACTAACCGCCGCTCCGTCTCGAACGCTCAATCGGGCAGTCGTAATATTCAAATTTCCCGCCGCCCCAGAGGGAGGCTGCACCCCGAACAAAGTTTGGTACAGCAAATCTCCCGAAGCTGTGGAGATGACGCTGGGAAAAATCCCGTCCCTGGTAGTGCCCGCTACTTCCACCGCCTCCGCACTGACAGTCACAGTCCCCCCCTGTCCCGCCCCCAGAGTTGAGGCCCCCATACCTCCCCCGTCTCGGACAATTACCCGTCTGGCGTTCACCGTCACATCCCCGCCTTTACCGTTGCCGGCAGTTCCTGCAACAATCAAACTTCGAGAAGGGCGAGCGCTGGGAGCAGTACCGATAACTTCCACCGACTCCGAGGCATCGATAGTGATGTTGCCGCCGGGCCCCCCCACAGGAATCACCCCCCTTGCTGTTGTTAAGCCGCTCGAAGAAGAAATACTAGCGCCCGCTTCTACGCGCAGGGAACGGGTGTTAATTTCAATGTTTCCAGCCCTTCCCGTGCCGCCGATGCTGTTAGCAGCCAGGGCCGTAGTCAAGGGACTGTCCGATCGCTCTCTGGCTGCAATTACCGAGTCAGAAGCTTTCACCAGCAGGTTGCCACTGTTTCCGGCACCAAAAGTTGAGGGCGAGATAATGGCTCCGTCGGTGACGCTGAGTCGGCCGGTTTCGATCGCGATACTGCCGGCATTTCCTCCATTAAAAGTTGTGGTGAACAAGCCGGAGGCATTGATTTCTACCGATTCGGCTGCTCTAATTGTCACGCTGCCACCGTCTCCCGTACCGAAAGCGGGATTTAATATGGTAGCTCCGTCTCGAAGCGTTAATTGCTTGGTGTCGATCGAGATATCTCCGGCTCTGCCAGCACCGCTAGTACCAGTTATGATACTGCTTTCGCTGGCGGTGACATCTGGCGGTTTTTGTGCTGCTGCAGGATCGAGAATCAGTCGCCGAAAGTTCTCAAATCCGATGCCCCTGAGTTCGATATTCTCGGCAGTCCGAATATTAATACTGCCTCCAGTGCCGCTACTGGTAGTGCTAGAGCCGACAAACGATCGATCTAAAAGACTGAAACGCGCTGCTTCGATATTGATGCCGCCGCCGTCAGTGTTGCCCAAAGTATCGGATACTAGGCTCGATCGATCGCGCAAAGTTACGTTTCCGGCTTTAAGTGCGATCGCGCCTCCCCCCGGCCCGCTAGCAAGAACTGTTGCAGTTCCCGATAGCTCGATGTTGCCGAAATTTTGAATGTTTTCGTAGTTTAATGTCAGCCCTGGATTTAAACCGAAACTAACTAATCCCGGACTCGTTACGCTGCCGAGTAAAATATTGCCGCTAAATGCACTGACGCTGCCACTTTCTAAGCTGATATTGCCTCCGATTAGGGCGATCGTTTGACCGGGAGGAACTGCTAGGCCGATCGGCGTTTCTCGACCTTGAATATTTTGAGTTATTCTCGAAGCATTGACAATTGCCCCAGGATTTTCGCGAAATCTCAAACCGACGGGAATATTAACTGTTAATAATGGTGCTGTTTGCGGGTTGGTAGCGCTGAATTCTAAGCCGTTGTTAAATACAATACTATCGGCACTTGTCGCTAAAAAAGAACCGCGCACATCCAACCGAGCATTCTGACCGAAGACAATTCCTTTCGGGTTGATTAAGAATAAATTGCTATTTCCTAAAACTCCTAAAGTTCCTAAAATATTAGATCGATTGCCGCCTGTAACGCGAGTAAAAATATTAGAGATACCTTGCGGATTTTCAAAATAAGCTCCCTGCCCTTCGTTGATATTAAATTCACGGAAACTGTGAAATAAACTCGAACCGCGAACTGCGCCGCCAGAAATGCGATCGCTCGGCAAATTATTAATAGTATCGGGAACTGTACGCGAACTTTCCGAACCTAAAGTGCTATCGGGGATAATTTGGGCGATCGCGCGGCAGGGAAACAGACCAAAACAAACAGTTAAAAATAAAAAGTAAGCTATTTTTCCCGCACAAACACCTGTAGGGACAAGGCATTGCCGTGTCCCTACCACCAAAATATTTTCGTTACCGTTGCGCGATCGCCGCCCGTTAAGATTGTGGAAACCCATAATGATACCCTTTGAGATAGGGGAATTTTTGCTGTTTTATATTAAAATAATATCGATCGATAATTTTCAGATCCGGAGAGTCGATCGAGAAAATTAGTAATTGGGAATTGGGAATTGGGAATTGGGAATTGGGAATTGGGAATTGGGAATTAGTAATTGGTAATTGGTAATTGGTAATTGGTTTGCGAGCGGGGACGCTCGCACTATCAACTGTCAACTGTCAACTGTCAACTCTCAACTGTCAACTGTCAACTGTCAACGATCGACTCTTTTCTAGTTATTGCGAGCAGGTAAAACAAAACGTTCCTGTCCGTTTTTATCCTTTTGCACCTGAGCGCCCAGCCTTAAAAGAGCTTCTTTGGCACGGCGTCGCACCAATTTATCATTAGTTTGATAATAAACCGAACTCCAAGCAGCAAAACGCACCGGAACGCTGTCAGGATCTCGCCTCAAAAATTGAGCGGTTGCACGAAATGCTGGTGCTAATTTCTCGCCCTGCGGCGTTCCTTCAACCCAATCAGCAGCCATTTCGTGCGATCGGGCGGACCCCCGAGCATCTCCCAACAGCAGCAATTCATCGAGGCCTTTATGTCGCCACACCTGCCAAGCATCCGGATGAATTGCGGGTGAAAGAGCGTTCGTACCGCGCTCCATCAATTGCACGGTGGTTTCCGGTTTTGCTTGATAAAAGGAAACAGAAACTGCCAGAAACGGATAGATTTCTACCCGACGCGGGTCTAGTTTAGTAATTACATCAAAATATTTGCTACTGAGGCCGTAGCCTGTGACATTCCGGGCTTCATCGTCGCCAAAATACTGCAAAAATTGGATAAAAGTCCAATCAGCAATTAAATTGTTAAAACCAAAAGTAGGGAGAGATTTGAGCAGTTGCAGGCGCAACGCTTCTTGCTGTACCGCTTGCTTGAGATCGGCAGGCGATGCTGCAGGCGCAGCTCCTTCCCGAATTTGAGCCGAGGGCAGGCCTCCCAATTGACCGTTGCCCTGCATCGCCACGACGCCAGCCAGCGCCGCCAGCCCGATCGCGCCACTGACTAGCAAGCTCAACCACTTTTGGGAAAATTCTGCAAATTTAACTTCCACAGCAGATGTAAATGTAAAATTAACAACACTTAATAAATTAAGTTTAATAAAATTTCGATCGAATAGCTGTACGAACGGCAAAAAAGGTAGTTAAACTGTCCCCAAGGAAGCTAAAACTTTCCTAACATAGTTAAAGAGTGCTTTTAGATTTTTTAGCAATCCAAAATCTAAAATCTTGAATCTAAAATCTAAAATAGGGTTTGTGCCCTCCGTTAACACTACGCCCATTTTTCTGATGAACCCAGCCCCCAAACGCTTTTCTCGGTTACAGACGGCCCTGTTCAGCGGGGCGATCGCAGCAACTGCTTCCATATCATTATTCGCACCTGGTGTGAGCCAATCGGTCCGCGCCGAACTTCAAGACAGCCCGAAAGCTGTTTTGGATGAAGCTTGGCAAATAGTCAACCGAGAGTACGTGGATGGAAGCTTTAACAAAACTGATTGGCAAGCCGCCAGGCAAGAGTTGCTGAGCAAAAATTACACTTCTCGCGAAGCAGCCTATGAGGCTCTCCGCAAGGCTCTAGAGAAATTAGACGATCCCTACACGCGCTTCATGGACCCGAAACAATACGAGGCGCTTACCAATCAAACCTCTGGGGAACTCACAGGGGTGGGGATGAAGCTCGAGCAGGACGAAAAAACTAAAGCCATTACGGTAGCCGAACCAATGGAAAATTCCCCAGCGATGAAGGGGGGAATTCAAGCGGGCGATACGATTTTGTCCATCGACGGCAAAACCACTAAGGGCATGACTGTCTCGGATGCGGCTCAAATGATTCGGGGTGCTGAAGGCACGAAAGTGACACTGCGAATCGCCCGCCCCGGCAGCGCCGAGTTCGATCTCACTTTAACTAGGGCAAAAATTGAGGTGGCGGCGGTGCGCTACAGCCTGAAGAATGAAGGCAATAAAAAAGTAGGTTACATCCGCTTGCAGGAATTCAGCGCCCACGCCGGGGAACAAATGCAGGTAGCGATTAAAAAGCTTTCGGACCAAAAAGCTGATGCTTTCGTGCTGGATTTGCGCGGCAATCCCGGCGGGCTGCTGCGGGTGAGCATTGATATTGCCAGAATGTGGATGGATACAGGCGAGATCGTCCGTACAGTCGATCGGGCGGGCGATTCTCAGGAAATGCGGGCAAACCGCACTGCCATGACTGACAAGCCTTTGGTGGTGTTGGTTGACGACAATTCAGCCAGTGCTAGCGAGATTTTGGCAGGCGCGCTCAAAGATAACAAACGTGCCACTGTTTTAGGCGGTCAAACTTTTGGCAAGGCTTTGGTGCAGTCAGTGCATTCTTTGTCTGACGGTTCCGGTTTGGCAGTGACGATCGCGCACTACTATACTCCGAACGGTACCGATATCAGCCACAAGGGCGTCACCCCAGATGTCAAGGTGAACGTTAGCGACGAACAAAAGCTCAAGTTGGCAAACAAACCGGCTTTAGTAGGTACTAAGGACGATCCTTGCTACGCGCAGGCGATCGCACTTTTAAGAACTAATGCTTCGTCAACTCGTCCCGTCGCTGCTAACGAACTTCCTGCTACTAAATAGTTTCAGCTAGCAGGCAAAATTTAGAAGGCACTCGCGCAGAATAGGAGCAATACTTATTCTGCAGGAGTGCCTTCTTTAGTGCGATCGCATCCAGATAGCACAAGGTTCAAGTTTTTTATCTACCCAAATTATCACACCTCAGACAGATTAGCTTTTACCTTACTTAAGTGAAGATCGAGGTAATTACCTACAAATAAATTGCCCCTATGACCTTCAGCATCTTCGACTTATTTTGGGTGTTTCTATTACTTAGTTCCCTGCAGCCGGCTTGGCAAAAACGTTCCTTAGAATTCCGCCGCGTCCAAGCACTCAAAGAATTCGAGCGAGAGCGCAACAGCCGGGTAATTCTCCTAATTCACCGACAAGAATCGATTAGTTTTCTCGGAATTCCCCTTTCCCGTTACATCAGCATCGAAGATTCAGAACAAATATTGCGGGCAATTCGCTTGACACCTCCCGACGTGCCGATCGACCTAATTCTCCACACTCCCGGCGGCTTGGTACTCGCCACCGAACAAATTGCCAGAGCATTAATCCGCCACCGAGCAAAAGTAACAGTATTTGTTCCCCATTATGCGATGAGCGGCGGCACGATGTTAGCCTTAGCTTCCGACGAAATTATTATGGATGAAAATGCAGTTTTGGGGCCAGTCGATCCGCAATTGGGCAACTTTCCCGCCGCCAGCATTCTCAAAGTTGTTGCAGACAAACCAGTCAGCGAAATCGACGACCAAACATTAATTATGGCAGATTTGTCGCGCAAAGCTATCAGACAAGTGCAGCGATTTGTCCGCACGCTTTTAGAAGATACTGTGCCACAACAAAAGATTAAACCGGAAAATATAGATCGAATTATTGATACGCTGACGACTGGACAAATTACTCACGATTGTCCGATCGCAGTTGAAGAAGCGACGGAATTAGGATTACCGATAACTGTTGGTTTGCCGAAATCCATTTATTATTTAATGGATTTGTACCCGCAGCCTCAAGGCGGGCGGCCCAGCGTGCAGTACATCCCGATGCCTTACGAACCGAGGCCGGCTTTACCGGAACCGAAAACTCAGCCTGCTGTGCGCTAAAAATGCTAATTGCTAGGAATTGTTTCGTGGAGAAACAGTCGATCGAGCTGCTTGACTAATTGATTGACTAATTGAGTGGATTGTGGGTATTAGCAGCGCTTTGATACTTAATTATTACTATCCGTTTCCTGCCGATAATGCTGTGACGATAGCTGTGATTGCGGGGCTGAGGCTAGATAAAACAACGACAGAGGCAGTTGCGATAATAATCGTCGTTGCCATCCTCACCATACCATCAGTTCCCTTTTGGTATGCGTCAAACTTGTATTCCAATCGATCGACCTTCTGACCTAGCTCAATTAATGCTTCCCTGATGTCATTATTGCTCGGATTTTCTGGTATCTGCATGGCAATTCCTCCTATTATTTAATCGAAATATAAGCCTTAGCTTGACTGTCTAAATTATTATAACATAATAGCTATTTAATATCTCTTACTCCGCACTATTCAACAATTCCCGCACCGCCGCAAAAGCCCTCCCGCGCCACTCCACCGGCAGCAGCGACAATCCCAAACCCGCCCACATTTTCGCCTCAGAAATTGATTTGCCCGCCCAGACCATCAAGCGCCCTTTATCAGTTTCGCCCACCTCAATCAGCCGCAAACCTAACGCTAATTGAGTTTCTGCAATCCTTCTGAGTCTGACTGCTTCTAACTTTTTTTCATCAAATTCGTAGCTGGTTAAATAGCGCAATTTATCAGCTAAATAGGGAATCGCCCGATCGACTCCTTGCTGTCCTGCATGAAATCGATATTCCATCAACAATTCCGGCAAATAATAACACTTTTTCCCGGCTATAGCGAGCCGGACAAACAAATCGTTATCTTCGCAATTTTGCAAATTCGGTCGCAGGAATCCTACTGCTTGTAGTGCGCCGCGGCGAAATAAAGTTGCCCCGATTTGCAAGCTTTGTTTGACAAAAACAGTTGACAGCAAATCTTGAATAATTCCCGCTGGTAACTCGGTGCGACCCCAACGCTGGGAATTGATTTTAGTCTGGTTTTCATCAATATTATTGTTAATGTCGATCGCCCAATGATCCGTACTGACAAAATCGATATTGGGGTTTTTATCTAAAATAGCAGATGTTCTTTGTAAAAATTGCGGTGTCAGGCGATCGTCATCGTCAAATTTAATAAAATATTCGCCCCTGGCTGCCGCAAAACCCGATCGCATATTATTGCTTTTACCGATTTGTTGCGGGTGGCGGATATAGCGAATTCCGCGACAGACAAACTCCGACATTAAAGCAGGAGTGCTGTCAGTCGAACCGTCGTCGCAGACAATCAGTTCAAAGTCTCTATAAGTTTGATCGAGCACGCTGGCGATCGCGCTAGTTAGCAAGTGCGATCGATTGCAAGTAGGAATGCAAACACTTATTTTCGGCACGGGCGATTTGGGATTTTAGATTTTAGATTTTGGACTTGGGATTTTTTTGATTTGAGATTTGAAATTTCAGATTTGAGCTTGATATTTTCGATCTAGAGCTTGCTACACAAGTATTCTTCCTTCTTTATTCCTTCTGCCTTCTGCCTTCTGCCTTCTGCCTTCTTCTTAACTCAAACGAGCCGTACATTCAAGAATTAACTTTTGATTCACCAAAGCAAAAGGTTGAATTTCCAAAGCGCGGCGAAAAGCGCCAATAGCATTTGTGTATTCTCCCAGGGCAGCGTAACACAAACCCAGACCGTGCAGCGCTCCAAAATGAACCGGATTTAGTTTGAGAACAGTTTCGCAATCCTGAATCGACTTTTGATAATTTCCTTGGGTATAGTGAAGTACGGCACGACGGTTCCAAGCTTCAGCAAATCAGGCGCTTCCGAGATCAGTTTTGTCAGCAAATCGAAAGCGCCCCTGACATCGCCAGCATCTAGCGAAACTTGCGATCGCCTGAGAATTTGCATCCCGTATTCTCCTTTTTGGTTGAACCAAGCATACCAGAGTTTTGCAGTTGCTCGATCGCGCACGCTTTCATCTGAGTTTTTTAAGTCTTCAAGCAGCGCTTTGATAGATAATTCATCCATAGTTAAACAGTTGACAGTTGACAGTTGACAGTTGACAGTTGGGAATGGGGAATTGGTAAGGAGTTTTGAATTTTGAGTTTTGAGTTTTGAGTATTGACAGTTCTTAATTTAAAATTCAAAACTTAGAACTTAAAACTTCCTCTCTCCCCCTCTCCCCCTCTCCCCCTCTTCCTTCTTCCTTCTTCCTTCATAGTTGAGGGTTGAGGGTTGACAGTTGTTAAACGGGTTTTATTGCTAATGTTATCGCTTGGTGGCATTTTCGATCTAGAGGTTACTTATCGCACAGCCATGAGGATTTTGATGCTTTCTGCGACTTTTCCCTATCCGCCAGGGCGCGGAGGAACTCAGGTAAGGACGTTTAATTTGTTGAAATATTTGAGCGGGCGGCATCATGTAATTCTCGGCACCCTGCGTTCGATCGATGTTACTGACTCACAAATTGAGGAGTTGCGCGAGTATGTTGCAGAATTGGCGGTTTTTCCCCACCCGCAGATACCCCCCCCAACCCCCCCCTTAGTAAGGGGGGGCTAAGAGAGCGGCTGGGGCTGTTCTTGCCTTTCCCCCTTACT
>JAAUPF010000290.1 GCA_012034575.1 Richelia sp. CSU_2_1 | reverse complement strand
CTCCTGATACCAAATCCGGCTGATTCATCCCCGTTATAAATTGTATGGTGCGTCGCTGGTTTAATCTCGATTTAAGCGCGAGAATTATTCGTGGCGACGCACCTTACGCTCCTGCTGATTATAAAGGGGGTAACAAACCCGGATTTGGTATAAGTGACCAAATCGGTGAATATCAAACGTTTTGGAACACCTCAAATTCTTACCTGATTTTTTAGTTGGCTTGCGTAGGGCGTGTTTTCAAACTACTCCTTCAGATCCAGATCCCCTGTTTGGTAGCATTTCTTAAGTGGCTAGCTTAAATGGCTAACTGTCCGGGACATTATTCCTGGAGTTGAGTTATTTTGTTGATGTGCTGATAAGTCGCAGCACTGTTGAAATTTGTCAGAACTCCAATCAAAAACTTGAGTTTATTTGTACTGACATCTTGCATCATGCTCAGCAACCTGGTTTATGGCAAAATTTTTGCATCAAAACCGATATTTTTTATCAGGTAAGACATCATGGCTTTACAAACAGATCCATCGGAACCGCGCCGCTTAATTGGCGATAATACATCAGAAACTGTTTTTTTGTCGATCGCAGATGCCAATAATTTCCCTTTGGGAGTTTCGATGCTCGCAGGCGACGATACAGTAGACAGTTCAGCAGCTAACAATTTGGTTTATGGCAATGAAGGAGAAGACATTCTCAGGGGAAATTTGGGTAACGATTCCTTATTCGGAGGAAGGGGGAAAGACCTACTAGGTGGAAATGCTGGAAATGACTATCTCAGTGGAGGACAAGATACAGATTTGATTTATGGCTTGGGGGGAAACGATATTTTACTGGGCGGTAGAGGTAACGATCTCTTAATCAGCGGTGACGGGTATGACACTTTAATTGGGGGTTTGGGGCGAGACTTTTTCCTGGGCGCGAGTGACAATCTTTCTTTATCTAAAATCGGCAGCAACTTGTATGTCCTGCAAGCAGAACCAGGAGTTTCAGATATCAATAATGCGGATGCGATTGTTGCTTTCGGAGTTGGCGATCGCATTGGATTAGCAGGGGGTTTGACTGCCAGCGATATAGTTTTGGAACGCCTGACAAATGTGACAATTGTCTTGGATTTTGACGCACCGCAAGCTTTAAAAAACAGTGCTGGGCCAGGTATACTCAATCCCGGGCCCATTGTCACTTCAGGAACTTTAATCAAAGTTAAAAATTCAGGCGAGATGTTGGGTTTTGTTGATGGTGTAACACCCGCCCAGATTCAAGGGAATATTATCTCGGTTCAAGGATTTTAATTTTCAACGATCCCAAATCCGGTGCGGTGGTAAGTGAGGTACATAGGGCTTGCTGAATAAGTTATCTGCAAGGGGCGAGGGAACAGGGAATAGGGAACAGGCAACAGGCAAGAAACAAGTGCATGGATTTTCGGGCGCGCGACTCCAATCTTAGTATTCTTTCCACTTATTGAACCTGAGAATTCTCATAAAACTCATGTTTTGGAGTTATATCATGTCCGGTTGTATCGGTCACGTAGGGCCGGGGTGAAGCATTCGGATATAAATCCTTGGATGTATTGCAGAGATTATCGCCCGAATGCTTCACCCCTACAGTATATAAAACCGATGCTACCGGACACGATATTACTCAGCAAGCCCTACATAGAAACCCGGTTTCTTAAAGAAACCGGTTTCTGGGATGTCGAAATTATCGCCAGAATGCTTCTGGCTTACAACGATCGACTATCAACGGGAGAGGGCGGGCACGGGGGCACCGCCCCTACCAACTATCAACTATCAACTATCAACGGGAGAGGGCGGGCACGGGGCATCGCCCCTACCGACGATCGACTATCAACTGTTTGCGATCGCCCCCAAGGCCTCCAATGTGGCTTTTTGAGCTTCTGTAATTCCGGTGACTCCGGTAATATTCATCGCTTCATAGGGTCGATCGACTCTGAGAGTTTGCCAGCACTCACCCCTTTTTGTATCCCAAATTTTAATCGTTTCATCCTCACCCGCAGTAGCGATCGATTCCCCATGCGGATGCCAAACAACTGACCAAATAGAGTTGCTATGTCCTTGCAAAATCTTGATACTTTGACCGCTGTTAATATCCCAAATCCGCACAGTTCGATCGCCCCCCGCACTAGCAAGCATTTGCCCGTCTGGACTCCAAGAAATCGATCGCACGGAATCACTGTGTCCTAACAATTGTTGCCGGCATTGACCGTCGATCGCACTCCACAAACACACAGTTTGGTCGTCGCTGCAACTGGCGAGGATTTTGCCATCGGGACTCCAAGCAACTGACCAAACCCAACTGGTATGTCCTGACAAAATATTCAAACATTCACCGCTATCAACATCCCACAGCCCGATCGTCCGATCGGTACTGCAACTGGCAAGGATTTTGCCATCGGGACTCCAAGCAACGGACCAAACCCAACCGCTATGTCCTGACAAAATCTTCAAACATTGACCGCTATCGGCGTCCCACAGCCCGATCGTCAGATCCGTACCGCAACTGGCGAGAATTTTGCCGTCGGGACTCCAGGCTACCAATCGTACCCAATGGTGGTGTCCTAATAAGGTTTTCCCACAACGCCCGCTTTTAGCATCCCACAGTCGGATGGTGCAATCGGCGCTGCTGCTGGCCAGGGTTTGCCCGTCTGGACTCCAAGCTGCAGACCAAATGGACTCGCTGTGCCCTCGCAATGCGGCCACAGGCTGGGCGCGATCGAGATTCCACAGGCGGATCGCTCGATCGTCACTGCTGGCAAGGGTTTGGCCGTCTGGACTCCAAGCCAGAGACCAGATGGACTGAGTGTGTCCTCGCAGCACGCTTAAGGAATGACCGCTATCGGTGTCCCAAAATCGCACGGTGCGATCGAAACTACCGCTGACTAGCTTGCGTCCGCCTGCATCCCACACGACGCACCACACCGGGCTGCTGTGTCCCTGCAAAGTTTTTAAACAATCACCGCTATTAGCATCCCACAGCCGAATCGTTCGATCGTCGCTGCCGCTGGCGAGAATTTGACCGTCAGGGCTCCAAGCAAGGGTTCTTACCCAATTTTGATGTCCTTTAAGGATGTGCTGGCATTGCTTGCTTGTGACATCCCAAATTTTGACATTGGGGCTGATGCCGCCAATTGCCATTGTTTTGCCATCTGGATTCCAGGCGATCGATCGAATTCGTTCGCCCTGATGTTCGATCGTGCTGAGATACTCACCGCGATGCGCTTCCCAAAATCGGATCGTCCCGTCGTCACTACCGCTGGCCAAAACTTGTCCGTCGGGACTCCAAGCCAGCGACCAAATCCAGTTTTGATGGCCGTTTAAAGTTGCCAAACATTGACCGCTGAGAGTATCCCACAGTCGGATCGTTCGATCGGCACCGGCACTAGCAATTATTGGTTTAGCGGGATGCCAAGCGATCGTCCAAATCGAATCATCATGACCTTGACAAGTATTGAGACATCGCCCGTTACTAATATCCCACAACCGCACGGTGCGATCGATGCTGCTGCTGGCTAAAGTTTGCCCGTCTGGACTCCATGAGAGTGCAAAAATCCAATTGGTATGTCCTTTGAGAGTCGCGATGGGTTGGTGGTTGCGGGCTTGCCACAAGCGAACTTCACCGCGACTGTCGCCTGTTGCCAAAATTTCACCGTCGGGGCTCAAGGCTACTACAAACACCAGGGCAAAGTTTTGAGTGAAGATCGATTTTGTTAAATTTGCGCCTTGAAAATTGACGCGATGTAAATTCAGATCCTGCAAACAAGCGTGCCACAAATCTAGGTGCGAGAAGTCATATCCCGCGAGATCGATCTCTAGGAAACGGTACAGATTGAAAATATTTCCTCCGGCGTAACGGCAGGACCGAACGAATTTTTCTGATTTGTTCCGCAGTCGATCGAGAATTTCTCGCAGATTTTGTTCTAATAGTTGGAATGTGGGAAATTTATTTGCCAATCTGGAAACTATCGGCTCTAATAGCAGTCGATTTTGAGTTTCCCACAGATAATTTTTGACAGTGGTTTTGGTTAAGGCGTGGCTGGAAAGCAAATTTAATTTTTGTTCTGCCAATTCTGTGACAATTTGCTCGATTAATTTCTCGGTCACGTATTCCATTACCACCGGCTGTTGCGTGTAATTTCCCGATCGTTTTTCAATCAGCGATCGGCAAGACAATCTTTCTAGCGCTTCTAGCAATTGAGCAGTAGAAACAGTTTGGACGATATCTTCTTGCAGTTGCGAGATTTTCGTCCACTCTCGATTAATTGCCAGCCAGTACATAATGTCTTGTTCCAATCCCGATAGCCGATCGAATTGATGGTCTAGCAATCGGCGCAATCCATTAAATACTAAAGTTTCCTGTTCGAGAAACAGCCCGATTTCGCCGTCGAATAAATCGCGAATTGAAGTTGCGACAATTTTTAATGCCAAAGGGTTGCACCGATAGCGATCGCACAACTCTTGTTTGTGACTTTCTAATCCGGTTAAACCAGCGGTTTCGATCGATGCTGCTGCTGCTTCTGGGGAACCGCCCAAGGACAAGCTTTGTATTGCCCAATCGCCTCCTTCTAATTGAGCGAATTGAGCGCATTTTTCCCGACCGGTTAACACCAAACAGCTTTGATGGCGGGTTTCGGCGATCGCGTGCAGCAACTCTTCGTAGGCTTCATAACCTGGCAGGTATTGTCCGGTGCGATCGCCCGTTTGTGACAGGGTTTCAGTATTATCCAAAACTATCAAACAGCGATGGTTCCGCAGGCATTCCAGCAAGCTACTCGGTTCTGCTTTAGTATGTTGCTGTCCTGAGAGGAATGGAACTAATTCTGCTAGCAAGTTTTCCAAAGGCGGGGCATTGCGGAGACTTCGCCAAATTACATAGGTAAAGTGATTTTGCAATTGTTCTGCCAGTTTGACCGATAAAGCCGTTTTGCCGATGCCGCCAATGCCAAAAATGCCCACCAAGCGACAATTATCTTGCAGAATCCATTGAGTGAGGGTATTAAGTTCTGCGGTACGCCCGTAAAAGCGGGAAACATCTATGGCTTCTCCCCAATCTTGGGCGATCGATTGTATTGGTTGCTTTGGTGCGGCTGTTGGTTGCGGCTGGATGTAATCTTGCTCGGTGAGAGTTAGATTGAAGGCGCGAAATAGCTCTTCTAAAGTTTGGCGATCGA
The DNA here is from genome assembly GCA_012034575.1 of Richelia sp. CSU_2_1. Taxonomy (GTDB): domain Bacteria; phylum Cyanobacteriota; class Cyanobacteriia; order Cyanobacteriales; family Microcoleaceae; genus Microcoleus. The sequence continues at coordinate 1,239 of JAAUPF010000290.1, read as the reverse complement.
CTGCGGTTTTACCGCTGCGCAACCGTCCAATCGATCGAGCGCTGAGTCCTGTTAAAGTGCTCAATCTTTCTAAAGTGTAAGTAGAGTTACCATTTTCGGAAATGGCTAATTTTTCTTGAGTATTTTGTAAGCGATGCAAACCCCAATCGGAAAGAATCACGCCTCGGCGCTTGCGCTTTTTAGGCAGTTGAGTCATATTTTAACTATTCCAAATGTACCTCCAATCCGGCAGGCATTTAGAGCATTTTTTGCGTAAGTTAGGTACACAAATATTGTAGGTAGAAGGCACTGCCGTGTCCTTGCGAGGATTGTTCGATCGGCGGGTGTGCTTCCTAAACCTGCAATCTGCTGTAAATCCCTGTCTCAAAACACCCGTCCCCTGCAAGAGGACTCACAGACATCTTTTCAAATTAGGTTTTTGTGCGGGGCGGGGTAAATTGCCATGACAAAACACTATCTCTAGATGTTGTGCGTAGGTTATAACTTCAGATCTCAATTATAAATGAAATGGCTTGGTTTGTGTTGTGTTTGCGCTAAAGGGCAAACTGTGCGCCCTACATTACAGATGGAATGCGATCGTCAGTTCTGTTGGTTTTTGTTTAAATTTTGGGTTAGTTGTTCCTACAAAAAAAATTAGTACAAAAAATTGAGAGAATCGGCAAAATGCCAGGAATTAGATAGTGTAGTTTGACGATTTGAAGGTGAGTTTTGTTCCGGTGTTTGGCGTTTTTTAAAGTGGTAATTACGAATGTACTATTCAGCGATCGTAAATCATTTGTAAATTTCTTACTCCCGGACCTTACGTAGGGGCAATCCCCCCGTGGTTGCCCTGGCTGGGGTGGGGTGAAAAATTTACGATTGATTTGGGATTGCTATATATCGGTCATTTCGCCAGCATAAGTGACCGACTCGCTGAATTTCTCCATTTATAAAAAACCTACAAGCTTTTGCTGGCAAAGCTTTCCAGCTTAATTATCTATTTTTTTAAGAGCATTCCTTAACTGACCGATCGAACTGGCAAACTGTCCTAGACGTTTTAAAGCTGTGAGGACACAGTTGGGATATCAGGTGCAGCGTTAGATTTCGATCGATTCTAAAACTCATCTCATGATGCTGAAATATAGCAGTATTTGCGATCGCGCTAATTCGCATTTCACTCAAATTTTCAGCAATGTGTTGAGAGCGATCGAACTTGTTGCCACACCTAATATTTGCTCGATCGCAAATCTAATTTGCAAT
>JAAUPF010000289.1 GCA_012034575.1 Richelia sp. CSU_2_1 | reverse complement strand
TAGTTTTAAGCGCCTGTCAAACTGGATTGGGGCAAAACATTCAAGGCGAGGGAATTCTGGGATTGACGCGCGGGTTCATGTATGCTGGAGCGAAGCGAGTAGTTGTGAGTTTGTGGAATGTTGACGACGAAGGAACCGCTGAGTTTATGGCAAAGTTTTATCAGGAAATGCTGCAAAAAAAATTAACGCCAGCAGCAGCATTAAGAGCGGCACAATTGGCAATGCTGCAACAAGAAAAATGGCAATTGCCCTATTACTGGGCAGCCTTCACAATTCAGGGAGAATGGCAATAATCAATACCAACCAAAACAATAATCCCTCCCACCCCTCACCCAATACAAAAACACATTAACATCAGCGTTCATCAGCGTTCATCCGCCAAATCTGCGGTTGCAACATCAGCGTTCATCAGCGTTCATCCGCCAAATCTGCGGTTGCAAAAAAGCGGCTCTGCCGATCGCAGAACCGCATAACAGAGGATTGAAAAATCAAAAATCAATCAAAAATTAACGCACTTCACCAGCAACAGAAGGCGATTCAATTGGCTTCATGAAATACAGCTTCAACAATTGCCAGCCATTCGACAGATAGAAAGGCAATTTTTGGAATAACTGCAAGAATTTCGGAGTATTGGAAGCAACAATTGCCGTCAATTGCTCGTTATTCTTAATGCAAACATCCAGCCGTTCGTAAAACTCTGGATTCTTCACATCCAACATCACCGGGAATACGCGGCCTGCGGTTTCGTTGGTCTTGTCAATCACCTCAATGTCGTATTCGCGAGCATCAAGTCCGAGCGATCGATAAAAACCAGCACGCTGGATATCATTGAGATACATCGTCGCAAATACCGACAGCAAGAAGAAACGGCACCACAGCCTCGCCTTCCAATCGTTCAACATTTGAGGCTGAGCTCTCATCACCGCATCGAAGAAATCCCCGTGACGGTTCTCATCCTGACACCAATTTTCAAAGAAGCGGAAAATCGGATAAATTCTGTCTTCGGGGTGCGCTTCCAAATGTCGGTAAATCGTGATGTAACGCCAATAACCGATTTTTTCCGACAAGTATGTAGCGTAGAAAATAAATTTCGGTTTAAAGAAAGTGTAGCTGCGGCTCTTGGTCAAGAAACCCAAATCCAGAGATAAATTAAAGTCCGACAGCGCTTTGTTCAGGAAACCCGCATGCCGCGCTTCGTCCCGCGACATCAGCAAGAAACACTCGGCCAGCAACGGATTTTTGTCCTTCAGCCTGCGTCCCAGTTCTTTGTAGAGCAAGAATCCAGAAAACTCCGCCGTACAAGAACGTTCCAGAAACTCGACGAACAACTGGCGCTTTTCGCCGTCGATGTGTTCCCAAGATTGCTCGAATTCAGCATCCCGCACGAAGTGGTTGCGGTTGTAGTCAACGCGGAATTCTTCGAGAATTGCTCGGAGTTCGGCTTCGTTGACCGACAGATCCATTTTTGCCATCTCGTCGAAATCTGTCGTGTAAAATCTCGGGGTGAGGATAGTTTCTTTGGCTGGGGTTTTCACTCCGGGCCGCAGTTCTTCAAAAGTGGGTTTTTTGAGGGAATCTACCATGTGTTTATTGGATTTTTGCTTTTGATATTAGGACGGGGTTTTAACTATTTGCTACATTCCGCCCAAAGTTTTCGATCGACCCTGAGTTGCAGGCGTCGGTTACTGCGGGCGATCGCTCCTATCTGTCTGGGCTATCTGTCTGGGCTGCGCCTTTGACCCTAGCAGATCGGAGTTCAGGTAAAGCTGCTGTGTCTTCCACGCCCTTCAGTGTACCAATGTCTTGACCGTGAATATATATTGCGGGCGTTAAGAATTGCTACGCAAAATTACTCATGAGTTGTGCCGGAGGGGGAGAGTGAGGGAGAGTGTCGCGTAAATGTATCAGTAGACTGCGAACTCTCTTGATAGCCAACTATGGATAAGTTTAGCAAGCAATTTGCCATTTAAGTCTTACTCTTAACTCTCAACTCTCAACTGCCAAAAGATAATTCACAAAAATCTTCCTATGTCAAGCTGTTCAAACACCAAATAGAAAGTACAAAATGTATAGAGGGACTCCAACACTTAAAATAATCAGGCAGGACGGTCAGAAATGAGCAATTTAGGTGTCAGTTACCTTTTATGGGCGGCTTGTTTTTTTGGCCCCTTCGGACTTCACCGCCTCTACAACGGCAAAATAGGTACGGGTTTGCTGTGGCTGTTTACTTTTGGCTTATTTGGGTTTGGGCAACTGTTGGATTTGCTGTTGCTGCCAAACATGGTGGAGGAACACAACGCCAACCTCAGGGGCAAACTCGGCGTATCTGGGGCGGGCATACCCCTGTATCCGATCGCTGGGGAGATTGCTGCACCTTACACCAAACAAACTCCGGAGCGGTTGGGGGTGAAACTTTTGAAAGCAGCTTATACCAAGAACGGCAGATTATCCGTAACTCAAGGGGTGATGGCAACCGGTGCTAGCTTTGCAGAAGTCGAAGAGGCATTCACGGCAATGCTCAAAACTGGTTATGTCAGCATTGAGAACGACCCAGTAACGGGCGTTGTGATGTATCACTTTCACGAACTATCCTAGATCGGGCACTTCCTGTAAGGACGAGCCCTGCCAGAAGTTCGATCGCGCGCTGCTTAAATTTGACGCACTCTGGCGGTCGAGAAATTATGGTGTTATGGGGGTCGATCGATCGAGCGCGAGCGGGCAAAATCGGCTAGAATGTTTGTTTGTCACAAAAAGCGGAAACTATACTACTGTCATGGCAGCCCCTAAGAAGAAAACCTCAAAATCCAAGAAGAATATGCGCAAAGCCACCTGGAAGCGCAAAGCAGCGACGGCAGCTCAAAAAGCCCTGTCCCTAGGCAAATCAGTTCTGACTGGACGTTCCAACAGCTTCGTGTATCCTGGGAATGAAGAAGAAGAGGAAGAATAGCGGGACTTAAAGTTAAAAATTGGCATTCCCGATCTTTTGTTTGATACTCGTTTACTCGAAATCCAGATATTCGGACAGTCGATTGACGATCTTGAAGGGCGGACACTCGTAGCCCGCCTCTCAAGAAATTATCGATCGCGCTACAAAACATGAGCTACTCGCTTTTTGCCTCGGGCAAAATCAGCATCGCATCGCCAAAAGAGTAGAAACGGTACTCGTGGGCCATCGCCTCTTGATACAGTTCTAGCATCCGCAGCCGCCCGATCGCAGCACTTACCAGCATCAGCAAAGTAGAGCGCGGCAAGTGAAAATTAGTAATCATCCCGTCTACTATCCGCCACTGGTAGCCCGGATAAATAAACAGATTTGTGTGTCCGCAAAAAGGCTGCAAGGGCAGATCGCCAGCAGCAGTCGCCGCCGCCGCAGCTCCCTCTAAAGCTCGGATTGCTGTGGAACCTACAGCGATTACCCGCCCGCCTCTAGCTTTGGTTTCGCGAATTTTTTCAACGGTTTCAGGGGTGATTTCCATCCATTCCCCGTGCATTTTGTGGGCTGTCACGTCTGCCACCTCTACCGGGCGAAACGTCCCTACCCCGACGTGCAGGGTAATAAAAGTTGTTTCAATTCCCCGCTGTTGCAAGCGTTCCAATAACTCTTCAGTGAAGTGCAAGCCAGCAGTGGGAGCCGCGATCGCCCCCAGCTTCTCGGCGTAAACTGTCTGGTACTGTTCCGGCGCAGCTTGAGACTCGCCGATGTAAGGCGGCAGGGGTACGTGGCCGTAAGCTTCCAACAGTGGCAGTAAGGACATCTGGGCAGGCAATTCAAACTCTAGCAGCCGTCCCCCTGTTGCTTCGTCCCTTGCTACAACTGTGGCAGTTAAGCGATCGAGTACGGTGCCATCGGGCGTGCAGCAACAAGAAGCTGGCGGTTCACCGCAATCGGGTTCGATCGGCTCAAACTCGATTTTTGCGCCCAACTTCAAGCGTTTTCCCGGTTTAACCAAAGCCAGCCAGCAGTTGTGCCGCTGTTCTTCCATCAACAAGATTTCCACAGCCGGGCCGTTGGGTTTGCGGCCTTTGAGCCTTGCTGGGATCACGCGGGTGTCGTTCATTACCAACAAGTCTCCGGGTAACAGCAAATCGGGCAAATCTCCGAAGATCCGGTGTTGGTGGGTGCTGGGAGAATCTACCACCAGCAAGCGAGAACTGTCCCTCGGTACTGCAGGGTTTTGGGCAATGTGCGAGGGAGGAAGTTCGTAATTGTAGCTGTCCAAAGACAAGTCAATCTCTGTCATCGGGTCAATTCCTGTTAAATTCATCTTTAGACGCTGCTCTCGGTTCGAGCAGCAGGATTCAATGTGTATCTGCCAGACCTCTTTAGAAAAGCCAGTCAAAGACGGGCAGGATGCCTACCCCCACAATTATTGTTGGAGATGTCCGTTTGACGTGGCAGATTGCTGCCGGTGAGTCCAGCCAGATGTCGGTCGCTCGGGCTAGAGCCTCGCTTTTCAGTCAAATAGGTAACAAATTGGGTAAAACCCCCCATCCAAAATCGGGTGCTTTTCCCCTTGCGGCGGCAGGTATTGCTCGCGAGTATAGAAGTATAACGTCTGCTTTGCTGGAAAGATAGTTATGGAATACCTCTACTACATCGCCAATACTAGCCTCACCCTGAGAGTCGTAGATTACCTGCGCACTGCTAGTCATCTTCCTTTGCAATTTATCACTGTGATTCACCAAATTGACGGTTGGGTGGTTAAGGTGAAAATGAGTCAATATTTGACTCCCCAAATGCACGGAGATTTTCGAGCTTTTATGAACGAGCTCGGGATTCCTTACGACGCTGAAATTCGGTTGCAAATGGCACTTTGGAGTTTGGAAACGGGACAGTCGCCGCTGAGCGTGATGCGCCGCTACCAGGTGGCTGTGGTTTGTCACGGAATACCCGATCGCAAGGAAATTGAAGCGTTTCGCCAGCAGTTTGTCAAGGGATTGGGTTATTGCCCCGAAACTTTGGCTTAGGCTAATTAACAATTAAAAATTATTGAATTAGCCTTGCTTGGTGGCTGGGCGCTGCGGATTTGAACTTGAGATTTCTAACTGGTGAAAGCCGATCGAATGTATTCTTGCAGGGCGAGACTGTAGCTAACTGCAAGTGCGGGTTGAGATTTGCCTTCGGTTGAGAGCAATGTTGGCTGAGTGTTTGGTCGCGCGGCTTGGCACCTGACGAGGGCAACATCAAACCGACAGGGGTTATTTGCTAAATCCGGGCGATTGCTTAAAAATATTTCGGCTGTTTGCCAAAGTTTGGTTTGTTTGGCGGTACTAACAGCTAGCATTCCTCCTGCATCCCAATTTCCCGGACGGCGGGTTTTGACCTCTACAAATGCTAGTGTTGGCAATCGTTCTGCGGCAATTAGTAATTGAGAGTTTTCTTGACCTCCTTGGATTTCGCTGTCTGTATCTGTTCCGAGGGCGATGATGTCAATTTCTCCCCAGCGGCAGTGATACTGTCGGTGCAGGATTTCCCAGCCTTGCTGCTGCAACCACTCGGCGACTAAGTTTTCTCCCAAGGTACCGATGTTGCGGGCATTTGGGGATGGGAGGGAATTGCAGTCAGCATCGGGAGCCGCGCGATCGCGCTTTCTGGTAGAATTCAATTTTGAACTTTCACGGCTTGGCATTAGGTTTAACTGCTATGAATTCTCAACTTCGCAAACATATTTATACGTGGTCGATCGCTCTAATTTTGATTGTAGCAGTTGCTGCAGGAGCGATCGGGATTAATCCCGCACCTGCTTTTGCCCTAGACCGCGACAAAGAAATTCTAGTCGGCGCTGATTTTAGCGGGCAAGTTCTAACTGGCGACAGTTTTAACAAAGCTAATCTTCGCAGCAGCAATTTTACGAATGCAGATGTGCGGGGCGTCAGCTTTTTTGCGGCCAATCTGGAAGAGGCAAATTTATCTGGTGCTAATTTCACTGGTGCTACTTTAGATTTGGCTCGCATGAGGAACGCAAATTTAACTAATGCTATCCTTGAAGGCGCTTTCGCTTACAATACCAGGCTGGAAGGTGCTGCGATCGACGGTGCTGATTTTACTGATACGCTGCTGCGAGATGATATGCAGGAAAAACTTTGTCAGGTGGCAAAAGGTACTAATCCGGTGACGGGTAGAAACACTCGCGATACGCTTTTCTGCGATTATTAAATTGTCTTTGACGCAGCGATCCGAAAGAAACTACTAACTGTGTTTTTATGGTATTCGATCGGGATCGATCGTAATTTCGGAATCGATCGTAATTTCGGTTTAACTCTGAGTTCTCGATCCCCCCTAGCCCCCCTCCCGGGGGGGACCGGAAGCACTCAAATTCTTCTCTTTAGGAAGGGACTGGAAATACTCAAAGTCTCTTCTTGAGGGAGATTGGAAATACTCAAAGTCTCTTCTTAAGGGAGAGATTGGAAATACTCAAAGTCTCTCATTGAGGGAGGGACTGGAAATACTCAAAGTCTCTCATTGAGGGAGGGACTGGAAAT
>JAAUPF010000057.1 GCA_012034575.1 Richelia sp. CSU_2_1 | reverse complement strand
TGATAGGGATTTAGGTTAATTGCAATTTTGGTGCAAGAAGTCGGCGAAGATATTCCGGGTCTGTTTCAATCCCTGATAGGGATTTAGGTTAATTGCAATTAAAACTCTAGAGGAAAGCCTCAGCAAAGCTCGGGGTTTCAATCCCTGATAGGGATTTAGGTTAATTGCAATTCGAAAGCCTTTTTGCAGGCTCTGTATACCGTCCGCATTTTGTTTCAATCCCTGATAGGGATTTAGGTTAATTGCAATTCTACAGGTTCCGGCGCTTTCTCTAGCTCTGGGGTGTTTCAATCCCTGATAGGGATTTAGGTTAATTGCAATAGCAGGTTTCTGAAAGCCTTACTGTATTTGGTTTTCAAGGTTCGGTTCCGACTGCCTAAGATAAAAGTACCATTTCAGCCTTCGCCTTGTCAATACCCCATCTCGCATTGTGACTTCAAACTCTTATCTGGCAAGGGTTTTAGCGTTTCCGACGCCCCCCTTCAGGTTCTGCGGGCGTCAAACCCTTACAGCGTCTGCTTTACAGCCGAAAAATTGAACATCCCAATTTTTACACCTACCCATGCTCGGAGTTTCCCGCAAAAAATATTGCAAAACTCGATCGCCCCTGACAAACAGCCCCAACTACAAAAATATTTCCGTCACCGCAATATTACCCCCAAAACACACATCCACATCAGTTCCCGCAGCCCGATCGCGCTTGCCGTATTCCCCCACATAATAAAAGTATTCTCCCTCCACCCGGTACTCCACCGGCAAAGGCTGCGTCGAAGGCTTGCAAAACACGATTTCGGGTTGGGCACTTCCCGGTTCCAAATGCGGCAAATTCACATTCCAAAAACTCCCCGGCTGCTGTTTCCGCTGCATCAAATCCGCCAAAACTCGCGATGTCCAACGCGCCGCCACTTCCCAATCTATCTCCAGCGGCCTTTTAATCCAGTGCGAAATCGCAATTCCCGGAACCCCCAGCATCGCGGCCTCCCGCACCGCCGCCACCGTTCCCGAAATATACACGTCAACTCCTAAATTCCCGCCCGCATTGATGCCGGAAAGCACGAACTGCGGTTTTTGACAAAAATGACTCAAAGCGAGCCGAACGCAGTCTGCTGGCGTTCCAGCCACCGCATATTCGACGGAAGATCGGCGATCGACATGAATCGGACTGTGGGCTGTCACTTGATGCCCGCACCCGGAAAATTGTTGTTGGGGAGCGACTGTTACTTTTTTGCCCTCCACTGCTTGCCAAAGTGCTTGAATTCCCGGAGCATCGATGCCGTCGTCGTTAGTTAAAATTATTGTCATTTTTTGATGGCAGGTGACAGAATTTTTTGAGCATTTTGCTTTCTACTTTACCGAAAAGCTGGGTCTAAAGGCAAACTATTTTACCTCGATGAATTGCCAGAAGCAGCGGACCGAGCGCGCTTGAGTCAAAGTTGTTAAATGCGATCGCACTCAGCCACAAAAAGCGATCGAACATTGCAATTTCCGCCGTCGAACTCAGATTTAAAAATCTTCAATTCGACTGAATCTGAGAATTCAAAACCTTAGAAATGCGATCGCGCGTTTCCTGCAAATGCGCCCGCGTGTAAGCATCCGCATTTCGATCTAAATTCCGAATACTCTTACTCAAACCCTCCCGCAACTGCCGCAATTCGTACCAAGCCAAACTCCGCGCATCCTCAGGAACATTCGTTTTTCGCAATACCATGCCGATTAAAATTGCCAAATGTTCCCGCTGCAAAGAACGCCGAAAAGTCGAAATTTCCAACTTTTTACCCTGGGGTTGCAACACCTCTTGCCAAATATCTTTTTGCACCGCATCTAAAACTTCCGGCAATTTCAAAGCAGTTTCCGGCGCTGATTTTAACTCAGCATCCCGCAGTCTCGCCAGCCGCATGGGAGATAGCAAAACCCGCAACACAAACCGCTGCAAAAAAGTAATTCGATCGCCGATCGGATAATCTAAAGGAAACACCAAAGCCGGACTGCCCCAATGATCCCACCGCGAAGGCGCTAACTTGTTCAGCAAATCCGGCGCAAAACTGAACGCATCCGGCGCAAACACGTATTTTTCCAGCGTTGCTAAGGCTTCCCGCTGCTGGGTTGGGGCAATGGGCACAAACGGCAGTCCCGCCTGCGGATCGCCGGGGCGAACTCGGTTGAAAGACTGTCCGCCGACGTACAAAGTTGCATTCATCACTTGCTGGAAATAATACCCGAACACCGAATCAAACATCGCCCGCAGTTCGCTGTAACCCTCATCCCCCAGCGGCACCCGCCCTGCCAAACGCTGCCACATCGCCCGAGAGTTATCTAACTGCCACTGCGAATAGCGCAGCATATTCTCGCTAAGATCGAAGGCATTGGCAGCCGGATCGAGAATGTCCACAGCATCTTCATCCGGTGCGTAGGCTAACTCGGCTTCCGCAGCCCTGCTGGCAATTTGTTGCAATACCGGCAATTCGCTGCTGGGATTCGGGCCGCCAATTATTTTATAACCGTATTCGATCGCCCATTCATCGTAAGGCCCCACCAGTACGGGAAAATAATCGCCTTGAACAGTTCCCTGCGGTGCCAAATTCACCGGCACGTAATCCATTACCGAGGCCACCATACCTTTGGTGCGAGTTACCGCAGTATTGTTCAAATCCTCCGGTTCCAGCATCGTACTGGCGTGAAAATTGTGCCTCAAACCTAAAGTGTGACCGACTTCGTGGGCAGTCAAAAATTTGATGTATTGATTTACGTAATCCTCAAGTTGCTGGCTGTTGGAGGGCCCATTTTCTAACAGCGACATCGACATCGATCCGATCGCAAATTGCCGGTTCGATTCCAACCCAAAACACAGATCTGAACCTGACATCAACTGCAACAGGGACGATCGTTTTTGTTGTTGGTATCTTTCTACCAAATTCGGCAAATCGGCAATAATGCCACCTGACGCAGCCTCGCCGCTGCCCGCAGCCAAATCTGCATTTCCCAACATATCTAGATATCGAGAATACATTCCGAACTGACAGGGATTTGTATTAGTACCGTTTTGCCTTTGAAAACTCTTAGCGACCGATCGATTCTGTTCCACCAAAGCCCGATAGCCTTGTTTGACTTGCCGGACAATATTCGCATCCAACAAAATATCAGCATCCAATATTTGTCCGGTCAGCGGGTTAGTCCGCGAAGGGCCGATGCCTGCAAATTCCGGCTCAAAAGAACTCGACCAGCGAATAGTATTGTAGCGCACGTCTGCCGGGTCCCATTTCGCGCGATCGGGCATTTGCTTGACCTGAATTGCCTCAGTAAATCCCGCCTTTTCAAAAGCCTTATTCCACACCAAAATGCCCTCGCGAATCGCATCTCGATATTCCAGAGGTACGTTATTTTCAATCCAAAAGACGATCGGCGCTACCGGCGGCGATAAAGGTGCCGAAGGGATTTGCTTTTGCAAGTGCCAGCGGTTGATATAGCGCACAAAAGGTTCCCGCCCGGTCTTGTCGGAAAAGTCCTTGTATGCTGTGAGAAAATAGCCTACCCGTTCGTCTGCAAGTCGGGGGCGGTAGCCGTTATTTAGCGGGACTTCCGAGAAACTGTAATGAATGCCGAGGTTAAACGCCCGACTGTCGGGAACTGCCGGCAAATAGTTAACCGAACTGTCATTTTCGCTGGAAAAACCGTAAACTGAAGAAATCTCTACATTCAACGGAAACGCTTTAACATCTTTAAAATAAGATTTATCGGCATCAATAGCATAAGACGCCCCCAACATCATCGGTAAAATAGATTTTAATCCAGGTAAATCCCGCCGATCGCTCATCAACAAATCACCCATATCGATCAGCAAAGTATTCCTGGCTGGGTGAATGCTTTTGACGGGCAAAGAATAGAGGATCGACTCGCTAAAAGCTCGTTCCACAGAACCCGCTTGCGGATCGCCCGGTTTGGTGCGAAAATTCACGTTAGGAATTGCAAACTGCACGGTATTTTGGACTCGTCGCAGTTGAAACAAAAAGTCCCCGATCGGCAAGCCGCTAAAAATTCCTGCCTCGCCCAAACCCGATGCTAAAGTTACAAAACACAGGTACTTTTTATTGAGCTGTTCCGGTTTAATTTCCAGATAAACTTTATCGGTTGCTCGATTGCGGTAAAGCACGAACAAACCTTCCAACTTTTGCGATCCTTGAACGACTTGTTCAAACGGCTGCAAACCTTGAGGTTCGCTATTTTGTTCGTGACCTGGAGGCGGTGCAGATAAAGAATATGGTAAAAATAAGCCTCGATACAAACTAAATATAAAAAATCCGAGAGCTAAAATAAAAAAGATTGCAGGTAAGTTTTTTCTGCGAGTTTTTAGCTGTTGATTTCGATCGATCTCACTAACAATGAATTTTTTCATTTTCGGTAGTGCGAGTCCCGCTCGCTCTGGTATAGAAATGGGCAGCGATCCGAGTAGAAAAGAAAGGACAAAGACAACAAAGAAACAGGCAAATTTCGCAAGATTGCGACTCGGATAGGGTCCGATCGATTAAGGCGAATAAAATTAGTTTGTAGTTAGGATTTTAGTTTTTTGATGCGGACTTCAGTTTTGATTGGGAACTTTTTGATGCGGACTTTAGTCCTCATTGGGAACTTTTTGATGCGGACTGAAGTCCTCACTGCGAACCTGATGGCTGCAAGTTCTTAATGCAATTGTAGTTTTAAAGCTGACGATCGCCAATAAAACCAAGTTTTTCTTCACCTTACCACTCGGATCGGATCTGCTGTCAGTCAGCTTCAAAAGCTGTTATAGCAATCGCGCCCGGCGCTCTTGACATTCAGGAATTCATGAATCAAGTCCCGATCTCGGCGACGGATCGACGGTTTGAGTCGCCGATCGTAACTGTCAACTGTCAACTGTCAACTGTCCACTGTCAACTGTCAACTGCTATACCTGTGCCAGAATCTCGATCGCGCTTTACAAATCCCGGAATCAGAGGACTTTTTAGTTTTCACTGCGAACCCGATTTCTTGACGGGCCAAGGAATCAGCGGATCTCGGGCCAAATGCTTGGCAACTTCCACCGCACCGTAACGGTTGAGGTGACTGGGGTCGGAAAAAAATTCCTTAGCCGAAGGCCACAACATACTGTTATCTCTAAAAATCAATCCGCTTTGGGCCGCCAATTGATTCATGTGTTGCCGGAATTGTTGTTCGTAACCTGTGCGCACCGGGTCTAAGTAATCTTGAGTTAAAGGCATATTCACAAACACAAGATTGATGTTGCGCACTCGGGTAAATTCGATTAGATTTTTGAGCGCTACACTTTGCACTCCTGTCAATTTAAAATCTTGATAGTCGGAGTCGTAATACCCCGATACTTTGGGATGTTTCTGAAAGTAAGTCTCGGGATTAAAACGCACGGCTACGGGTAAAAAGCCGTTAGGAGCGAACTCGCCCAGTTCGGTTGCTTCAGCAGTTTGCTGCCCGTTTGCGCCTGTTTGCGGGGCGTTTTCGCTGCCTGCAGTGGCAGAAGTAGATGGATTGACGATCGCCCGCAGCCAATCTTTAAGCCGATCGCGCTTGCCGTAAACAGCAGAACCCGAGGCCAATTTTTGACTCACCAACTGCTGCACGCTGGCTTGAGTTTCCTGCAAACTTTGGGCCAATTCCCCCGCAGCCGCTACCGGATTGTTAGCCCCCTCAACTGCATCGCCCGAGATGCGATCGGTCCGGATCGTAAAACTGCCGCGGGCCAATTGCCTGTAACCTTCCGAAGAAGCGATCGCACTGAAAGTCAGATCCGGGCGGCCGCCGTTGAGCGCCCTGGCCCCATCTGCGAGCAAGATCGACTTGGGCAGTTGTTCGGCGGGCAAAATCCGGCGGACGATCGCATCTACAACCTGCAGCGTCGCCCCGTTAACCCCAAAATTGTAAACTTTCAGCCCCGGATAGCCCTGGGCGGCCAAGGCCGTTTCCAAAACCTGCGGGTCGATCCCCCGCAGCGCCCGAGAACTGCCGACAATTAAAATATCCGGCGGTTGTTGGTGCGTGCGGATGTACTCTTGATAGCGCGCTAGCTGCTCGTCTAACTGTTCGCTCCTCAAACTTGGGAACGCGGGCGCAGCAGGCGACTCGTCGGTTAGGGGAACGCTGGTACTTCCCGGTTTGGTAAATCCTGAACCGTTGAAAGCCTCTTGCTGGTTTTCTTCCGGGGAAGGAGCCCAGGGAATGCGGGGCAAATTCACCTCAGTAGCAGGATCGTCGGGAATTGGGGGTGCGGAACTCGGCAGGGACGATCGCACTTGTGCCCGATCCTGTGGGGTTGGAGGTTGGCAAGCGGGGCCCTGACACACCTCAGAAACGCTAGCGGTTTGACTGACACCGGCTTCTTTGAGGAGCATACCCAGCAGCCAATCGGTATTGAAAGCCAGCAGACAGCCCGCGATCGCCCAAACTAAAGCAATTCCCGCAGCTCGATCGGGGCTGACACCCCCAGCCCCCACCGCCCCCCTTGACAAAGCGTCGTTGGGAACAAACAAACCTGAAGCTACCAGAGGTTGAGCCGCAGCGTGAAGTATTGCCTCGCCCAGCTTGGCACCGGGAAATTCAATTTTGACGCGACGCCGCGCGCCTGGTACTGCATCGGAACTGAAGGCCGCATTCTCGCCAAAACCGGACAAACTGCCACCGGCAGCCGACAGCGCAAACTCTGGCAGAGTATCCTTTTCAAAGACATCTAGCGGCGCATCCAATGCCACTGCAGCGGAGTTAGCACTGCCAGCAGTGTTGAGGTTCACCCCGTAGCGCCACAGGGGCAATTTTTGACCCGCACGGCGGCCGTAAACCCGCACTCCACAGACTTCCGGAATTTCTAGCTGCTGTAACAACTTGACGACGGTTGGCCCCACCTTCGACTGAGAAGGGCAAGTCAAAGCTTCTGTCATGACGTGCAGCACGCCGTCTTTGCGCACCGCTACGGCCTGAATGCCGCCTGTTTGCAGCTTGCGGTTGAGATTGGGATTGACTAATCTGTTGAGCAAAAAATTCAGGGCGCTGCGATCGCCACCGGCCGCCAGCGTTCTCGGGCTGGGGGCCAAATCCGGGTGGTGGGCTGCGGGCAAATCTATCCAGTCGATCCAAACCGGCGACTCCGGATCGGCTGTACTGTCGCCTGCAGGTTCTACCCCGTAGAGAGTAGCCGCGCAGATGCCTTGGGGTGCGAAGGCTGCCAGCATTGGGGCGATCGCGCGTGTAGTTTCCTGTTTGTCGGGGTATTCTTGGCGTTTGGGTTTTTCTCCTTTGCGGAAAGCTTTGCTGCAAAACAGGTGCAGGGTTGTTTCCTTGAGGGTTGCCCGCACTTGGATGCGCAGGGCAGATAATTGTTGGTTCAGCAGTTTGGCGATCGCCTGTACGTCTCCCCAGCGAGCCCATTCTTTGAGAATTTTGTCGGGCGGGGTCAAGTCTACCCGCAGCAGCCAGTCCGGCTTCGCTTCGCCGCTGACTTGGCTGCCGATTACCGCATCCCGAAAATCCTCTAATTTTAGTTTCCGCAGCTTGGAGGCGATCGGTTCTGCTAGCAAAGAGGGGTCGGGGCTGTAGGCTGACTCGCACAGCACTAACAGCCGGCGTTCTTTGGGTTTGAGTGGTTCCGGCGCGTTGGGGTGGAGGGTTTCCGGACTGCTTTTGAGTTCCTTTTCGCGAATGGTGACTTTCACCGCTACGCCCATCGGCCCGAGAATTTCGCTGAGATAGCTGGCGATCGCATCTGGATAGCCCCGGCGCGCCAAACTTTCGGTGGAAACGGCCAGCATCGGGCTCTGGGGCGGTTCCTCTACGGGTCTGGTTTGCACCAGTGTCGCAGCGCCTCGGGACTCCCGATTCGGGGCTGAGTCGGAAGGGAAGGCCGAACTTGCTGAAGTGTCGATCGCGATCGGGGAAGTTTCAAAATCTTCGATCGGGTGAATGCGGGATGCTACGGGTATTGGATCGGGGTCGAACTCCATCTCTTCCCGCATTACCAAGGGCTCCGGCGCTGCTGCTACTGTTGGGGCTGCGGCTTTTAGCTGGCGGTTTTCGTTTTTGAATTTGCTGAAGAGACCGCCTTTTTTGGGATGTGCCGGGGGTTCGATCGCCGGACTCTCCTGGGGCTGAATTTCAGCAACTTTTGGCTGTATTGGTGGATGTGCTGGCTGCCGCGGGGCGGTGCAATCGAGCCGGACTGTCCAGTCATTTTGCCGGGAACCGAGTTTGCGCCCGCACAAAAATAACTGATAAATTTTCGGTCGATCGGGCTCTAGCAGTTCCGTCAAATCTGTTTCTGCTAAAGCTTCGGCAAATCTAGCCGTTAGCAATTCTTGAGACGGACATTGGGCTGCTTCGCACAGGACGTGCAGGTGGTTTCCCCGCACTCTTACCTGTACCTGAACTTCTGGAAGGGATAAGGCTTTTTGCGCCCACTGCGACGCGGCCGATCGATTATCTGTCAAGATGCTCCCGTTCGCATTCAACATGGGACTTTAAATTGGGTCAAGGCTGCTTTCGTCTTCTACAGATAGCACATTTCGTCCGTATTGTGGCATGGATCGGCTGCGATTTTTGGATTGGTTTGCAGTGAGAACTTCAGTCTGCTTTATGTGGCGGGCTGATGTTCGCAGTACAAACTGTCTCGATTAACTTGGCGCGATCGGTAAAGTAATGATAAATTCTGTTCCCTCTCCGATTTGGGAATTTACCTTAATTTTGCCTTGATGTTTGGCAATGATTTGGTGGGAAATCGCCAGCCCCAATCCAGTACCTTTGCCGATCGACTTGGTGGTAAAAAATGGCTCGAATATGCGTTCTGCTGTGGCGGGTTCAATCCCCGGCCCGTTATCCCAAATCTTGACGGTGACTGTGTTTTCGGCGTTAACTTCCGTCGCGAGCCAAATCTTCGGCGCATAGTTTTTGTCTGCCGCTTTTAACTCTTCTAAAGCGTCGATCGCATTGCCGATTACGTTCATAAATACTTGATTTAGTTGCGCTGGATAGCATTCTATGAGGGGCAAATTTCCGTATTCTTTAATAACTTCAATGCCTTGTTTGAGCCTGTGATTGAGAATTACTAGGGTGCTGTCAATTCCTTCGTGAATGTTTGTCGGTTTGATTTGTCCGCCGTCCGATCGGGAAAAGTTGCGCATGGAGGTGACGATTTCGCTGATGCGATCGGCTCCCATCTTCATCGAAGACAGCGTTTTTGGCAAGTCTTCTTTGATAAATTCTAGTTCGATCTCTTCGGTGAAATACTCAATTTCTGCGGTGGCTGTTGGATAGAATTCTTGATAGAGAGTTATGAGTTCTAGCAAATCTTGGATGTATTTATTGGCATAATCGACGTTGCCCCGGATGAAGTTTACCGGATTGTTAATTTCGTGGGTGACACCCGCAACCATTTGACCGAGAGATGACATTTTTTCGGTCTGAATTAGTTGAGATTGAGTTTCTTTCAGTTCTTTTGTGTAGTCGCTAACTCGCTGAATTAATTCATTGAAAGAAACGGCGAAAACTCCGATTTCGTCTTCTGTTGTAACGGGTACTTGCAGGTTGAAATTCGATTCGCGGGAGACTTGCTGGGCGATGCTGGTGACGGTTTCGAGGGGTTGGGCGATCGCGCGGCTGGTGTTGTAGGCCAACGCGGCGGCGATGAGTGCTGAAATTAGCATACTCCCTAAAATAATTCGGTTCCGCAAAGCTTCAGCGCTCTCTAATGCTTCCGCTGCTTGCAATTTTTGCACGTCTACTGCAATGATTATTTCGCTTAGGTCGTCGGCCAGTTTATCCAAGGTAACTGCTTCTTCGCCGCTGATATTTCTCAATATTTGTAACTGTGCGTATTCTGTTGCGTTTGGCTGCAAATTCCACACTGCAAATTCTTTTAATTGCTGCTTAACTACCTGAGCGTAGTAATCGATGACGATCGCATATCTCTGCAACAAATCTTGTAGTTTTGTCTCTGCTACTGCCAGCCGATCGCTATTTCTTCGCGCGAAGATTGATTGTCTGAAATCAGGACTTTTGCATCGTTGATTTGCAGAAAAAACCGATCGTTTTCGTATTCCAACCAAACCCTGTCTCCCAACACCGCAGGTATTCTCGCGGCGTGCGATCGGGCTTTAAATACGGTATTTTGCAATTTTTGTAGCAGTTGCTGCTGCTGTTGGGAAACATTTAGCTGACTTAAAGCTTCCTTGCGCAAATAGTCTCCTAATTTCAGCCCCGCACCGGTTCCGAAAATTGCAATTCCAATAGCTAAAGCATAGCCGTAGCCGATCTTTTGACCGATCCGCAAGCGGCTGAATTTTTCCTTTAACCAATTGGGATAGATAGATAAATTCTGCCGTAGTTTTTTTTGAACAGATTTATCTGTTGTGGAGTTCCTATCTTGGGACTGAGTGCGAGTAAATAATAACATTGCTTTCTCCCAAATTCATCAGGAGTGATTGACAGTTACACATTTTTCTCGATCTTAAAATGTGTAAAAAAATATATTTTGCTAACAGCTAAACAAAAGTTAAAACCCAGGGTTTTAACTTTTGGTCAATTGTTGGGTAGTGCAATGTCGAGAGTAGGCTGTACGATCGCGGCCCGCGGCCGGAACAATTTAACCTATATGCTTTTTCAGTATCGCTGTTTTTTGAGTATCGTGTTTGTGATCTCGATCGACTATTTACGCGATCGCACGCAGATTTACAAAACTTATAATAACTGACATTAGTAATTTTACTCAATTGGGGCGTAAAGTCCTACTATTGGCTCGCCCTGTTTTGATTTTTCTGCCAGTTCTAGGTTTAACTCCAGCGGTATCTTGTACAATGCCAACAAGTTTAATCCTAATTTAGTTCGATCGCTTCAAATATTTCAGATAACGATTATCATGATGTTTGAGGTCGATCGACCGCAGGGCATTCGTGGTAAGTTTTGAATAGCAAATATTTTTCAATGCAAAAATCTGTGACAGAGACTTCGATCGATCGACATCTAAATAAAATTCAAAATAATTGGCACGGTCGCCTCAGTTTAACCTACGCTAACCGCAGCGGTAAAACTCAAATTATTCGCAATGAAATGCAAGCACCTCTCAAAGTGCAGCGTCCCTTTTATCCAGAAGGAAAAGAGGTTTGTCATACCGCAATTTTGCACACTGCGGGGGGAGTAGTTGGGGGCGATCGGCTGGAGTTTAACTGCCACCTCCAACCCAATGCCAAAGCTTTAATTACCACTGCCGCTGCTGGTAAAATTTATCGCAGCAGCGGACAGCAAGCGCAACAAAAGATTGAGCTCAAAGTCGATTCGGGCGCTGTTTTGGAATGGCTACCTCAAGAAACAATAGTTTTTGACGGCGCAATTTACAGGCAAGATTTGCGCGTAGAATTAGCACCGCAAGCTAAGATTTTACTGTGGGAAATTACGCGGTTCGGACGCAGCGCTAGGGGTGAAAAATTTTGCTCGGGAGAATGGCGATCGCACTCGGAAATCTGGCAGGAAAACCGCCCGCTGTGGATCGATCGGCAATGGCTAAAAGGCGGGGCAAAAATGCTGGAAAGTCCCCACGGTTTGGCGGGAAAACCCGTTGCAGCTACCCTCGCTTGGGTGGGCGAAGCGGTAACAGCAGAAATACTGGAAAAAGTACGCGCCTTACCCTACGAAACAACAATTTATCCCGGCACTTCAACTGCCGGCGTCACTCGCATTCCCAACGGTTTGCTGTGCCGGTATCGGGGTGATTCTACCGCTGCTGCTAGAGACTGGTTTGTCCGTATTTGGCAATTGCTGCGCTTGTCTTTTGCCGGTCGCCCTTGCTGTTTGCCCCGACTTTGGATAGTATAGGATGGTATTTTAGCTGCCAATAGTTGCTATTTCAACTGTTACAATTCAAATGTAACAAATCAAATGCTACAAATAAAATACAGTACCCAGCCCCTTGACACAAACCAGATATTAACACTATCTTGGATCGAGTGTATAT
This sequence comes from Richelia sp. CSU_2_1, assembly GCA_012034575.1. Classification (GTDB taxonomy): domain Bacteria; phylum Cyanobacteriota; class Cyanobacteriia; order Cyanobacteriales; family Microcoleaceae; genus Microcoleus. The sequence goes on along the minus strand of JAAUPF010000057.1, from coordinate 23,837 downwards.
TTAAACTAACACAAGCAATTCGATCGCCCTCACAAGAATAACAATGCAACTCACGCCTCAAGAAAAAGACAAGCTGCTGATTTTCACCGCCGCCCTATTAGCAGAGCGCCGGAAACAAAGAGGTTTGAAATTAAACTATCCAGAAGCAATAGCCTACATTTCAGCAGCGATTTTAGAAGGGGCAAGAGATGGGCTAACCGTCGCAGATTTAATGAGTTACGGGACAACTCTCCTAACGCGGGAAGACGTGATGGAAGGGATACCGGAAATGGTGCACGAAGTTCAAGTTGAGGCGACTTTTCCCGATGGAACTAAGTTGGTAACAGTACACGATCCGATCCGTTGAAAATTGAAATACAAATTGAACCGCAGAGATTGCACCCAAAAAAATTGCAGGAGGTTGATATGATACCCGGAGAAACTATTGTTTCAGAAGGTGAAATAGAATTAAATGCCGATCGCGCGATCGTGCGCTTGTTAGTAGCAAATACGGGCGATCGACCGATTCAAATCGGTTCCCACTACCACTTTTTTGAAGCAAACGAAGCTTTAGAATTCGATCGGGAACAAGCAAAAGGAATGCGCTTGGATATTCCTGCTGGTACGGCAGTGAGATTTGAGCCGGGAGATGAAAGAGAAATTCAGTTGGTGCCTTTTGCCGGCAGCCGTCAAGTTTACGGATTTAATGGAAAAGTAAACGGTGCATTATAACGTTTGAGATTTTAGATTTGAGATTGAATAATGGGGTATTGTCGATCGCGATGGAATTTGAATCATCAGAATTTAAAGCTTGCCTGTAGTTGCATTATTGTTGGGCAAGGATATTAGTTGTCTGACTTTTGACCGATTTAAAACAGGGTGTTTGCGAACGAAAGTGTTAATTAAAACCGCGAACATACATACCCCAAGGCTATGAATCCCAAATTAATCGACCAGCTCAAACTGTTGTTAAAACAGAGCTTGCTGGCTACTTCTCGGCGCGTCTGGAGAACCCCTTTAGACCGCCGCACAAGCATCAAATTGCTAAACAATAACATCGTTTACAAACAGCAGCACGAACCCGTCATCCTGCCAGCTTTAGCATCAGTAAATGGAGTAGGTTCTCGGTATTTTCCCACAGCCAGACCAGTATCTTTCGATCCAGATTATGTTTGGAAAATCGGCGCGAACAAACAAATAGATTCTATAACTATTTGTACCTCCGGGAACACGCTGCTCAACAACAAACTGCTGTTAGATTTGGACTTTCGGATCAGCGGTGCGGGGATTCTAGAATGGCCTTACAAACCCCATCAAATAACCTATCCGCTGGTAGTTGCACCTTGGTCGCATTTGTGGTGCAGTTATTACGATTATGTCATTTTTGTCCTGGCGAAACTTTGCCGGATCGAGGAAGCTTTAGGTAAAGGAGTTTGGCAAGAAGCCAAAATTTGTTATCCCCTCCGACATACAAGATTTGAGCGGGAATTTCTGGCAAAATTAGGTATTCCCGAAAGTTCCCTAATCGACACTCGCGATCGCGATACTAGCTACCATGCAGAATGTGTCGTGGTGGGTAACAATCAAGACTGGTATTTTCCCAGCCCTTACGATCTAAATTTGTTGCGAAGTAGATTTTGCCCTCAGGAAAAAATCAAGCCTTACCGCAAACTTTATCTATCTAGAAAAGGCAGGCGCAAGGCAATTAATGAGGCGCAAGTGCTGGAGGTTTTGCAAGAATTTGACTTTGAAATTGTGGAAGAGATCGATCGCACTGTTGACGAACAAATTCAGTTGTTTGCAGAAGCAGCAGTTATTGTCGGCCCTCACGGCGCTGCTTTTACAAATTTGCTGTGGTGTCAGCCCGGTACTAAAGTGATGGAATTCTTTTATGCAGGTTATACTCCACCGTTCTATTATTACATTTGCCAGATCTTAGGGTTAGAATACTCCTGTACGATCGATGACAGCGACGCTGCGGAAGATTGGAGTTTAATTGGTATGGACATGACGGTAGATACCAATATTTTGAGAAAGGAACTTCAGAAAATGCTGGGCTAAATAGCGCGCAAACCCAGGGCAAAATTAGCTCGATCGCGGCGGGGAATTTGGGGAAATTCTGAAAATTGGTTGCGCGTGTCAGATCGATCGACCCGATCGATTATTATATTAATGCAAACCGGGTAAAATCCTGGAAATTTGAGATCGCGCAGCCTGCACTGAATGAGAGTGAAAAAATGAGTTACAGAATGAACCGCCGCGCTTACGCGGAAACCTTCGGGCCCACCACGGGCGATCGAATCCGTTTGGCCGATACAGAATTATTTATCGAAGTCGAACGAGACTTCACAACCTACGGTGATGAGGTTAAATTCGGCGGCGGTAAAGTCATCCGCGACGGCATGGGACAGTCGCCAATTTCTAATGCGGACGGCGCAGTTGACACGGTAATTACTAATGCTTTAATCTTAGATTGGTGGGGAATTGTCAAAGCAGATATCGGCATTAAAGACGGCAAGATTTTTAAAATTGGCAAAGCCGGAAATCCTTACATTCAAGATAGAGTAGATATTATTATCGGACCCGGTACGGAAGTCATTGCCGGCGAAGGAATGATTCTTACAGCAGGCGGAATTGACACTCACATTCACTTTATTTGCCCGCAGCAAATAGAAGTCGCGATCGCTCTGGAATTACCACAATGATAGGCGGGGGAACCGGCCCGGCAACGGGTACAAACGCTACAACTTGCACTCCCGGCCCTTGGCATATGTACCGAATGCTGCAAGCCGCCGATGCTTTCCCCGTAAATCTCGGCTTTTTAGGTAAGGGAAATAGCAGCCAACCCCAAGGATTAGTCGAACAAATATTAGCCGGCGCAATGGGTTTGAAATTGCACGAAGATTGGGGAACTACACCAGCAACGATCGACACTTGTTTGAGTGTAGCTGACGAGTACGACGTGCAAGTAGCAATTCACACAGACACCCTCAACGAAGCGGGATTTGTGGAAGCTACAATTGCTGCTTTTAAAAATAGAGCAATTCACACTTATCACACCGAAGGTGCCGGCGGCGGACACGCACCGGATATTATTAAAGTTTGCGGGCAAGCTAATGTTTTGCCTTCTTCAACTAATCCGACTCGCCCTTACACTGTCAACACTTTAGAAGAACATTTAGATATGTTGATGGTGTGCCACCATTTGGATCGGGGAATTCCTGAAGATGTGGCTTTTGCGGAATCGAGAATTAGAAGAGAGACGATCGCTGCTGAAGATATTTTGCACGATTTGGGCGCGTTTAGCATGATTTCTTCCGACTCGCAAGCGATGGGAAGGGTTGGGGAAGTAATCTTGCGGACTTGGCAAACGGCACATAAAATGAAGGTGCAAAGAGGAATTTTGAACGGGAATGATGGGGTGGCTTCCACTAATAGCGAACGTGACAATTTTCGGGCGAAACGGTACGTTGCCAAATACACAATTAATCCGGCAATTACTCACGGAATCAGTCAGTATGTCGGTTCGGTGGAAGAGGGAAAATTAGCGGATTTGTGTTTGTGGCGGCCGGCATTTTTTGGAGTAAAACCGGAATTGGTAATCAAAGGAGGCGCGATTGCCTATTCGCAAATGGGCGATGCAAATGCCAGCATTCCGACACCTCAACCCGTGCATATGCGGCCGATGTTTGGCAGTTTTGGAGGGGCAATTGCTGCAACTTCTCTGACTTTTGTTTCGCAGGCGGCGTTCGATCGAGATATTGCCAAACAGTTAGGTTTGCAAAAGCCAACTGTAGCGGTTTCTGGGACGCGGCAAATTAGTAAAAGAGATATGAAACTCAACGATTATTTACCGGAAATGGAGGTCGATCCGGAAACTTATGAAGTGAGGGCGGACGGGCAATTGTTGATTTGCGAACCGGCAACTGTTTTACCGATGGCGCAGCGGTATTTTCTGTTTTGATTGGCATCGAGATTCACACAACACATCCCAAAATTCTGTAGGGTTCAAAGTCGAACTCGGATAACGAGCGTAGCATATTCGAGTTCGACCTTGAAAGGGTTCACCAACCATCTATGAAATTCACCAACAATCTCAGAAACCCGCCCCATCCCTGCCCTAAACTTTCGATCGACTCAATATCACTTTGCAATAACTGCAAGAACCTGCTTGAGGATCGAAAACAAACTCCATCAACAAACCGGCGATCGAGTTTCTGACTAAATATTTGGGCAGTAAAACAGCGATGATTTTAGCACGCCAAGATGACTTGAGGAATTTGAGAGATATTTTTTTTAACCTCGCCAGAGTTGGCAGAATTGCAAAAGATAAATCTTCGCTATTTTCCACATGAAAACCTGCGGAATTGGCGGCGTCGAGCCAATTATCTATTTCCGCAAATCCATGCTGCACCGCCATGCTAGTTTCTATTAAACAGGTAGCCATTTGCAACTCTCGATCGAATGTTGCAAGTTGAGCTTTGCGATAACCATCAAACACGATCAGTTGACCGCCCGGACGCAAGATTCGGAAAATTTCTGCTAGCGGCATTTGCGGTTGTTTCGCATGGCACAAACACTCGAAAGCAAATACAATATCAAAAGATCGATCGGGGAAATCTAGTTGGTTGAAATCTCCGGCTTGAAAAGATAAATTATTGAGTTTTTCAGCTTTTTGTGCAGCTATTTTAATATGCAATGGCGTCAAATCTACCCCTGTAAATTTAACATTTGGGTATCTCTCTGCCAAAAATTGACTGTTAAATCCTTTGCCGCAGCCAATTTCTAAAACATCTTTAGCACCAAGTCGATCGATTTGTTCTCCCACTACTTGAGGTTGGACGTAATAACCATCTGCTTTAAATACACCATCAAAATTTAAAGCCATGTGGATCGCGTCTCGATCGGAGTGATAGAAACGATAGCCCCACTCACTTTGAGTGTAGTAAGGTACGGTAATATTTGCGTCGAATTCTTTCAAGATGCGATCGCAACCAAATAATTTGTCAATTTGCTCTAGCGCTTCTGATAAAGTCAATTGATGATTCAGGGTAGAATTATCTAGCTTGAAGCCGGTTTTCAACAATTTAATAATAGTCTGTTGCAAAGAACGCCTCCAATAGTTAATAAATTGCCAATTTACAAAGAAAGGGAATAGAGAACAGGCAACGGGCAACAGTAAAATAAAAAACTTGAGTTCTGGCTTTAAAGCCCAGTTTTAAAAAAGAAAGGGAACTCTATTGCCTGTTTCCTTTGAACCGATCGCACTTCTGTTCGCAGTCTCGCGATCTAGGATAATCTAAAGTCAGGGCGATTGTCTACAGGTTTGCAGTCAGGACTTCAGTCTCTCCTGGCAGGTTTTGAGACAAGCAGGACTAAAGTCTTTATTGCGAACTACCGATCTTATTAGATTGGGAAAAATCGATCGCACTCACGATCGCACCCTGACACAAAAACCAAAAATAAAGCGCAATATTCACGCCGCTCAATAACTTCGGAACTCCCTCTAACAAACTCGCAAAAATCTCATTTTGTACGGGCAGCGTTTCTGCAAAAAAGGCAACAAACAACAAACAAACACCGCTTAGCAGTAAAGGGTAAGAAGTCGATTTAATTTGCCTCCGAAAAGTCAATCCGTAGGCAATTGCCAGCACTGCATAAAATATGACAATCGTCACCTTCGGAAAACCCGCGCGTCCTAGGTGAATGTGCGTCCGAAAAATCTCATTAAATAGAAAGCAACCGACAAACAGTGCCGAATATAAAATAAATCGATTTTCCGGGCGATCGGGCTGGATAATTTTCAGCAATCCAAAAGTAAAAATACACACCATTACCGACAAATAAAATAACATTTGAAACGCCAAGAAAAAGAATCCCGCACCCGGATAAGTAGCGAGACAAGGAGGCAAAAACAATCCTTTAACTGAAGAGCCGAATAAACTCAAACACAATGTTACTAACCCAACTAGCAGTAAAGTTAGACTGTTGAACAAGAATACAGTTCTGTAATCAGCCATAATCGATCGCAACTAACAGCTAACAACAGTATATTGCGTGTCAAACAATTTTGTGCTACTGCTTGCAAATCGCGGCTGAGAAACCGGTTTTTTTTGCAAAAATACTGCAATGCGTAATACCATTACTTACTGCAATTGGCGAAAGTAGAAAACAGGTTAAATTCTGTAACTTTCCAGGCTTGCCATGTCTGCCCGCCAGCAAAAAGACTGTTTCTAGTGAAGCTGTTATCGCTGTCAACATAACTTTGCCAACTCAATGCAGCAACTGTGGGATACTGGGCCGGAAAATCTCCCGGTATTGGACTTACTGGCAAGCTCAAGTTCCATCTTACTTGTTTGCTGAATGCTTGAATTTGATCTTCACAAGTGCGACAGCTAAAACCGCCCACTTGCCGCCAAATTTCTAACTGCGGGGTTAATCCATATTTGCCGTTGCTGGATTGCATCCACATTCGATCGATCGCCCGGAGGTTCGGACAAGACAGATTCGCGGGGTTGTTGCGGATCAGAGAGACTGTTTCTTGATCTGCTTCGTACCATTTCTTTTCTGCTAACAAGCTTTGGAGTTTGCTGAAATCGCTGTTGCTTTCTTGCGCTTTTACGGGAAAAGCTGGTTGCAAAAATGCAATAGATGTGCCTATTAAGGCGAGGGATAGTTGGCAAAGTTTAATCATGTTCTTTGAGTAAAAGTGAGGTATTTGCTGGAAGTATACAGCAGACAATTGAGAATCGGCAGATCTCTAAAGTGTCCCCCGGCACGAGGTTGGAGGCATCAGAAGTAAATGCCACAAACCGCCCGTCAGCAGAGAAGGAGGGCTCAAAGGATCTGCCGATCTCCTGATTTCCTGCTGAGTCAACTGAGACGCGAGTAATAGTCATAAATCCTCACACTAAAATTGCAAATTGGGTAAATTGATGAGTATTTGGTTAGTTCGATCGCCCGCAGCTTCTGACAAACAAGATTCATGAGGTTGTTGCAGATCTAAGGCTGTTGGGACCGAGCAATTGCGACTCGTTTTTTTGCTTCTAATCAGCTTATGCTTTTAAGGCACAGGAGCACTCTTTGATTCCAACTTAAGTCAACTTATGTTTCTACACAGTTACCCGGTTTGGGTTGGCTGTTGAAATCAAAATTTGCTCGACTTGAGCCGGAGTCAGTTTCGGATTTGCATTCAAAACTAAAGCCGCTACACCTGCTACGTGAGGGGTTGCCATTGACGTGCCGCTGTAGGTGTTATAGGTGTTGTAGGGAGTTGTAGAAACGATATCTACTCCGGGTGCAACTACGTAATCCAAAGTTCGGAAACCTGCACGGTTAGAGTATTCGTACATTCTGTTATTTCTGTCAATTCCTCCCACAGCAATTCCGAAACGATCGGCATTGGTAGCTGGATAATCTGGTTGCGGTAAATCATAATTTCCGGCTGCCATAATCACAACAGATCCTTTATTATTTGCATACTGAATTGCATCATCAACTATGCTGACAGGCGATCGATAGTTTCCCAAGCTGAGGTTAATTACATTGGCTCCATTATCAGCAGCATAGCGAATTCCAGCAGCAAGATCGATCCAACTCCCACCGTTAGTTGGCAAAACTCTCACAGGCATAATCTTGGCATTGGGGGCAACTCCTGTGATGTGAAAACCATTACGTTCGGCCGCGATCGCACCTGCTACGTGAGTTCCATGACCGAATAATTTCCCATCTATTACAACCCCCTCGTCAATTGGATTGTTGTCATAAGATACAAAATCCCAACCTCGAATATCATCAATAAATCCGTTGCGATCGTCGTCAATTCGGTTATTGGGAATTTCATCCGCATTTTGCCAAATATTGGCATCTAAATCGAGATGGGTGTAGTCAACGCCGCTATCCACGACAGCTACAACAATCCCATTTCCAGTAATTCCCCCTTGCCAAACTTCCGGCGCATTTACGATGTCTCTTGCCCAATCATTCCTGCCCAAATTGGGAACTTCGGGAAACTTAACCGGACTGTTAAAAGCGCGGGCTACTGCTGCATTTGCATCCACTAAACCGTAGCCGTAATTGCTGCTAAAACCAGTAGCAGGCGTTGCAGCAAGATTCAGGTTGTAATTCTTATAGCCGAAGTAACTATAAACTTCGACATAGTAATCTCCGGGAGTCAGACCAAATAAATTTATCTCGCCGGATGCACCTGCTGAGGCATAATCGCCGCCAAGATATTCATCATAATCAGCCTTACCGTTGCGATTTTTATCCTGAATCAACTCGATGCCCGCGCCATTCAAAGCGTCGATACGCAAACTTAAATCGCTATTACTGTTAATAGTAAAGCGGTAATAATCATTGTTATCATCAACTCCGACAAAATCATTGAAGGTGAGGCGATTGTTATCAGCAACACCAATATTGCGTGCAGTGCTTAAGGAGTCGCCCGGATCTGATAAATTCAACTGGGAAGCTGTTCTGATTCCTGTTAGCGGATCTGTGCCGGCAGTCATGGCATCTGAGTTCGGTTGTTGTTGAGTCAAAGATATACTGCTAGCGGCTCGATCGCTCCCCGCGTAACTGAGAATATTGCTGTTTTGGGGTACGATAAAATCTGCTATTTGTTGTTGTTCGCTGAGGTCGATCGCGGTCAAATTATCCGCGTCAAAGCTGCTAGTAGAAAAGCTACCGTTAACTTGACTGGATGGGGTGAATAAATTCAGTCGATCGCTATTACCAAAGGTTGGTAATTCTGCTAATTGCTGCTGTGGGCGATCGCTTGTAAGTATACCGATCGTACTTTCCATAAGTTTGACCTTAATAATTTGAAATTTACGTTGGCTGGGAAGATAAACTAGCTTTGAAGATAAATTGCTCGACCTATAATTAACTAACATCTTTTCACAGCCAAAAGGCTATGTCAATTCATAGAAGTCATAACTCTAAGTTCATAAAAGTCATAAAAGTCATAAAAGTCATAATTCAAATTTTTTTCAGCCATTTCTCTCGCAACCGCAATTTGTCGAATTACTTGTTCGATCGCGCACCATCCCCGTCAAGTATCCTTAAAAGGAGAGTTTTTGACGGCTCGGTTAGCTATTAATTTCAACATAAAGGAGTTATTACTCTATGTCAAATACCTGTTTGAATATAAGAACATACTTAAAAAGTATGGCAATATCCGATCGAGAATAGTTATAGTAAGTAAATCCATTTAATGAAATTACCAATTACCAACTGTCAACTGTCAACTGTCAACTATCAACTGTCAACTATCGACTATCGACTCCTATGGAACTTCGACATCTCCGTTACTTTATTGCAGTGGCAGAAGAACAAAGTTTTACTAAGGCGGCAAAGCGCTTGTACATAGAACAAGGGCCCCTAAGCAAGCAAATTCAAAAGTTAGAAAAAGACTTGAACGTGAGGCTATTCAATCGTAAAAATATTCCGATTCAGTTAACCGCAGCAGGACAGGCATTTTTGGAAGAATCTCGTGCAATTCTGGAACAGTTAGAACAAGCAGTACGTAAAGCCCAGCGCATTCATCAAGGTGAATTGGGTTATTTGACAGTGGGTTTTACCAGTTCGATCGCGAATAGTATATTTCCAGATATTTTGCGAACTTTTCGCCAGCAATATCCAGAAATAGAACCGATTTTACAGGAAGAGCAAAGTTCTTTACTAATTCAGAAATTGTGCGACTCACAAATCGATCTAATTTTTCTATACCTCTACCACGAACTTTCTGAAGCGGACGATTTAGAAACGATTTCTATTGCGTCAGAACAACTTGTTGCTGTTTTACCTAAAAACCATCCGCTTGCAGCTCAATCTCAAATTTCGCTGACCGATTTAAAAGATGAAGAATTTGTCATGCCCCTGCATCAAGTTGGGGCTGACTTGTACGAACAAATTTACCATCTATGCCAGCAAGCAGGATTCGTGCCTAAAATTGCTCAAACAGCCGTCTATATGGTTACAATTTTGGGGTTAGTTGCAGGCGAAACTGGTATCAGTCTTCTGCCATCTAACGTACAGAATATTCAACGCGAAGGAGTGGTATATCGCCCGATTCAGGAACAAACAAAGATCGCTCAATTAACTGCTGTTTGGCGGCGCGATAATTCATCTACAATCTTGCAGCGATTCATCGACATCATTCAAGAAATGTAGGTTAAGTTGAGGCGCGAACCCTCCACTTCGCTTATCAACGATCGACTGTCAACTATCAACCGATCGCGAGCGGGGACGATCGCACTACAACTATCAACGATCGACTATCAACTGTCAACTATCAACGATCGACTATCCTTGAATTTCCCCACTCGGCATGATTGTCTCCCGCCACTGAGCTCCCGCTAAATTAGTCGTACTCAAATCGGTTCTAATCAAGTTGGTGCGGTGCAAAATTGCCTCTCGCAAATCCGTTTTAGCCATGTAAGCATCAGTTAGATCCGCCTGACTCAAATTAGCCTGATGAAAATTAGCTCTGCTCAAATCAGTCCTTACCAAATTAGCTCCCGTCAAGTCAGCCATAATTAAACTCGCATTGCTCAATTTAACATCAGGAAGAAAAGCTCCCTGCAAATTAGCACCTGCCAATTGCGCATCGATTAATACAGCCCTTTCTAACTTAGCATTAGTCATTACAGCCCAGGAAAAATCTGCCTCAACTAAATGAGCTTCAGTCAAGAATACACCGTCCATAATTGCTTCACTAAAGTTCGCCTGATTCAGATTTGCCTCCCGCAGAGATGCTTCGGTCAAATTTGCGCGACTGAGATTAGCTTTAGCCAAATCCGCATAATTTAAATTGACGCCTCGCAAGTCAGCACCCTGCAAATTTGCACCCCGCAAGTTTGCAGCTTCAAAAATTCGCTGTTCCTTGCGCAAGTTTGCACCCCGCAAGCAAGCACCGCGCAAATCAGCACCTTGTAAATTGATGCCCCGCATATCTGCATCGCTCAAATTTGCATCGACTAAAATTGCTAAAGATATGTTACAACCCCGCATATCTGCGCCATGTAATGTAGCGCCGTGCAAGTCGGCGTCTGACAAATTTGCTCCACTCAAATTAGCTTGATTCAAGTTAGCGCCTGAGAGTTTTGTATGAGCCAAGTTGGCACGTTGAAGGTTAATTCTGCTGAGGTATGACATTGTTAAGTTGGCGCTAGATAAATCAGCTTTGCTTAAGTTGACGCCAATTAGGTCTGCACCGCTGAGGTAAGCGCCTCGAAGATTCATACCTTTAAAATCTAGTTCTCCTGATGTATACCGCCTTAAAAGTTCGCTAGCATTCATGATTTTATTATTATTTGTTGCTGTTTTTTGGAAAGTATAGATGATAAGTGAAATTTAAAACTTAACATCAAAATCACTATAAGTCTTAATTATTTTGTTTGACGAATTCTTGAGTCCAAGCTACGGTTTTCTGACCCGACTGCCGGCCGTGAATCTTAACTTTAGTCACAAATTGAGATTTTAAAGTACAGAGTTTTTTGTAAATGTATGTGGCTGTATCTTGTTGGTTTGGCGGGTGGGAGGATTCCAAAATTACGTGCAGCCAACCGTCTTTAAATCCTGCTATAGCGCTGATTCCTTTGGGCTGCAACACCCGATCGATCAAAGCAGCGATCGCCTTTGGATTGCCTTGTTTTGCCATTTCCACAAGCTTCTGCTGGTGCGCTCGATCGCTCTGGCTTCGGCGTTCTGTTTGCGCAGCATTTCCCGAAGCACGATCTTGCTGTCTTACAACCGTTTGCCCGCTTTCTTTTGACTCCAATTCTCCCAAAATTTTTGTTAATTTTCCTGTAAATCCTTGAATTTTTGCTACATAATTCCCGAGCGCTTTATATTTCCAGTACAAACGTTCTTCTGTACTTTCCGTAGAAAATTGTTCGTTTAAACTTGTTTCTAAGTCAGTTAACATTTTTTTTATTTGGTCGTTGGCGGCGTTGGCACTTTGACTCACCAATTCTTTAATTTCTTCTTCTAAACTCAATTTTTGTGCGATCGAATCGCTGATATTTAGCTGGGCGGGAACTTCAGGCTCGTAATTCGGGACTGCTGCGGGCGCGTCTACCACCAGTAATGTTTCTGCCAGTTCGTGTTTGAAATCAAGAGTAGAACTGTTGTTGCTTGTCGCGGGTTCGTCAGCAAATGAAACTGCGAAGGCGTCCGGCACTAAGTGATTTTCGCGGGGGTCATAATGAAATTGAATTGGAGTCCCTTGAGTCATGCGAGTAATATCGCCAGCCTCAAAATAATCGTTGGGTACTTCGGCCGTTCGCTCTTCATAAACATTACTGCTTAAATGCGTCTGGTCGTAATCTTCCTTGACAGGAATACCAACTCGATCGCGCGGTTCCGATTGCTGTTTTGCGTAACAAGGAGCCATCGCTTTGATAATCGCGCTAGCAGCTCGATCGCTTTCATCTTTGTTATCTAAATTGCCGGCTGTTCCGTACAGTTGGGTTTCCAGTTCTCCTAGGGTAAGACAGACATTAAACAGTTGCCGCAGCAAGTTGTCCAGTTCTTGCGTTTTCAACAGCAGCCAGTCGCGATCGCTAAATGTAAACTCGTGATAAAGCAGTGAAAATATTAGTATTTTTGCTCGGAGCGGATTTGTTTGCTGCAAGATTTTTTGCCGCACATCAAACAGGTTTCCGGGGTCTCTCGCGATCTCTGGTGCGATCGGCAGTTCCGCTTGGAATTCGTCTTGGAATGCCGGGGATTCCTCACCGCCAAAGTTAGATATGTTGGTTTCTAATTTGGTAAAGTCTTGGTATTCGTAAAGCCTGCTGAGCTGGCAGACTATTTGGTCGGCAACTAAAGTGTATTCGGTTTTTTTATTGACTTTAGAAACTATATTGATTAAAACGTTTTCAATATCTTCTAACCGACTGTATTTCCCGCACAGTTCTTCGATCGAACTACCTAAATCGACGTTTTCGAGCTGCTGGGCATCGTTTTCCCAATACTCTTTACAAGCAAAAAATATTATTCTTTTAATGCGCGCGACATTGACATCTTGTTCTAATGTACGCACAACTTCATCTAAAATAGATAAAGCTTTCATAGCTTCCTCCTGGAAAAATACCCTGCAAACAGTCGGCAACAACCAACAAAATTATATCACATTCGATCGATGCAAGACTTTGATGCAATTGTAATTGGCAGCGGAATCGGCGGCTTAGTCGCCTCAGCAATGCTAGCGCGCTACGGGAAGCGGGTACTCGCCTGCGAAAGTCACGCGATTCCGGGCGGTGCGGCGCACAGTTTTACGCTGCGGGGATTTCACTTTGATTCGGGCCCGTCTTTTTACTGCGGGCTGACTGATGCGCAGTCGCTAAATCCGCTGCGGCAAGTATTGGATATTTTGGAAGAACCGATCGCTGCAATTGCTTACGACCCCCTGGGACATTATCATTTTCCCGAGGGAACTTTGCCAGTTTATGCTGATGCGAAAAAATACTTAGATGCTGTAGCTAAATTTTCACCGCAAGGTGCGCAAGAATTACAGAAATTCCAACAAAAACTATTAGTTTTGTACGAAGCTTTACGGGGAATTCCGGTTGTAGCGCTGCGATCGGACTGGCAATTAATACCCGTATTACTGACGCGGTACTGGCCCTCTTTGTTGAAGATGCTGCCAGTTGCAGGCGCGATCGCGGGTTCTGCAGGCGATTTGATGGATCTGGATGTACGCGATGTTTGGGTGCGCCGTTTAATCGATCTGGAATCCTTCTTGCTGTCGGGTTTAAAAGCAGGGGAAACTGTTGCGCCGGAAATTGCTTTTATGATAGGAGAACGATCGCACTCTACAGTAGATTATCCTGTCGGCGGCAGCGGGGCGATCGTGGATGCTTTGGTTCGAGGTTTGCGGCGCTGGGGAGGAGAATTGCGATTGGGAACTCACGTCGATCGCATTTTAGTTTCCTCGGGTAAAGTTACGGGAATTCGGTTGCGCAATGGCGAAATTATTACCGCACCAATAGTTATTTCCAACGCGACAATCTGGGATACTTATACAAAATTACTGCAACCTGAAGATTTGCCTGCCAGTTATCGCCAACAAGCTATAGCTACGCCTGCGGTTGATAGTTTCATGCACCTGCATTTGGGAATTAAAGCCGACGGATTGGAAAAGTTAACGGGTCATCACGTCGTCGTTCGCGATAGCAATACTGACATTACAGTACCGGGAAATACTTGCATGATTTCGATTCCGACAGTGTGGGATCAAACTCTCGCACCGCCGGGGCACCACGCGATTCATGCTTATACTTTAGAACCCTATGCTGGCTGGGTGCGGGATGAATCTTATCAGGAAAAAAAGCGAGAAAGAGCGCAATCTTTGTTTCAAGCTTTAGCAAAAATCATCCCGGATTTGCGAGAGAGAATCGTGTTGGAGTCGATCGGAACTCCGCTAACTCACGCCAGGTTTTTGAGGCGCGATCGGGGAACTTACGGACCTGCGATCGCTGCTGGAAAAGGCACATTTCCGGGGCCGCAAACGCCGATCGGGGGTTTGTATCGGGTGGGGGATAGTACGATGCCGGGAATTGGAGTTCCTGCGGTTGCTGCTTCGGGGATTTTGTGTGCTAATACTTTGGTTAGTCCTCAGGAAACTGCGCGGTTTTTGTGAGGGCAATTTTGACCGCAGATGAGGGCAGATTAACGCGGATTAACGCAGATAATTTTAAAGTGAATGCGCAGCCCCTTGGTATCCACAGGAAATTGACAATTTTTCCGGATATTAACAATTTTTCCGGATACAGCAGCGCACTTGCTGAATTTGAAGTTATTCAAACTCACATCTTGCACCATTCTCGAGTCCGATAACCTGTAAGGGCGGGTTCACCCATAGCTTTAGAGACAGCAAACAGTTAAATAAACCCGCCCTACCCCACGAATCACTCCCTGGCTACTGAGCATTTTTTACTGTTACCGAATTATGAAAGACACGCAAAACGATATTTTTACAGCTTTTATTGTGGCGCTATTCCAACAAACCGAATCGCTACCCCTCGAAGTTCAATCAGAGTTCAACAAAATAGATGAAACTTCCCCAGTTACCGATATTCTCAGACTTACCAAACTGCATTCTCCCTTGCTTGTTGCTTATAAAAATAATCGGATCTGGTTAACCAAACACAGCAAACAGCGCAACCAAAAAATAGGATATAGTGATACTGCCAAACAAAATGCTACTAATACTGAAATTGACAAGGCAGCTAGCGATATCGGCGCTTTAACAAATTTGCTAAATTTTATCGATCGCATAGATCCAGAAGTTAAGCAGCGAGGATTAAGAAGTGTCCTCGAAAATATGTTGCAATCTAGGGATTCAGTGCAAGCAAGTCGGGATACAATTATCAAATTCTACAATCTAAAATCTAAGGTCTAACATTTAAAATTTCCATCAATGTGCATTCCCAAACCAAGCGCGGCTGCACGTAACCTAGTAAATACTGGCGCGCTTTTTCTAAACTTTGTAAAGGCGATCGATCGCAAAATTGCTGCCAGTAACTGTGCTGCAAATAATCGATCAGCCACAACTGAGATTCTGTATCCAGCGTTTTATCAATTTCCTTAGCGAATTCCAAAGCTTCCCGCAAATTTTGAGGTTTGCGTTTAATTTTTTGCAGCAAGTCTTCTGGGATCGATCGCACTTGTTCCCAAATCGAAATTGCCTCGCCGGGACTTCCTTGAGCCATTGCCATCACCTCGGAATGCGATAAAATTTCCCCGCATTCTTTTTGTTGCAATACTTGTGCCATTGCGTCGCGATTCAGTCCGTAGAAAGGGATTTTTTGACACCGCGAAATTAAAGTTGACAGCAAAGATTCCACGCTCGGAGCGATTAAAATTAGCGTCGCTCTTCCCGGTTCTTCTAATGTTTTTAACAAGGCATTGGCGGCACCTTCGCCCATTGTGTCTGCCCGTTCTAAAACGACGATCGAACGCGAGGCTTCCAGCGGCGGGCGGCTGAGAAATTGTCCGATTTCTCGAACTTGTTCCAAGCGAATTTGCGGTGGTGCTTTCCGCTTTAAACCCGCTGCTTCTGCTTCTTTAGGCGATAGCAATTTACCTCGATCGATATAAGTTGGTTCTACCCACAGCAAATCCGGGTGATTGCGCTGGCGCACGCGGTTTTGCACGGCTGAAATTAACCGATCTTCCGTTGAATTTACCGAAAATAACAATTCGATAAAACAGCGCGCTGCTAAACTTTTCCCGATGCCGTTAGCACCGACAAATAAATAACCGGGAGCAATGCGATCGCGCGTTACTGCTTGAGTTAATAATTCTACGGCTCTCTCTTGCCCGATTAATTGTGTAAAGTAATCCATAGTTATTTTTAACCAAATATTTTTTACCAAATACTAAGGGCGATCGACTGTTTTTAAGATTTTGTACAATTTTCGATCGAGCTGTGGGGTTCAAGGTTTAAGTTGAATAACAATCGTAGCACATTAGAGTTAGATGTTGAACGCCAGCCCGCGAAAAATACCCAATTAACGCTCCGTGCGAGATGTCAGTTTATAGCTAAATCACATTGAATTTGCTACAATTCAAAAATTAGATTTTATAAAACACACAGAAAAATGGAACCTTTAATCGGTTGGTCGATCGGCAAGTTCCCTTTAAACCTGAAATTTATCGTTCATTTAGAATACTTTGATGGCGAACTTCTGTCTCTCTATCAAAATTCAGAAGATGACTTTTACCTTTATTCTTGGTGCGATATAGACGATATTTGCCATCGTTGGCTTGTTTTTCGAGTTACCTCAAGAATGCTCCAAGAGTATATCGATCGAACAATTTCACTGCGAGATTTAATCCTGAATCCAGTTGATGGTTTTCTCTATGTCCTCGATATCGATCGCGCTCGCCTCGTAAAAAATACTTATTTAGTGCAGCCCGAAAACTTGCCAGAACTCTATATTCCAGACCCCGAATCATATTACAGTTTCTCAGAATTGAATCGGGAAACTCAAGAAGTCGATCGGCGGCTCATTCAACAAAAAGTGTATGGGTATAATCTGAGCGTTTCTTAACAAAGCAGTCCGGCCTTTTTCAGGCGATCGGGATTTATTGTAGTGAAATATTAGTGCGGATGATGTTTTTGCGTTGAGTATCGGTTCGGGAATTGCAGCCAGTTTAACGAGTGCGATTGTATTAAAAATAATTAATAGAATGTGGCGATAAAAAACGGTCGATCGAACATCTTGGATCGAGTTCGAGAGATGTTGCGAGATACTGCTATAATGGAGAAGTTTTCTCACGATCGCACCTCTGCATCTGAAAGCCATTTTGGAGAAACATTGGAGAAACATCAGATGAATCTATCTCTTTTAGAACCCATATCTACTTCCTCGTTGACGTGGTATGTTTTGGTAGAAACTCTAGAACAAGGGCAGATTGCAGCTTGGGTTGCACAGTTTCCCGAAAGCAAAGTCACAGCAGAATCTCAAGAAGCAGCGATCGCTGCATTGAAAACTCTGCTTGATAAACGCATGGCTGCGATTAAGGTGATGCCCTTACAGCTTTCGTTTCAAAACTCTGAAGATCCCTGGTTTCAATTGTGTGGAATTTTGAAAGACGATGCAAGTTTTGCCGAGTGGAGCGATCGCTTCTGGACTCAGAAGCAGCAAAGTATTGAAGATGATGAAGTAATATCTGTTGAAGAAAGTTTGAGGGTGATGTAATTGTGTGGATTTTCGACTTGTCAATAACTAAACCCGTTGAAGATACTGATATATTTCGTTTTCCATACACTTCCGCAACTGCTGTAATTTACTCAATTTATAGACGATCGCCCGATATTCATCTTTGGTCGCAGCATCAGCAACCTTATTTAGAACAGCATCACTTTCAAGGGCGATCGCTTCCAGCAAAAAATCCCTGAATCGCTTGCGGTTACTGTTATTGCCTCGACCCAGTTTTACTACTTCTAGTTTTGCCGTTTCCCCATCAATCTCTAGTTCTGTTAAATGTTCTACGCCGATCTCCATAAAATCAGATTCAGCCAACCAGCGTAAAAAATCTTCAGCAACTTCTATCGTATAAGGTGTTCGATTTTCACTGGAATAAAAGGTAATTTCTAACATTTTTAAAGAGTCAAGCTGCTGATAGCTGACGGCTGATAGCTGACGGCTGAATGCTTACTTGAATTTTCCGAATCAGATCTTTAGCAGTAGCCATTTGTTCGCTGGGAAATTGGAGTTTTCTGTGAGTATAACTTATTGGTTATTTTAACACGGACTGAAACCATTGTGACTAACTGCTCCTACTCGCAAACGGCTTTAAGCATTCGCTCTAACACTCGCTGCATTACCTCAAGTTCTTCATCACTAAGATGACAGCCAAAGTATTGAGCAATTCCCTCAGAGTATACAGCCCACATTTGCTGTTGCATTGCCAATCCCGCTTCAGTTAGCACGGCATAGGTGCCCCGCCGATCGCTCGGACAGCGTTCTCGATCGAGCAATCCGGCTTTTTCCAGGCGATCGACTAAATGAGTCAGATTGCTCCGGCTCAACAGCGTTTTTTCGGCTAAATCGCTCAAACGCAGGCGATACTCAGGGGCTTCTTTGAGCGTCAACAGCACGTCGTACCAATCCATCGAGGGCAGCCCTGCCTGAGAAAACTTGTCGCCAATGCGATCGAGCAGCTTGACGTTGGCGGTGATAAATAGCCGCCAGACAGAGTTCCGTAGATTGTCCAGTTGAGGTTTTCCAGTCATTTCAGGATTATCTCAAAATTAGTTGAATTTTCAACTACCCCGTGCTATCGTGATTTTAGTTGAAAATTCAACTATCCAATCTTGAACTACTTGCGAAGGTGCAACGATGGCTGCTAAAACGCCTCACACCGCCTGGAAATCGCTGTTCGAGGGCGATTCCCTACGGGATAGCTACGCTTCACGCGACTCACCCGATCGATCGGGACTGCTGGCAATGATTCTGACAGTTGTTGCCTGGGCGATCGCTGCTAATGTCGCCAATCGCCTATTTCTGTCAGGAGTGCAGCCGTTTGAGCTAGCCGGGGCAAGCGCGACGATCGCCACTTTTGGACTTGCCATTTTAGATAGTTTACTGGGACGCTCCCACGCCAAGCCGATCGATCGCCCGCAATTTACTCTGGGACTCATTTTGGTTGGCTTAGTCGGTGCCGATTATTTGGCAATTCAACGCTTGCCCGTAGCCGTGGCGATCGTACTGTTATTTACAGCTCCGATTTTGGTTGTTCTCTGGACTTCTTTAACTTCGCGAAATCTGCCTTCTCGCCCCGTACTAATAGCACTGAGTTTTTCAATCTTTGGAGTGCTGCTGGTTTCTAATTTACTTGCCAGTAACAACGCACAGATTGACTGGTTGGGAATTCTTGTCGGTTTAACGACGGCAGTATTTTTTGCTGCCTATATTGTGCTGAGCGATCGAGTGAGCGCAACTGGCGAAACCATTGGTGTAATGTTGAAAGTTTTTGCTGTTGCCAGCTTATTTTGGATTGCCTATCAGTTGACCCAAGGAATGCCTTGGATGCTGCTGGCACCGGAGAACATTCTGAACGTTATCTATGTCGGAATTGCAGGGAATTTACTTCCTTATCTATTGTTTTTCTGGTGCATTCAACGGATTCAAGCAGAAAGAGCGGCGATCGCTGCCACGCTAGAGCCCGTCGTTGCAGGAGTGCTGGCATGGTTTTGGTTCGGTCAAACTCTGACTCTAATGCAGATCGTTGGTGGATTTACGATCGTTGTGGCAATTACCTGGATGCAGTTTCAAACAACAATCCCAAATCCCCTAGATTCAAAGTAGCTGTTGCGATCGCTACTAACTATAGCGATCGCAAATGATTTTTAAATCTCTTACTCCCTCCCCTTACCAAGGGGAGGGTTGGGGTGGGGTCAAACAATTTACGAATGATTTATGACTGCTATAGCTATAGCGATCGCAAACGATTTGTAAATCTCTTACTCCCTCCCCTTGGTAAGGGGAGGGTGGGGGTGGGGTCAAAAAATTTACGAATGATTTGCGATCGCTACTAGCTCAAACCCAAAAAACTGTTTAGCGATCGCTCGAAATTCAACGTTTAGTAAGGGAATAATGACTCATGTCTCAAGTAAAAATTTATAGCGCAAAAGTTTGTCCCTACGCTCAGCGAACTCGAATGGTTCTACTAGAAAAAGGGGTAGAATTTGAACAGATTGAGATAGATCTGCAAAATAAACCCGATTGGTTTGCTGAAGTTTCTCCCTATGGGAAAGTACCCGCGATTCAACATGAAGGAAATCGAATCTGGGAATCGAGCATTATCAACGAATATCTGGAAGAAGTATTTCCAGAGCCACCGTTAATGCCCAATAATTCAGGATTGAGAGCGATCGCCCGCATCTGGATTGATTTTGCCAATACTAAATTTACGCCTGCTTTTTACAAATTGTTGCTGAGCCAGGATATTCAACAACAACAAAACTGGATGAATGAACTCCACCAGCACTTGCTGTTTATCGAAAAAGAGGGATTTCGTCAGTT
Organism: Richelia sp. CSU_2_1; assembly: GCA_012034575.1. Lineage (GTDB taxonomy): Bacteria > Cyanobacteriota > Cyanobacteriia > Cyanobacteriales > Microcoleaceae > Microcoleus. The sequence continues at coordinate 3,312 of JAAUPF010000057.1, read as the reverse complement.
ATCAAAAGATGGTTCTTACTGGTTAGGTGATTCCCTGAGTTTAGTCGATTTGTCCTTCTATCCCTGGTTCGATCGATGGATAGCTTTAGAACATTATCGGGGTGTCAAAATGCCCGCAGAATGTACTCGATTGAAGCAATGGTTGGGTGTGATGCAGCAGCGTCCTTCTGTTCGATCGACTGCTCAATCTCCCGAATTTTACATTCAGGATTACGCGCAGTATGCCAATAACAAAGCCTCTGGAGTAACGGCTGCGGAAATGCGATGCTATTAGGGCGTGTTTTCTCTCTCGAACGATCCCCCCAGCCCCCCTAAAAAAGGGGGGAGCAAGAGCTTTTTAAGGGGGGAACAAGAGTGTCAAAGTCCCCCTTTTTAAGGGGGGGAGCAAGAGTGTCAAAGTCCCCCTTTTTAAGGGGGATTTAGGGGGATCTGACCAATGAAATTCAACACAACTGAATGAAGGAAGTGATTTTATGGTTCGCATTTTACAGATCGATACCAGCCCTCGGCACGATCGATCCCATTCGCGGATGCTGGCGCGAGAATTTATGGAAAAATGGAGCGATCTTCATCCTGAAACTAAAATAATCCACAGAGATTTAGGGTTAAATCCCGTGCCTTACATTGATGCGACATGGGTGAAGGCAAAGTTTACTCCACCAGAACAATACACTCCCGAACTGGCCTCTGCGATCGAACTTTCAGATGACTTGATTGATGAGTTTTTGGCTGCCGATCGCTATGTTCTATCTACCCCAATGTATAACTTCAGCATTCCGGCAGTGCTTAAATCATACATCGACCATATTGTTCGACCCAGACGCACTTTTGCTGTTGGTTCTGGTGGTTTTCAAGGATTGGTGACTGACAAAAAAATGCTGATTTTTACGGCTCGCGGCAGTGATTTTAGTCCGGGTTCTGCATTTGCTTCCTTGGATTTTCAAGAACCTTTTTTGCGAACGGTGTTTAACTTTATAGGCATTACTGACATTCAGTTTATCAATGCCAATGCGCTCAACTCCGATCGGCGGGATAAATCTTTAGCAGAGGCTAGAACTGCGATTCAAGATTTGACATTCTGCTGGTAGTTGATTTCAATTTTCGCATCAGTCGATCGATCCTCGAACGGCAAACTATCTAGGATTGTGAAATGCGATCGCCCGATTCATCGATTTTATTCCTACAATTTATGCAAATAATGCATTGATTGTCGATTCCCATAGAGTTAATGTTAATCGATTAGGTAATATCGATCCTCATGTCGAACCTCAAGGATTTCAATCCAATGAAAACGGGCAGATAGTAGTTTATGTTCATCAAGTGGTGCGAGATTTGGATGGCAATTTGATGGTCGATCGAATGGTTCAACATATTTACATCATTGAGGATGGTTCGATCCGACAACTGGACATTCAGGAATTATAAAGCATTAGCCAGTCATTGCCCAGATTGCTTGTCAACGTGGCACGCATAAACTATCCTCAAGGGAGCGGAGATAATAACAAAGTTTCTTTCAAAAAATCTTAAATTTACCCTAATACTAGAGCCTACTTACAAAGCAAGATCTATAAAGTTTTATTGCAGAAAACACCAGGCTTAATTCTGAGAAATAGGTAGCAGCTTACAAGAGTAGATTTTTGAAGGGACGGATATCTGTGTTGGCAAAGAGCAGCTCTGGGCAGTAACCCAAATCTGTTGAAACTAGAGCGATCGACGATACCCACTAATTAAATACCAGTACGTTTATTGAGAGGGTGCAATATGTCTAACATTCAACTCGGCATTCTGAAGGATGACTATTTCAATATCGACTTTGTAGGTAAGCTCGATCCGACAGACATTTATCGTTTCAATTATCCCGCTGCTAGCAGTCTCAAAGTCTCGACAGAAGGTTTTAGAGGTGGTGTGAAAATGGAATTGCTCGACAGTCAAGGACAGTCGATCGAAACTATTTCAACTAGCAACAACAAGCCGGGAACTCTGAGTAACGATAGTTTAATCGCCGGAGACTATACTCTCCAAGTTTCTCCCCTCTCTCCCGACACAAACTATGAGATTAGTCTGGATGTAAATGACAAAGTAGATCCGCTCACTGGTTTAAAAGTTGATTCTGGTTATTTTACTCCCGATCGCACCGGTGAAGTAGGTTTTGATTTCCTGTATGATGGCGGCGGATATAAAGGTCAATTAGCCATATTTAGCTTGCAGGGAATGGATAAATTTACTCCAGGTTCTGAAGAGTTTATCAAGGAAGCTGCAAGAAGGGCATTGACTAATTCTGTGTTGGGTCATGTCGTAATTTCCGATATTACAGAAGGCACAGATCCTCAATTCAGGGGAACTTTAGGAAAGGTAAATCTGAACGCTGGAACTTACAAAGGCGTGAAGAAATTTGAGATGAATCCTGGAGAAGCATTTGCTGTAATGTTCGTGCCGGATAGCACTATTAAGCAAGTATTTGATAATCCCGATATTAGTGGCAAAAATCGCCCGCTGTTTTCGCTATCTAGCAGCGATGAGGATGATGCTTGGCTGTTAGGTCAAGTAGCAGATATTACTGGTGACGGTAAAGCATTCGCGATCGAAGATCAACCAATTAATCCAAAGTCAGACCATGATTACAATGATGTGATTTTCCGCTTGACGGGTGCGACGGGCAAAGCGGTATCGGTGGAAGAAGTTATCACTTCGTCTGTGGATTGGACGAAATCTGAAAGCGGTAAGAAGTTGATCGATTATGTGACTTCAAAAGTGCCCGATGAGCGCAAACCTCCTGCGGATGATGCAGAACCACCAACGGAACCAAAACCGCCTGAACCTGCGCCAACACCTGCGCCTGCACCAACACCTGCGCCCGCACCGCTACCTGTGCCTGCACCGCTTGCAGCAGGCGCGTCAAGGCTTCGAGCTGCCGGACCGGTTCGCCCTGCGCGCTCTGGCGCGCATCGAAGCCTGGGCGCCCGGCAGCAAGAGCGGTGACCTGGCCGAGATCGATGGTCTGGACGACCGTTCACCGGTGATCCCGCTCGTGACTTCGACGCGCGACAACTGCCTGGGCAGCGACTGCCGCAGTTCGCCTCGTGCCATGTCGTCAAGGCGCGGCGCGAAGCGATGGTCGCTGACCTGGTCGTCATCAACCACCACCTGTTCTTCGCCGACATCGCGCTGCGCGACACCGGCATGGCCGAGCTGCTGCCCAGCGTCGAGGCGGTGGTCTTCGACGAGGCGCACCAACTCTGCGATGCCGGCGTGCAGTTCCTCGGCCTGGCCGTCGGCAGCGCCCAAGCCATCGACTTCGGCCGCGACCTGACA
>JAAUPF010000288.1 GCA_012034575.1 Richelia sp. CSU_2_1 | reverse complement strand
GCGCGGATTGGCAAGTGCGATCGCCCTGGCTCCTTCTGGCACTGATAACGGCTTGTTGACTGCTGAGGAAATTTTCGACATGAAACTGCAAGCAAACTTAGTTGTTTTGAGTGCCTGCAATACTGGAGAAGGCAGAATTACGGGAGATGGCGTGATTGGTTTGTCGCGATCGTTGATTTCGGCAGGAGTGCCGAGTGTAATTGTTTCTTTATGGGCGGTTCCCGATGCGCCTACATCCGAATTAATGCAGGCATTTTATCAAAATCTTCAGAAAAACCCGAATAAAGCACAGGCATTGCGGCAAGCAATGTTAACCACGATGAAAACTCATCCTAATCCGCGAAATTGGGCAGCATTCACGTTGATTGGGGAGGCAGATTAAGCTTCTTAGGACTTACGAATAAATACCAAAGAAACCAGGTTTTTCACTCTTTGTTAAAAGCTCGAATGAGTATTTTCGTCCATCAAACCCGGTTTCTGCGTCCGGGACTAAAGTTTAGACCTCTTGCATAAATAATTGATTCATACCGAAACCGCAGATTCAAGGCAGACAAACACAGATGCAACGCAGATAATTTCAAGATAGGAAAGCGACTTTTGCAAGAGGTCTTTTGTAGTGAGGACGACCGTCCTCTTTCATAAAATTAACGGGGAAAAAACATGATTCAACAATCAAATGTGATTCGCGTTTTAATTGCCGACGATAATGCGATCGTGCGACAGGGTTTAGCCGCCTTGCTAGAACAAGAACCAGATCTAACAGTTGTTGCAAAAGCTAGCAACGGACAGGAAGCATTAACAATGTTCCGTCAATATCAGCCAGACGTGACACTAATGGAGGTGCGAATGTCACAAATGGATGGAGTCGAGGCTATTGCCGCCCTTTGTACTGAATTTGAAGCTGCCCGCATCGTCGCGTTCACTGTTATTTGCTTGATAGCAGTTGGTAAATGCAATCAAGAAATCAGCAGCGCTTTGCATATTAGCCAAAGCACTGTCAAGTTTCACGTCAACAATATTTTGAGCAAGATGGGAGCGAACGATCGAACTCAGGCAGCGATTTTCGCATTAAAACGGGGGATTGTCAGTTTGTAGTTTGGCACGAAATAGAGCAGAAAATACTGGTTTGTTTCACAAATAAAAGTTATTAATTACAGCTTTTTTGAGAATTGAAAAAATAACCTTGTTTGGATTTACCAGTCAGTTTCAACCGACTTACGCTATGAGACGGGGAATTAATTCCCGGCGGGTTTTTGGGTAAATGCTCAAACTATTGAATGCGCAAAATTGTGGGTAATCCCCACAGTCCGCCAGGGGTTGAAAACCCCTGTCTCATAGCGAAAGTCCTCTGGAAGAGGACTGATTTTGATGGTAATTAAATTAGATTTATCATTTAATTTTAACCCACATCTTCCAGCATTTTCAACAATCTTTGAGAAACCGGGTTTCTGACCAATAAATATAGGTTCCGATGCAGAGTCTTTGCCAGAAACCCGGTTTTTGCCACAGGTGCAAAATTTCAGTTTCAACCAACTTGTGCTTCTCTATTTGGGAATTAATTCCGGCGTTTTCTGATTTAACTTAACACTATTGACGTGAAAAATAAGTATTTCTACCGAAAAACATGACTATTATAAACGCAAAAAATGAAAAATAAAACCTTAAATTTTATGTAAAAACTGAGGAGCAGAGCTAACGTAGAGCTAATAGGACAAATTACCCTATCAAAAAAATGCTTTATTCACTTTTGCCTAAATCTCAAGTCACAGCCCGCATTTTAAAACAGTTTGCAGCCGCTGTTTCGGCATCTTTAGCCCTCAGCGCCACAACCAGTTTGAAACCCTCGCCGGTATTGGCTGCTGGCGACATCCCCCCCGTACAAACTTCGACTCAGCTAGCAGCAAAACCCAGCAACTTGCTGCTGAGCCAGCTACCTCAAAACACTGTTGCCGTACAGACAGTGCAGATGGATTTGTTGAGTGGAATTATACCAATTGTCCTTGGCGGTGCGGTGCTGATTTGTATTCCGCTATTTTTTGGCGGGTTGGTAGTAATTGGCGATCGCGAAGTTGGAGTTGTCAGTAAAAAGTTTAGCCTCGGCGGTAAGTCTTTACCTGCGGGAAGCTTAATCGCTCTCAATGGAGAAGCTGGATATCAAGCTGATACTTTGCCTCCGGGTTGGCACTGGGGTTATTGGCCTTTGCAGTACAATGTTCGCAAAGAGTCTCTGACTGTAGTTCCCCAAGGTGAAATTGCTTTAATTATCGCCGCCGCCGGTGAGTCGATTCCACCTCAGCGCATCCTTGGTAAAATCGCAGAATGCGACAATTTTCAAGATGCCCGCAAATTCTTAAAAAGCGGCGGAGAAAAAGGTCGTCAACTCGGCATTTTAACTGGTGGTAGCTATCGCATTAATACGTCATTATTTACGGTAATTACAGCAGCAAATGCTCCTAAACACGGGATGACAGCGGAACAGTTGAAACTGTACAAAATTGCTCCCGATAAAGTCGGAGTTGTGACAACTTATGACGGCGTTCCGATCCAAGATGGCGAAATTGCAGGCCCGATTATTCCGAATCATGACAATTTTCAAAACGCGCAGAAATTTGTCAACGGCGGCGGACGGCGCGGCTTGCAAGAACAGGTTTTGCTTTCGGGTTCTTGGAACTTGAATCCTTGGTTTGTTGGGGTGGAACAAGTGCCGATGACGGAAATCCCGATCGGCTATGTTGGCGCGGTGATTTCCTATGTCGGCACAACCTCGGAAGATGTCAGTGGTGCTGCTTTTACCCACGGCAATTTAGTAAATGTCGGGAATAAAGGGGTGTGGATAACTCCTCTTTATCCGGGAAAACATCCGTTAAATACGCGCATTTTGAAAGTAGAATTAGTGCCTACTACTAATATTGTTTTGAATTGGTCTAGTAAAACAGAACGGCACAGTTATGATTCTCAACTTTCATCTTTAACTGTGCGTTCTAGAGACGGTTTTGCCTTCGATTTAGAAGTAGCTCAAATCATTCACGTCGGCGCTTTGGATGCTCCGAAAGTGATCTCGCGCGTCGGTTCGATGCAGAACTTAGTTGATCACGTTTTACAGCCGACGATCGGCAATTATTTCCGCAATTCGGCTCAAGCTTATTCTGTGTTAGATTTTCTCTCAGCCAGGAGCGATCGACAAGCGGAAGCCGCCGAGTATATCAAAGCAGCTTTGCGCACCTACGACGTGCAAGCAATTGATACTTTGATCGGAGATATTTTGCCGCCCGCAGAGTTGATGCAAACTCAAACCGATCGCAAAATTGCAGAGGAACAATGCAAGACTTATGAAGTACAGCAATTAGCGCAAACTCAGCGTCAACAATTGGTACGAGAAACGGCGCTGGCTGAGATTCAGCAAGAGATGGTGAAATCAGAACAAGGCGTGAAAATTGCTGAGTTAAAAGCGAATTCTCAAATCAAACAAGCTCAAGGCGAAGCTGAGTCGATTCGGGTGAAGGGAAATGCTCAAGCTGAAGCTTATCGGGCGGGTGTGGTAGCTTTGGGCGGTTCCGGTTATACTGCATTGCAATTAATGCAAATTATAGGCGATCGCCAGGTGCGAGTTGTGCCGGATGTTGCAGTTAGCGGCAACGGTAGCGGTGGCGGTTTAGTTGACGGTTTGCTGGGAATGATGATGTGGAATCAAACTAGCAAAAATGGCGAAAATGGCGGGGAATTGCCTGTAGTTAAGTTGGAAAAATCCCAGCCTGCTGCTGTGGAAAAATCCCCGAATTTACCAGTAGCTAAGCTGCATTCAAGCAAGCTGCCAGTAGCGAAGTCTGAAACTGTCAATGAGACTGATATTGATTCGCTATTTGATGAATTGCCGTTTGACGATCGCTCTTTAAGTTAAGCTGTGCAGTTTGCGGTAAAAAGATAGAACACTCAGCTCCCATATTTTTTACATCAGCGGTAGGGTGCGTCAGTTTGGTTGTTCTCAATCATCACTGAAAATCTCATAACTGACGCACCATTACTCGATGAGTGCGTCAGTTGTGAGATTGTGATTTTTTAGCAAAAATTTTCCTAGCTGACGCACCCTACTTCACTTTGTTTGTTTGACGTGCGAATTCTATTCGCCGCGAATCCATCTCTCTCTCTGTTGCGACCGATCGCAGTACAATCGATCGATATTGCATATGAGGAATCCCCCATGTCAGACCAGTTTTCCACTGAAATTAGCGATCGTATCTGCACTCACATGAACGAAGACCACGCTAATGCTGTCGTACTTTACGCTCAAATATTTGGCGGTCAACCGGATGCGGAATCCGCTCAAATGCTGGCTATTGATGCAAATGGCATGGATTTAACCGCTCAAGTCAACGGCGAAATTTTACCTGTCAGAGTTAAGTTCGATCGTACTTTAAAAGATGCCGAAGATGCTCACCACACTCTCATTAATATGGTGAAACAAGCCCGACAAGCTGCTAAATAGCCAACTCCCCACTATTCTGTTATAATTTTAACGTTCGTAGTAAGGACTTGAGTCCTTTTAAATAGTTTCTAAGGACTCAAGTCTTTACTACAAACAATACTTTTAATAAAACTTACATCTAAAATATCAAATAAAATGACACAAAACCTTCCTAAAGCCAGAGAATTTGATGCCGTTAAGGGTGGTCAAAATCATCCCTTCGAGGCACTGGTAACACGACTAGATTTGATGATTCGTGCTCGCTATCCACTGTTGTATATTGTCGGCGTGGAGGAGGAACCAATAGAAGCAGTAATTGCACAAGTAGCGTTGCAAGTAACTCCCGCACGCCGTGTGTTATTGTGGGATATCGTGCGTGGCTGGGAGGACAACGGCTCCGGGAAAGGCTCGGCAATGGCGGCGCTCGATCGCATTGGCAAGACTGTTGTAGAAGAATATACCATATTTGTACTGCGGGATTTGCACCCTATTTTGAAATATCCATACAGCGAAAAAAATGCGCCTGTAGTGCGGGAATTACGGAATTTAACGCGGGAATTGAAGCGCAGCAAAAAAACGATCGTTCTCACTTCTCACGCGCTGGAATTGCCGGAAGAATTGAAAGAAGAAATGACAGTAATTGATTTCCCTTTGCCCAATGTTCAGGAAATCGATCGTTTAATCTCTCACGTTGTCGAAAAGCCGGAACAGTTGCAAGTAAGCGGCTTGGCAAGGGAACAGTTAGTTAAAGCTTGTCAAGGTTTGAGTCGCGCTCGCATCGGACGGGTTTTAGCTAAAGCTTTGGCAGCAAAACAGCAAATTAATGAGTCGGATATTGACGGAGTTTTGGAGGAAAAACAGCAAGCAATTCGCCAAACCGGAATTTTGGAGTTTTTCAATTCTAGAGAATCTCTAAAAAGTGTGGGCGGATTGGAGAATTTGAAGCAGTGGGTAAAGATGCGACAAGATGCTTTTACTGACGAAGCTAGGCGCTACGGAATACCAAATCCTAAAGGCGTTTTGTTAGTAGGAATTCAAGGTACTGGCAAATCTTTATCAGCGAAAACAATAGCATCAGAATGGCGTTTGCCACTGTTGCGGTTGGATACCGGGAGGTTGTTTGGTGGCATTGTCGGAGAAAGTGAAAGTCGCGTCAGACAAATGATACAATTGGCAGAGGCGATCGCCCCTTGTGTCTTGTGGATTGATGAAATAGATAAAGCCTTCGGCAACATTATCAGTGGAGGCGATGGTGATTCGGGAAGTCGCGCCGGGTATTCGGTAGTTTGATTACTTGGATGCAGGAAAAAACCAGTCCGGTGTTTATTGTCGCCACTGCAAATAACGTGCGGATTTTACCCGCTGAGTTGCTCAGAAAAGGCCGTTTTGATGAAATTTTCTTTTTGAATTTGCCATCAGAATCGGAACGGCAAGATATTTTTAAAGTGCATTTGCAGCGTTTGCGGCCGACTAGATTGCGCGACTTTGATTTGGGAATTTTGGCGAAGTCTGCTGAGAATTTTAGCGGTGCGGAAATAGAGCAAGTTGTCATCGATGGATTGTACCGCGCTTTTGGCACTTTTGTGAACGGACAGCGCCGAGATTTGACGACGGAGGATATTTTGAGGTCGATCGAGGATACAGTACCTTTAGCTGCGATCGCGCGATCGCAAATTGAAGATTTGAAGCGCTGGGCGGCGGAAGCGGGAGCAAGAACAGCTTCTAATGATACTCGATTGATTGATGAATTGAAGCGCTACAGCCGGCCGCTGGGAGGAGATGCGATCGACAATTAATCCTACTAGTAGGGTGCGTCAGTTCATCACTAGCTAATTATTTCTTGTAAAAATCACATCTGATACCAAATCCGGGTTTCCCATCCCCGTTATAATTGGTATGGTGCGTCGCTATGAGATCTCCCAATAGCAACGAGAGTTGTTCGTAGCGACGCACCCTACATTTACTACATTTACGAGATTGGTATGGTGCGTCGCTATGAGATCTCCCAATAGTAACGAGAGTTGTTCGTAGCGACGCACCCTACATTTACTACAGTTACGAGATTATAAAAGGGGTAAGTAACCCGGAT
>JAAUPF010000056.1 GCA_012034575.1 Richelia sp. CSU_2_1 | reverse complement strand
TAATTGGTAATTGGTAATTGGTAATTGGTAATTGGTAATTGGTAACTGGTAATTGGTAATTGGTAATTGGTAATTGGTAATTGGTAATTGGTAATTGGTAATTGGTAATCGACGCTCGATGCAGGAATATATTTCAAATTTAACGGATAATACAATGGCAGATTGTCGGGCCGATATTGTCGATCGAACTCAAACATAACTAAGTCTGATGTGTGTGGAAAAACTCTTACCGTTTTGCACGAACGATCGATCTAGAGTTCCGATCGATACCAGCGAACCATAGGTGTTAAGATTGTAAACAGGCATTTCTTGCCAGCATTCCCGACAAAACCAATAGACCTGATTCCGGCGAACGTGACGCAACATTTCATTAGAGCAGCAGGGGCAGGGAGTCATAAAATTCTCTTGTTTAACTACGATTTTATTTAACTACGATGTATTTCAGTCTGCCAGCAAAATACTGCAAGCTGAGTTGCTTCACCAACAACTACACTCTAGAAATCAAAAATAAAGATTTGGTAAACATTTCCCGACTATTAATAAATTGATTCAAACTAAAATATTTCGTTACAATATGCGCGATCGGCAGTTTCAACCGCTTTTTTGACCAGTTACTTGAATCTGCTTCTATTTGACCTCAAACATGAATGTGCTGTACTCGTTATTCGATTTGAAGGTCAAACCCGCGAAATTTTCTCAGGTCGATCGCAGGTAATCTCTTGGGTAAAAGCTTCGCCCCGCAAGGCTTGCGAGAATTATTTTCCTAGGAATTCAAGCATTTAATTGTTGATAAAAAATTGAGTTTGTTGAGAACGGGCGATCGAACATCCATTATTCGATCGCATTTGAGCGATCGCTCTCCAAATGTTAAGAAACATGAGCGTATTGCCAAAAAGCAAGGACACGACTCTGCCGTATCCTTGGGTGCGATCGAGTTTTCTGTATCTAATACTACTTAACAGTCTTGAACGTATCCAACTTCCCGGTAAACCGATTGATAAACATCTGCAACACAGTCCGCTTGCCGATATTGATATTAGAACTCACGGCCATACCCGACTGCAAATTAACCTCTACTTGGTCCGGCTTGTTCTTATTCAAAACAAACTTTTGATTCTTGAGCTTGATTTTGGTTTTGAAAGCGTAGTATTTCCGCAATTCAGTCGGAGGTTCCGCATCCTTGCTGATTTCTTTTACCTCGCCCTCAGCAGTACCGAACTCCAGGGCCGGGAAAGCTTCCACATTCACCTCGACAGGCACGCAATCGTATTCCGTCAAGCCCAATTTATCTCGATTAACTTGCTTCTCGGGACAGACGCAGCTTTTACCTACTTCGCATTCAATCTTTTCTCCATCCAATTGTTTGCCGTGATATTGTTCTAACTTCTCCCGCTTCCGCTTCAGGGCGTCCAATACGAGAGCTACGTTGCTATTTTCCAGGTAAACAACAGCTTCCAAGCCGTTTTCATCATCCAAAACCTTAACTAGCTTTTCAGTTTGCTGTGCTTCGTAATAAGCTTCGTCGCAGCGTTTCGGACGCGGTTCTCCCGGTTTGAGTACGTTATTAATAATAGATTGGCAGATCGGATCTTTCGCTATGTCCAACTTAGATTTGTCCTTCGTAGAAGGTTTCAAATCGAAGACAACGCCTGCTACCGGAGATTTCATTACTTGAGTGTTGCGGTTTTCTTGCGCCTTTTCTACCTGAGCGTTCACTTCTGAAAGTTTTTTCAGGTTATCCACTTTCAAGCGGCTGAGCTGAGAATCGCTGCTAGCAATCTGCTTCTCGTTTTCCGCAATCCTAGTATACAGTTCTTTAGCCCAAGCATCTTTAGTGTTTTTCAACTGCTCGACAGCGCGCTGAATTGACTCCTGAATGCGCGCTTGCTCTCCTTGCTGGCGCTGTATTTCAGCATTAATTTTCTGCAGCTCTCCCTGGCGCGCGTTAATTTCACTTCTGCGGGTATTTATCTCACCCCGGCTCTTGTTAATTTCACCTCGGCGGGCGTTGATTTCACCTTCGCGCTGCTTGATTTGTTCTTGCTGTTTGATAACTTCATTTTCTCCTCGGAAAACATCTTGTTCTTGACGTTCTCTTTGCAATTCAGCGATCGCCCCTTGCTCCACCAGCGGTCCGAGCCTTCCCAAAATGCCTTGATTTGACTTCAAGACTTGTTGGGATTTCGCTAACTGTTCTTCTGATAATTCTTTCTGAGCTGTAGCAGATCTTACTTGCTCTTGGGAAAAAGTCAACTGCTGCTGAGAGTAGTTTAATTGGGTCTGAGCAGAAGCCAATTGTTGCTGGGCGATAATAATTTGATCGCGCTGTGCTTGCTCAGCATCCTCGGCTTGCTTGAGTTGTTTTTCTAATTCTTGAACTTGCCCTTGGGCCGCAGCTACGCGAGACTCAAATTCCGATTTGTAGTTAACATACAGTCCTCGCTGCGAAGCATCAAAATCGCCACCGCCCCCCCGGTTGAGGTACAGTTCGTCAATCAAAGCCTGCAGCACTTGATTTTGTGCTACGAGGCTCTGTCTATCTCTAATAGTTGATTCTAAGTTAGGAGGAATCGGACCTGAGATTCTGCCGTTAACCACATCTTCGTAAAATTTGTTTTCCTTTTCTAAAGCTTCTTTAGTTTTCTTAATCGACGTTAGATCGGCAGTGGATGCAACGGGGTTAAAAGTAAGTAAAGGCTGATTTTTTTCGACTCGATCGCCATTTTCCACGTGAACTCTCACTACAGCGCCCGTAGCGGGTGCTTGAATGTCTCTAGCACCATCTTTGAATTCCAACTGACCGACTGCGGGGACAGCTTGCTCGACTCTAGCAAAATACGCCCAAATTATGGCGGAAGAAGTCATAAGCATAATCATCCACAAAAACAAGCGCGACCAAATCGCTGGTTTTTCGAGAATGACTGGTTGTTCGGAAAGTGTGATGGATTTCATAACAAATTGGTAATTGGTAATTGGTAGTTGGTAATTGGTAATTGATAATTGGTAATTGGTAATTGGCGAGTTTTTTAGTCGTTAGGGAGTTCAGATATTTCATCAAGCGTTTTTTCTTGCTGACAACCTATTGACTTTAGATAAGCATTGAGCTTTGGCGACAACTCATCAATTATTGGTTGAAATCTATTTACCTGTTCTACAGTCAACAATTTTCTGGCATATGCCATTCTCAACAAACTGATTGTTTCATACAAAGAACCTCTAGCTATCTTAACAAAACGCCGATTGTCTTGATAATTATACCTGCCCCTTCCTTCTGCAATATTAGCACAAACACTATCGGCTGCACGTACAAGTTGTTTCCCGATAGTATCTTTCGTAAAAAAGTCCCACCCTTTGACAATAAACCAAACCTGATTTGCCAGTTTTTCAGCCAACTTGTAAACGTCCAAACCTTCAAAATCAGGTCTAGTCATATCCCCGTTCGCCATTACCCATTACCCATTACCCATTACCCATTCCCATTGCCGTTCCTATTATTTATTGTTGAGCTTCTTGCTGTTGGAACAGACAATAGTAACGTCCTTTAAGACTCATTAATTCTTTATGAGTTCCCTGCTCGACTACAGAGCCTTGATCCATCATAATAATCATGTCGGCGTTTTGCACTGTAGTCAGGCGGTGAGTGATGAAAAATACGGTGCGTCCCTGAAAAGCTTCGGCTAAGTTGTTGCAAACTTGGCGCTCGGAATGATAGTCTAGCGCGCTGGTAGCTTCGTCTAAAATCAGCAGTTTGGGATTTTGCAAAATTGTCCGGGCGATCGCCAAACGCTGTCTTTGACCCCCGGAAAGCGATGAACCCCGTTCTCCCACTATGGTATTGTAGCCAGCAGGCAAGCCCATAATAAAATCGTGAGCTACGGCTAATTTCGCAGCGCGCACAATTTCATCCGTACTCGCGTCGGGATTGCTGAGTGCAATATTTTCCTGCACCGAACAGTTGAACAGCAAAGTATCTTGCAGCACTACTCCGAGTTGGCTGCGCAGCGAATACAATTCCACCTTGGCAATATCGTAGCCGTCAATAAAAATCCGTCCCGACAGCGGCGGATAGAGGCGCTGCAAGAGCTTCATTGCGGTACTTTTACCGGAACCGCTACCCCCCACAATCCCGACAAAACTGCCTGCGGGAAAATCCAAATTCACGTTAGCCAATTGCAGCGGCCCACTTTCAAGAAATCGGAAGGAAACTTCTTCGTAAGTCACCGCCCCTTGAATTGCCGGCATCGGGATATTGCTGCGGTCTTCTTCGCTAGTTTCTGTAGGGGTATCGACGATATCTTTAAGCATATCGATCGACATTGAAACTTCTTGGAAACTCTGCCAAACGCTGACAAATCGCAGCAGCGAACCTGTCACGTTCCCAGAGATAATTCGGAAAGCAATCAACTGACCCAAAGTAATCTTGTTTTCCAGTACCAAATAAGCTCCCACCCACAACTGAGCGAGGTTTCCTACCTGGTTCAAAAATGTACTGATCGTGCCTGCAGTAGTCCCGGTCAGAATAGTTTTAAAACTGGCTGTAATGTATTTAGCGTAGCGGCCGGACCATTCCCAGCGGGATTTCAATTCAATATTTTGAGCTTTAACAGTTTGAATCCCGCTGACTACTTCCACCAAATAAGATTGAGCGTCTGAAAAACGGTTGTTTCTTTGTTTGATCAGCCGCAGCACTAGGGGGTTTATCAGCACGATCATCAAAGCTAGGATCGGCACCACTGCCAGCGATACAAAAGTTAGCTGCACGCTGTAAGAAATCATTACGGCGACGTAAACCACCGAAAATATCGCGTCGAGAACCACTGTCAGGGCTGTACCCGTCATGAATTCCCGAATCTGGCCCATCATGCTAAATTTGTAAACCAAATCGCCGACGCGCCGGTTGTCAAAATAATTTTGAGGCAAGCGGAGCAAGTGGTCGATAATCTCCGCGCTCAATTTGACATCAATGCGGTTGGAAGTATCTACAAATAAGAAGGTTCGCAAGCCGTTAAGCAATCCTTCAAACAAAGCAACTCCTAACAGAAACGCACCTAAAATATCCAAGGTGTCGATACTGCGCTGACCCAATACTTTATCAATAATTACTTGGCTGATTAAAGGGTTTGCCAGACCGAATAACTGCACGAAAAACGAAGAAAGCAGGACTTCAAAAAACACTGTTTTGTGTTCCATCAGCGCCGGCACGAACCACCAGAAGCTGAACTGCTCTTTTTGTTCGACTTGGGGGGCTTGCAGCAGCAGCACTTCTCCGACATCGCCCCAGACTTCTTTAAACTGAGGCAGCCGCAGTCGCTTCAGGCCGTCTTCTGCCGTTGCCAGCGTCAATTCTTGCTCGGTAATGCTGTAGAGAATGCCAAAGCTATCTTTCCATTTGATCATTGCCGGGGCTTTGATCCGGTTGATGGCATCGGCCGGCACTTGAGCTAATTGGGGGGTCAGACCCATGCTTTGGGTAATAGCTCCGCAGGCTTGCATGGAAATTGAACCGGCGGTTTTTAGCTGATTTTCTAGGACTTTGCGGATGATTTCCTTGCGGAATTTGAGGCCGAAATGCTTGCTCAGCATTTGGAAGCAAGCTAGGGGGGCGTCTATTGGCCCTCGACCCCGGAAAATCGGGAATCTAGAGGCATCTGTTCCGGCTTTGGGCGCTTCTGGGGGTCGATCGGGCGCAATTTCTACATTTTTAAATATTATGCCCGGCTTGGTTTCCGAGACTGTGGTTTCGGTCGTTACTTCTGTTTGGGTTTCTTCTATGGATTCTGAGACTTCCCGGAAACCGACCAAGCGGGCTCCTCTGGGGCCTTCTACTTTTAAGGATTTGGCTGCATTTTCCAAAGATAAGCGGCTGCCGGTGGGAAAGTCGCCGACAACGCCGCTGCTGACGAGCCAAATTCGATCGTCCGCTAATTCTTTGGCAAGTTCGGGAGTTTTTTTGTTACCGTTGGGCAGGTTGACGACTGTGGCATCTTCCCAAGCTTGCTGGGTAATTGATTTGAGGTTGGTGGTGCCGTCGGCTTGGCGCTGCAATTCCAGGCTTAACAGTTCAAATACTTCGCTCAGGGAACAGTGGTCTCGAAATGCTTCGCCGAAGGTGGGGTTTTTTTCGATCGCGGTGAAAAAATCTTCGGCCGGCAGGACGATCGCGATCGCATCTGTAGAGGCGATCGCAGTTTCGCAGGGGATTCCCCGCAGCAAACCGGCCCAGCCGAGAATTTCCTTCGGCTGCACCAAGCGCAAACTGACGTGCCGGTTGGATCTTCGATCGTAGCCCAGCAGCCGGGCCTGTCCTTGATAGATGACTGCGATTTGAGTTGGCAGTTTTTCCCGCTCGAACAGGGGTTGACCGGTGCGGTAGCCGAGAAGCTGGCACTGTGCCGCCAACGAGGCCAGTGCCGCCTCCGAGAGTCGGTCAAAAGGGGGGGTTTGAGCTAGGAAGTCTTGAATCTGGGATAGCGAGACGGCGGAAGAAGTCATGATATGGATGATACGGAAGAGAAGGGCTGTAGCGGACCGATTGTCGAGATCTGATCGTTGAGCCAGGTTTCAAACAGTTCGTCGATCAAGCGCCGGCGCATCGAGTCGTCGAGTTGGGCGGGCATGAACTTTTCGAGTCGGATAATTACCGTCCATTCTGCCAGAGGGCGCGGTGCCCAGAGTTGGTTTGGCTGGCTGACTGACAAAAGTTTACCGATTGCGGGGTGAGGCTGGCTGAGGGGGACTGGCCCCAACAATCCGTCGGATTTGGCTTCGGGCCCTTCTGAGAAGTTGCGGGCTACTTCGGCAAAGCTTTGTTCGCCTTCGAGGATGCGAAAGTAAAGTTCGTTTGCTAGGGCTGGATTTTTAGTGCGCAGCAGCGAGTAGACTACGTGGTCTAGGCTGGCTTTGCGGGTTAAAAAATAGTTATCTACTTTAGGCATCCAAGTGTGTTGCTTGAATTTTTCGATCGATAGGGGTCGGGAAACCATGTCTAGAAATTCTTCTTCGCTCATGTTCTGGCCGCGCAGCCAATTTTCTTTGGCTCCGGGGGCTGTCATTTGATACTGGGCCAGAAAGTTATCGGCGGCGGATTTGCGCTCTTCTTCGGTACAAGTAAAAGGTGCGATCGCTTGGTCTAAGATGACACCCCGCAAGAATTGCGGCATCAATTGGTAGCGCTTGAGCAGCGCTGGCATATCCTGAGCTTGCAGTAATTTATCGCCTATTTGAAAAAGTCCTGTCATTAATTTTGTCTCCAACTGACTAGCGCTTCCCCTTTAATTTAGCTGTGGCAGGAAAAGAGCGACAACTCTAACACCTAGATTTCCCGATGATAGCAGAAGCTTGGCGGGCTCAGGCTGTTGCTGTAGCAGAAGGAAGAAGGAAGAAGGAAGAAGGAAGCAGGAAAATGCCGTTATAGCAATATTTTCAACCTTCTCGAAGCTTCTAACTGCCTCGGCATTTGCTATGTTTACCTTTCTTGACGCTTTGCTCCCCGAGGGGTTCCTTGTACGCGAAAGAATGGGTTTTTCAACGATCTTCAAGGCTGCGATGCACTGTTTTCGTCCCAAACTCGATTTGAGCCTCTAGGAATTCCTGTTAAATAGTTTGCCTATTCGATCGGAGTAAGCGCGACTGTCAAGAAATCTCGGGTTAAGGGTCATTTTTTGCTGGATGCGATCGCGGTAGATTTGGCGCATTTCGGGGTTGTTTCCCAAGGCTGCACTTATTTCTACATAAGATTTCTCGCTGCTGGCTACCAGTTCCGGAAGTTGCAGTTCTTGGAGGACTGCTGCTGCGAGGCGCGATCGCTCTGTTTGCCCTGTTCTTGCCACTACAGGCAATCCTAGCAACAGCGGTTCTGCTATGGAGCATCCACTGCTGTAAGGATAAGAATCTAAATATATATCAGCTAATTTCAAACATTTTATGCAATCTGCGCGAGATGGCAGCGCTCTTATCATAACTACTCGATTTTTGTCAATACCAGATTCCGCGAATGTCGATCGAATTTGGTTGAAAAATGGCAGTACGGGATAGTCTTCCGATCGGGAACGAAAGGGATATAAAACTAAAATTGAATTGGGTACGGCGGCAATTATTTTTGCCCAAGTTAATCTCAATTCTGGGATGATTTGAAATGCTCTTGCTCCGGACATGAAGACTACCGATCCGTCGGTAGCGCCCCAACTTTGGCGCGTCGGTTCGACGGTGGAATTTTCTAATTCTAGCGGATAGCTGCAACAAATTCCCGAGCCTTCTAAAGCAATAAGTTTTTCTCGATAGTTGGCTGCTGGATTGGCGGTTAATGTGAGATTTGTGGTGATGAAATAATCGATGTTGCGGATTCCGGTAGTGGCGGGGATTGATGGGGCGATCGCAATTTGTACTCGTGCTAATCTGTGGGTGAATAGCAGAGAGTTGAAAGTATTTTCGGGGCTATTGTCGGCGGGATTGGTACAAATTAGCAGGATATCTAAATCGCGCGATCGAATGTTTTGGACTCGATTTGCTAAATCGGGCGGCAGTTGTATTAAGTTGTCGGCGTGGCTGGCACAGTATTTAGCAAGTCGATCGTCCTGTATTTTACCAGTATATACTGTAATTTCAAATTTGTTTCTATCTAAATATTCAAAGACGGGGATGGCCGAAAAAGTTTCGGGTGTAGCAGCAATTTCCTCGAGGAAAATGCCGAGTTCTATCTGAGGGCGATCGGGGACAGATTCTGCAAACTCCCACTCTATTTGACTGCCAATATTTTTTAAGTAAAACTCCCTAATATCTCCGATTTGGCTCAATACTTTCAGGAGATTTGCTTCGCTTAAATACAAAGATTGAAAATTTGCTTTTTGAGCCACAAATGCAGCCAAATACTGCCAAACTTCCGCAGCAGGAAACTGCGCTATATTAGTAGCAACGTAATCTATTAGCTGCTGCAAATATTCAGAGTATTTTTCGACTTCTCCAATTTGTTGGAAGCAAACTGGAGGCTGAAACAGGAATTTCAGGAAATCGTCAAACAGCCATTGGGGAATTGCGGCATTTTTATACTCGAAAGACAACTGATAAGCATCTCTATACAGCATTGCTGCGAGCAGATATGGAATGCTGTTAGCAAGTTCGCCACCTGCGGCAATTTTGGCGGATAAATGCGCGACAAAGGTTCGTTCTTCCTCCGTCAAAGATTCATTTTTGAGACCGCTAGCTAGCAATAATTGGTGGTTTTTGCCGAGAGATGCAGACCAAGCATTTTCCAATTTTTCGGCTGGCAAATTCAGCCAAGTTTCTGCTATTTGTTTGCGAACTTGACGCAGGCTGTCAAGAATATTACCATCTGAGGGAGATTGTTTGTACAGTTCGACGATATCCGAGCATTCAGGTACAATATGCTTGAATTTTAATGCTAATTTTTGCTGAATTTGCTGTTTAAATTCTGGCGTGAGAAAACGGTATTCAGGATGGTTGAGAATTTTTTTGTAAAATCTGATAATATCTTTGTGATTTTCCTTAACAGCGAAGTTTTTCCAGGTTTGCTGTTCGGGATGAATCCGCAGGGCTGATAGTTGTTCCCTGACAAATCCTATTTTATAGTTTCCCAGAATTCGCCACCACATATCTAAGTCTACATACTGAGATAATTCCGAATCAAACAATCCTATTTCTCGAAAAACGCGGGCGGCAATTAAGACTGTAGTCGGTTCGCCAATTTTGTTGATCGGGTTGTTCAAGCAGTTAGCATCCGCCAGCAATTCTTGTCCGTTTTGGATTTGTTTTAAATTCGACCAACCTTTGTACAAATCTTTGATCGCACTGGAAGCTTTGCGCAAAATTGGGTTGGATTCTGTTTCAGCAATGGCAATGCCGCGCGGGGAGAAAACCAAGCCGATTTCTGAGTCTTGTCGGGCGACTGCTACGAGTTTTTCAATACATTCTGGCGCGAGGAAGTCGTCTTGAAACAGAAATTTTATGTATTCGCCTTTAGCTTGGGAAATGCAGAAGTTCCAGTTTTGCGATAAGCCGTAGTTGCGGTGGAGGACGATGCGGAAATCGGCGGAAGTTTGCGATTGAAAAGATTGGGCGATCGCCACTGTTTTGTCTGTGGAACCGTCATCGGATACAATAATTTCTATGTTGGGATAAGTTTGGTCGATCGCGCTTTGAATTGCTTCGGCGATGAAGGCTTCGCCGTTGTATGTCGGAATGCAAATACTGACTAAAGGTTGCGGATTTTTCTCTTGGTTTTTATCTGGGGCTGACAGCAGTAATTTACTAATTTTGGCAGTTTGGGCGTGAGTGTTTCCCGGTTGAGTTATGTTTTGAAAGTTGTCTGTAATTTTAGCAATATATTCCAGGCGTTTTCGGATTGTCTTGCCGGCAACTTGCGGGCTGAGAAAAGTTTGAATTTCTCGGGCTGCGATCGCACCTATTTGCTTGGCTTCTGCATAATTGTTAAAAACGTACCGCATCCAATCTGCAGCGTGTTCTGGATCTGGTTCTGCCCAAATGTTCCCTTGTTTGTAGGGACTGCAATTTGCTGGAATTTCGGTCAGTTTGTACTTGACTAAAAAGCTGTTGCCTGCATTCATAAATTCTGTATTTGATGAATAGGCGGTGGCAATTACAGGCTTGCCGTAAAACATGGCTTCTGCCATTGTCAAACCGAATCCTTCGCAGCGGTGCAGGGATACATAACAGTCGCAATTGTAGATCAGGGCGTTAAGTTCTTCTCTTGACAAATACCCGTCTATATGTTTAATATTATCGCTAGCTGCAATGGCAGAATTTAATAATTGCTGGTGTTTGACAAATTTGTCGGAGTTAGAAGATTTGATAATTAGTAAGGCGCGATCGTCCCCGCCAAAAGCTTGTTTGAATGCCTCAATTACCGCTAAAGGATTTTTGCGTTCGATGCGGCTGCAAAAGTCGAAAACAAACAGAAAAATAAATTTATTTTCCGGCAATTCGAGGGCTTTTCTGTTCAGCGAAGGTGCGGGAAAAGAAATGCTGGGCGCGATTTTAATAACGGGAATTGGCGAGGCGATGGCAATTGCTTGGGCGCAGAAATTGCTGTAAGTCCAAATTTCGTGAAAGCAATCGAATGCTGGCTGCCATTCCGGCGGAAATTCGGGAAGTTCCCAGGCCCAAAATCCAATATTGTAGCGATTTTTTAAATAGTTGGCACCTGCATATTTTAAAAAGGGTTTGACTTGATCCGCATTGATTTGAATTAAGTTTACCGGGAAAGGATTGTCTCGGCGGTGAAAATTGTCATAGCTGGTATCTTGATGGCGGTGTGGACTGCGGGTAAAATTGTTAATTGCAAAGGGAATTCCCGCTGCTTCTACGGATCTGATGTTGGCCCTGACTCCTTCTCCAATTCCAAATTCGCCGCTGACGTAGCCGGCAATGTTAATTCCTAAATTTTGATTCATATTTTTTGGTAATTGATAATTGGGAATTGGGAATTGGGAATTGGGAATTGGTACTGCCCACTGTCAACTGTCAACTGTCAACTGTCAACTATCAACTATCAACTGTCAACTGTCAACTGTCAACTGCTATAACTTGGGAGTAGCGTATTGGGAGGAAAACTCCCCTGTCAGGGAAATCAGTCAGGGAAATTCAGTGGCAACAGTAAAATCTAGCGCTTGACAATAAGAGCGATCGCCGTTGTATACTAGCTGTCGTCAATGTATTGCTCAGTTATAATTCAAAAAAAACTAATCGGGAAATTTGTAAAAAGTGAGCGATCGCGTCAACCACGACCTCTTGAAATTGCTGCCGCCGGATGCTAAAGTCATTCTCGAAATTGGCTGCGGTACGGGCGCTACAGGCGCAAGCTACAAGCAGATAAATCCCCACTGTCAGTATATCGGCATCGAACGATCGCCCGAAAAAGCAAAAATCGCGGCCGATCGGCTAAACTGGGTAGCGCTAGCCGATATTGAAGCAACCGATATCACCAGTTTCGACATCGCCCCAAAAACAGTCGATTGCGTGGTTTTCGGCGACTTGCTGCCCTATCTCAAAAACCCTTGGCACGCGATCGAACAATACAGCGATTTGCTGAATTCCCAAGGGCAAACTCTAGCAAGAATTCCCAACGTCCAACACTGGCGGCGCATCGTCAATTTGTTACGGGGACAGTGGGAAAATCCCGAAGAAAAAATGCAGCATTGGTTTACTTTAGAAAGTATTAAATTGCTGTTTGCTCGCGCTCAATTGCAGGTTTACGAATTGCAGGGAAAGGGCCACCAAACCGAACATTTTGCCCGCTTCCAGCAATTGCTGCATCCGATGGTAAAAGCTTTAGAATTAGAACCCAGTAATTTTGCTACAGAAACCGGGGCGGAGTATTATATCGTCAGGGCATCAAAATCTCCCGAACCGCCGCGCAGGTTGCTGATTCAAACAATTATTATGGCTCCGACAGGGTGCGATCGAGTGCGAGTTTTAGAACCCGACAAATTTAGCGCGACAATTCCGGGTGCGCGCACTGCATCAGCAGTTAAATCTGCCGAATTAATTCTCCCGCTTCCGGGCGAAGAAAAAGTGTTTATTTGGCAGCGCACGATCATGCAGTATCCCAGCTACATTCCCAAACTTCAAGAACTGCTGCAACAAGATTATTTAATAGTTGCTGAAATTGACGACAACCCCGTGCGCCGTCACGAATATGCAGAAAATAATTACCTCAGCTACCGGGGCTGTCACTGCGTGCAAACTTCAACAGAACCCCTCGCAAAAATTTTGCGCCAATACAACCCAAATGTGGCGGTATTTGCCAATCATTTAGCTTACCTCCCCCCGCCGCGGACTTATTCAGATGATGCGATAACGATATTTTTTGGTGCTTTAAATCGAGAGAAAGATTGGCAGCCAATTATGGCAGCTCTCAATCGAGTCATAGCATCGCATTCACAAAGAATTCGAGTGAAAGTAATTCACGATCGCCTATTTTTTCAATACTTAGAAACAACCCGCAAAGAATTCGAGCCATTTTGCAATTACGAACGATATCAAGAAATTATGTCCAGTTGCGATATCGCTTTGCTGCCGCTAATTCCCAACCCAGTTAACGAAACGAAATCGGATTTAAAATTCATTGAATGCGCGGCGCGGGGAGTAGCAGTGCTGGCAAGTCCTACGGTGTACGAACAATCGATTGTTGAAGGCACAACAGGGTTGATTTATCGATCGGTAAAAGAGTTTGAAAATAAGCTGAACTTGCTGATTTCCGACTCTCAAATGCGCCGCCAAATAGCAGCGAACGCTTACGAATGGGTGCGAGACAACCGCTTGCTGTGCTTGCACTACAAACAGCGTCGCAATTGGTACTTGCAAATGCGGGACGAGTTGCCGCGATTGAATGCAGAATTGCGCGATCGCTTGCCTGAGTTATTTACTGAGTAAATGTAGTAAGATTTATGAGTTCCACTAAGGTACTGCCGAATACAATGCCCGCCGAATACAACGCCCGCCGAATAGAATTCGGTTCGGGGGTGAAACTCGAATGTACTTCGTTTGTCACTCGAGTTCCACCCCCGACTACACAAACAAAGTCCGCGCAACGCGAGACTAAAATAGTACGATCGCTCTGTTTTATTGTTTAATTTTTAATTGTTAATCCACACGAATGCGAATTCTATTTACCATTGCTCATTTCTTCAATCCTAACGGCGACGGAAAACACGCTTCCCAGCGGAAAGATCCGCAGCCGCGACTCAATGCTTTAACAGCTTGCGTAACATCTCTGCAAGCTTTGTACGGTAAATCTCAGTGCATGATTCACATCGGCGAATGCGTAACTATCCCGGCAAATCAAGAGCAAAATTGCGAAATTGATATTGTTGTTTGCACGACTCAAGGCTATCATTTGTTGCCGCAACTGCCGCTGCGTCCCAGATCTTTTATGCACCACGCTACAAATGTCGAACCGCTATTGTTGGGGTTTGAATGTCAGGCAGTTTTGCGCGCTTGTCTTGACAAATACGATTATTTTTGTTATTTAGAAGACGATTTAATCTTGCACGATCCGTGGTTTTTTCGCAAATTAAATTGGTTTACGCACCACGGAGGAAATGGCAATTTACTGCAACCGAACCGCTACGAAGTATCGCCTCAAGGGCCTGTTTTTAAAGCCTATATCGACGGTGATTTAGTACAAGCTGCTACTGCAAAATTTCAAAATGTGGAGGAAAACCGACAGTTATTCGGCAAAATTATGGAACAGCCGATCGCATTTGAACGGAGTTTAAATCCCCATTCTGGTTGCTATTTTTTGAATAAAGAACAGATGGTGCATTGGGCTAAGCAGCCTTATTTTTTGGACAGGGATACTAGCTTTGTCGGCCCCTTGGAAAGCGCGGCGACGTTAGGAATTATGCGGGCTTTTAGAATTTACAAACCGTCTTCTGCTTGTGCTAGTTTCTTGGAAATCCAGCATTTTGGAGCGAGTTTTCTGAACTTGATCGGGAATAAGGTAAGGATGTCGGAATCATTGTAGGGGGGCGGTGCGACGGCAGATTTTGCATGGCTGCTGGAGTTTTTGACGCAGAATTACCAATATTAAAGCAATATGCAGAACAGACAAATCGAACGCAGACAGAGATGCTTCAACTCTGGTACTGGCCGCTGATGAGGCTTTGTACGACTCGAAAAGGAAAGGGCGCGATCGGGTTACTCTCAGCAATCTTTTAAATTTTAGCTTCTAAGCGAAAGCTGAGATCCCAAATAAACGCAGATAGTAATTAATTTAAATCTACCTGCGTTCCTGTGTGTTTTAAAAATTAATTAGGCGTTAATCAGCCACCAGCAACGGCGGGGACAATGCTTACTTCATCACCATCTTTGAGGGTTGTTGCTGTACCTTCCAAAAAGCGGATATCTTCACTGTTGACGTAGAAGTTGAGAAATCTGCGGGGTTCCCCCTTCTCGTCGCACAGGCTTTTTTTGATGCCGGGACAGCTTGTTTCGAGCGATTCAATCAGTTCGGAAATGTTGCCACCGCCGCATTCGAGCGTCGCTTGATTGTTGGTGAACTTTTGCAGCGGAGTGGGAATTAAAACTTTAACTGTCATTTGCTTAGTCCTTAGTCCTTAGTCAGTAGTCTTTAGCCAGCAGTCAGCAGTCCTTAGTTTTCAGCCAGCAGTCCTTAGTTCTCAGTCATTACTTGTGCGCCAACGGTCATTCTTCAAGAGTCATTAGTTATTAGTTGTTAGTGGCAATATGCACCAGCAAGCACCCGTAACAAATGACTGTTGGCTGTTGACTGTTGATTGTTGACTGTTGGCTGTTGACTGTTGACTGCTGACTATTGACTATTAAACCAAAACTTGCTGCCATTCCAAACGATCGAGAGTGCGGGCGCGTTCGAGGGCGCGCTCGAAGGCTTCGAGTTTCGGTTCCACGGTGAGGGGTTCGCCGATGTAGCCGGAGACTGCTTCTTGGGTTTTTAGGCCGTTGCCGGTGATGTAGGCGACGGTGGTTTCGTCAGGATCGATCTTGCCTGCTTCTACCAGTTTCTTCAAGACTGCGATCGTGGTGCCGCCTGCGGTTTCGGTGAAGATACCTTCAGTTTCCGCCAGCAGTTTCATGCCTTCTACGATTTCGGTGTCGCTGACGGATTCGATGTTGCCGTTGGTTTTGCGGGCGATATCGAGGGCGTAGATGCCGTCGGCTGGGTTGCCGATCGCGATCGATTTAGCAATGGTATTCGGCTTGACTGGCTTCACGAAATCGCGACCTTCACGGTATGCTTGGGCGATCGGGGAACAACCGTCAGCTTGGGCACCGCTGAACCGAACTTTCTTGTCGTCCACTAAGCCGACTTCGATGAATTCTTGGAAACCTTTGTAAATTTTTGTGAACAGGGAGCCGGAGGCGAGGGGGGCAACAATGTGGTCGGGCAACTGCCAGCCTAGCTGTTCGGCAACTTCGTAGCCGAGGGTTTTGGAGCCTTCGGAATAATAGGGGCGGAGGTTGATATTGACAAATCCCCAACCGTGTGTATTGGCTACTTCGCAGCACAGGCGGTTAACTTGGTCGTAATTGCCATGAACTGCCATGACAGTTGGGTTGTAAATCAGGGTGCCGAGGACTTTGCCTGCTTCTAAGTCTGAAGGGATGAAGACTACGCAGTCGAGGCCGGCATGGGCGCGATCGCGGCGGTAGAGTTGGCTAAATTGCCCGTGCTGGCGCAGGATACTGTGGTGAAACCCAATTCTCTAGCTCTGCTGAGGGCTACTGACACCACTCTGTCTTTGAAGCTGAGAGTGGGCATATTGACGGCATCGTTTTTAATATAAAGATTTTTCAGGCCCAGGCGCGCGCCAAGCGGTGAGATTTTACCAGGGGAGTCATGCCGGTGCCGACATCAATTACGTTATCTGTAGCGACTGGTAGAAAAGACCGGTAGCGCCAGATCGAGTTTGGGCCGGCTTCGATGGTTTGGCGGGTAACGGTGCGGCGGATGGCGTTGTAGTCGTATTTGACCTCTAGGGGACCAAAGCAACAATCGCAAACGTGTTTTGCTTGGAGTTCGTACTCTGCTCCGCATTCTTTGCATTTGAGGGCTGTTGCGGTTGCTGTTGCGGATTGGGTTTCGATCGCCTGGGTCATAGCTAAACTCTCTAACTTTGCAAGGTGTGTTTCGACTCTGGGAAAAGATTAGCACGGTCGAAATACGGCGTCAAACATACCCGATTTTTTTTGTCGGGATTAGTTTTGGTATTTGAGGATGCCTCAGTCAAAAAATTTGAGACTACTGGAAAATAGCCCTAAACGGAGGCCAATAAACCGTATTTTTGGAAGGTGGTTTTTCAGAACCATTGAAAAACCTAGCTGTCAACTCTCAACTGTTAACTGTTTAATAACTAACCACCGCTGACGGGGGGAATGAGTACAACTTCGTCGCCGTCTTGTAGGGGGGTGTTGGGGGAGACGAATTCAAGGTTGAGACCGAAGCGAGTACGATCGCGCCACTGTTCGAGTTGGGGATGTTGGGCGATCGAATGTTCGAGAACACCAGACACGGGGGTTCCCGAAGGAAATTCTAATGTAAGTTCCGAAACGCCCCAGGCTTCACTGAAAGCGGCAAAAAGTTTAACCGTGATGGTAATAGAAGTGTTAGACACAATAGTTGAGCGCGATCGAGTTTTGACAATCATCAATTACACCATACAATGATGTGGGAATCGGGTACGCACTCGGCTTAAAATTGAAAGCGTCAATCTCCGATATAATTTTCTGCATCCTGGCAAAATAACTGTTTATTGCAGCAAAAAGTCTGAACCCTATTTTAGGTCGATGGATATTATATACATAGCTTTGGAAGAGGTCGATCGGCTCGACTTAGATGCAGCTAGTGGCGCTCTGTCTGGCTGTTGTCGAGGCAGTTGCAAAAGTTACTTTTGAAGATATAGTATGGATATTTTACGCTAATTGCGGGGGATTAACTTAAAAGAATAGCACTAAAATTTAGCTGGCAACCGATCTGGTAAAGCCCCGCGAACTGGCTGTTGCCCAGATGAAAAACGCAGTTTTTAAGTTCTGCTGGGAAGCCCAGAAGCTTTGCCATGCTTAGCAAGTGTGCCGTTCGATCGAAGATTGATGGTGAAGTTAGCCTTATTGGGAGGTATATGCCAAATAACGATTTCAAAGTGCTTCAAATAATTGAGGCTAAAGGTTGGTATGCTTTTGGGAGTACCAAGCAAAACCAGCACGTTGAACGGTGGGTAAGACCTGTGGTGTGCTGGGTGTTGGTAGAAGATAAAAAAAAGAGGCGCATTGTGACTGCTACCGCTAGCTATCAGGTAGCAATTGACGATAAAGAAGTGGAGTTCTTTGCCCACGAAAGCGAAATTCAAGATATCGAGAATCTTCCCAAGTCTGTTTCGGTATCGGAATTTCTGAAAACAGAAGATTGAGTGGGAGATTATTTAACCGATCGTTAATTATTTCTTAAACAAGCTGTAGGATTTTGGTTAAATTAGAGGCAAAATCTCTAGATTTCACTTGCAAAATACTTGTTGGCGAAGGGATGTAGGGATGAGGGAAACTGTGGGTGAGAGGGAGAAGGGGGAACGGATGTCATCCCAGTGCTGACCTGGGTGAGATAGGGTGGCGATCGAAGTCGCAACTACCGGCGGTGCTTCGATCTAAAACTCAAAACCTAAAACTCAAAACAATTTTCTGTCCCATATTTCCCTGGAGGCGTTCCCCGATCGCCCTCGCTGCGACTTCAGGTAAAAACCCCTACAAAATAAAGAGGCCGGAAGATTGTTGGCAGTGCCAACTCGCTTCCGTCCTTGCTGAATAACAGGGTATGCATATGTCTTTAAATTATTGCAGCCACGCTTTCGATCCCTCAAGAGGTCTTTTGCAATCACCCACTTTTGCTTTCTGTTGGCTGCGAGGGCGCGATCGTCAAGCTCCTCCAATTTTAGCTGAACCGACGGGAATCCCTCGCGCGATAGCGTACTCGCTTCGCGCGTGGACCAGAGGCGAGTGAGCTGCGTGAAGAGCACCCGCCCACAAGACATAAACGCGCAAGCGAATGGGAGATGGGCGGGTGTATGAGAAGGCGAACAAATTCCTTCACCAAAATGTCGCAAGGAAGCCCCTTCCTCAAAAACAAGTATGCGTCTAGCATACGATGTTTTAGGGAGGGGAGGAATTGCGACCAATATCAAAAGCGAAGCATCCTTGATTTGCAGCAATTTGTGGTAAAGTCATATTCGTGAGTTTTTGGTAGATGTGAAGCAAGTATTGACGCTGGTTGTAAAACTTCAACTCAGGAGCGAACAGCAACAATTAATTGCTGCTACGGCTACTGGTTTTGCGTCTGCTTGTAACAGCATCAATCGGACAGTTAATCCGAAGCTAACCAACCGAAACTCAATCCAAGCAGTCTGCTACCACGAAATTAAGAAAGAGTCGGGATTGACGGCTAACCATGTGGTTAGAGCTTGTGCCAGAGTTGCTGCAAATCGCTTAACAGCCAAGCAAAAAGGCAAGGAAGTTAAATCGTTTAAACCCACTTCATTTGACTGCGATGCTAGGACATTTCAGTTTTTTGAGGAAGACTGGACTATAAGTATCAGCACAACGGGAAAGCGAGTTAGGTGTCCAATTCGAGCCAGTAATTACCACAAGGGAAAACTATCAGGTCAAACTCCGACTAGCGCCCAAATCTGTCAGCATCGTGACGGTGAGTGGTATGCACATATCCAAATTAAGAATCATGTACCATCCCCAACTAAGACCAAAAATGTAATTGGCGTAGATTTGGGACGGAGAGAAATAGCAAAAACCAGCACCAATAAGGGTTGGGATGGTAAAGCTATTAATCAAATTCGAGACAAGTATTCTCGCGCCAGGTCTTCTCTGCAAAAGAAGGCGACCCAAGGCACAAGAACAACAAGGCGTAGATGCCGAAACATCTTGAAACGGCTATCGGGTCGCGAGAGAAGATTTCAACAGTGGTTAAACCACAACATTAGTAAACAAATTGTCGCTGAGGCGAAGGCGACTAAATCAATCATTGCCATTGAAGATTTAACAGGGATTAGAGATAGAAGCAACTCCAAGCAGCGTTCTAAAACTGAGAGAAGGCGCTCCAATTCATGGGCTTTTTATCAGTTAAGAACTTTCCTGAAGTACAAAGGTATCAAGGAAGGAGTTGAAGTTGTAGCTATCCCTCCTGCCTATACATCTCAAACCTGCCACTGCTGTTTGCACATCGGATTGAGAACGAACAAACAGTTTAAATGTATTAATAAAAGCTGCGGCTGGCTGGGAGATGCAGACTTTAATGGCGCAAAAATGATTGAACTATGGGGCTGCTCTGTAAGCCAGCCTAGAGGCTCGGAACTATTGTCTTGCACGATAGAACCAGGGCTACTGAAAGCCCCATCTGTATTAGCAAGCCTTTAGGCGCAGCTAATCAGGTGGGGTAGTTTACTCCCGCTCGTCTAATATCAATTACAGTAACACCGGAATGACATAGAGGACACGACAGTGCCGTGTCCCTACAATGGATCGGGGTTCAGAAACAGGTAGGGACAACGAGCCAAGCCACCTCCGGACTCAGGGTAATATTAATAATTCCGATGCTACCGGATTTGATATAACTGACTGTGGAATCTTTGAGCAGGGCGAGCGATGCTGTCGGGCGTTCGCCCGACAAAAACATTCTCCAAAAACTAGGTAAATGATAAAAAGTAAGATACGGATGTCTAAATAGCTTATTGTAAAAGTATTCTTCCTTCTTCCTCCTACTTAATTGCAGCAGCCCGATCGCACGTCAAATGGATTATAAAACAGCCCGCAGCTTTCTCATAGACCAGGGAACGGCCCTCGAAACCAAAAAAAATCCCGATGCTTTCCTGATCCGCCTCCAACAAGGTCAGCCACCCGTACCCGGACAGGTAACATCTATTTTATTAGCTTTAAAAATATTGTTTGAAGGCTTGCAAGACTCTCCAATGCTCGATCGGCAATTAATTTCGGCACTGCATTTACTGTCAGTAGAAAGCTTGCAGCAATTTGAAGCCGGATTGCGGAGGGGAGTTTCTTGGCCGCCGCTGCTGAAAGAAGATTTAAATCGAATTGCGATCGCAGTTAAAAATATCTTTTCTGGTGTCTGGCAATAATTAGCTGGCAACTACCGAATCCATACCACCGCTAGCAAACTCAACCTTTGCGAACGCAAATTTTTGTAAAATTTTCAGTTAATTTGGCTACATTTACCCTCGAATTGTGGCAAATTAAGATGTAATCGCTTCTCACAAGCAATAGGAGAGACTGCTGATGAACTCAGAAGAACAGGCCAGACAACTAATTGCACGAGAAAGACAGCATAGCGAACATTTGCAAGACACTATGCTCAACCGTTCCTCCCAAGAAGTAGAAACACCAACCGAGGGAATTACTGAAGAAAAAGCCAGAGAATTAATGGCTCAAAATCGCCAGCACAGCGAACACCTGCACGAGTCTATGCTAAGCCGTTCCTCCCAAGAGGTAGAGGCATCGATCGCACCTGATGACACTCACAAATAGGTTTGAGAAAACTTAAGGAAACAAGCCGAAGAAACCTGGTTTTTCGATCGGAACAAAGCGCTCTAAAAACGTTTTTTCTAAACAACCAGGTTTCTGCCTCCGGGACGATCGCACTACGGAAAAAATCTACTTGAATCGAGGACGATCGTCGGGAAGATCGACATATCGAGAAGATCGAAAATATCGCGAAAATCGAAATATCGGGAAGATCGAAATATCGGGAAGATCGAAATATCGGGAAGATCGAAACATTTCCTGCTAGATTGGCAGTCGCGATCGCAAATTTCAACCTGTCCCCTACAGCGAGCGAAAATTCACATTTCTACTACTCGCAAAAGCTTTCCAGCGAGGCCAAAAGAGCCGGCAAACCCGCCAGCGTCGCCGATACCAAAGCCTCATCTTTGTAAACTCGCGCTCGAACTATGCGGATACCATGAGTAGAAGTTGTAGAACCTCGCAATTCCCAATTGCCGGTTTCAACTAGCCCTAAATTTCTCGTTTCTCGCTTCATGCAAAACATAGCTGTATCCTCGTTCAATCCCTGAAGTTGCGATCGCCAAATTCAGGGCGATCGCTCGATACTTTTATTTTTGCTCAGATCGACAACACTGGTAAAATCGCGAAATAATAATTCACGATCGGCGGGGATCGAGTAAAACTACATAACAACTCTTATGAATTCGTTACCGGCGGCTGCGACTGAATGCGATCGCCCGCAGCAACGCAACCGGCAGCAGCCAAAAATGCGATCGCCCCTAAAATAGCGACCTTAACAACAGGAATTGCCAAAGGTTCTCCGAATACGACTGAGTACAAACTCATAGCCAGGGAAAAACCGCCAAAATAAACACCTACGCCGAATCCTCCCCGCTGCGGCGGCACCAAAGACAAAGCAAAAGGAATAGTACCGTTAGCCACCAAACTGTAACTAAAAATCGCAGCCAAAACGATCGCCCCCACCAGTACCCCTTGAGTTAAAGCCATTACCAACAGCAAAACAGCCGTTGCTAATAAACCGCCCAACAATACCCGCTGATTTCCCGCCCGCACCGCAATTATCCCCGCCGGCAAAGCAGCAAAAGCCATTAAAATACCGACTCCCAGCATCAGCAACTTAACATTTGCACCCGCAATTTGAGTTTCCAAAACAACAGGCAAAATCCGTTCCAGCAGCGCCCGCGTACCCCAAGCCACAGACGCACCAGTTGCTGCAATTAAACCCAGCGCCCAGATAGAAACTCTTTCAGAAATCCCCAAATCCAGAGGCGATTTCGGCACCGCAGCATCAGGATTAACAGCGCGCAAAACTGCTACCGCGGCCAACAAAACTAATGAACCAATGGTAAAAGTAAAAGCCGGCCCCAAACTGAGAATAAAATCGCCTGCAACAGGCCTGATTGCCCCCGCCAGTCCCCCCACGAATACCAACAAACTCATAGCTTGAGGCAACTGTTTTGTCATTGCGTAGTCTCCTAAAAGCGATACGGCGGGCGATCGAAATAGCGCCATCGCCAGCGCCCAAGCCACGAGTACCGCAGGCAAAATCCAGCGCAGGGAAGAGATAGAATTGCCGAAAATAAAAATAGCAGGAATGGCAATAAACAGCACCGATGATAAAATAGTACCCGCAACAATGAGCGGCAAACGAGTACCCATCCAGCGGCGCTGACTGTCAGAAAGCCATCCCGCCGCAGGTTCGATCGCGACTGCTAAAGCATCTTCTATAATTGCGATCGCCCGATCGAATCCCGCAAAGCCAAATCCCGCTAAAAGTTGAGGTAAATACAATCGGTAAAGCAGCCAACATAAAGTAATTGCCCCCTGCAAAACCGCCACGCCGCCTACTTGCCGCCACAGAATTAAAGACTGAGATTGAGAATTTTTCATGCTTTTGATAACATTTGATTCTTGGTGCTACAATCACTTTATCTAGACTTTTCAAAAAACTCAGCTATATTGTTACTATTTTTAATCTTTAATTTTTTGCGCCCATGTTTGACTGCACCCTCCTAACTGTCAAATTCTGCCAACAGTCCCAGATCGACAGTCAACTGTTTAAAGCACCAATAGTTGTCACTCAAATTAGACCGAATGTTCAAAGTTTGCCCGACGGAGATTACCGCTACCGAGACTCATTTGCGCTCGATCGACCTTATCGAGAAATTCAATTTCGCAAACAAGAAAGATACATTACCGGCAGCGACTCGGACAAGCGCACTGGAAAAAGTTACTGCTTTCGAGGAATTGCTTTGCACAATAATGTTATCAATGTCAGAGTAGCGACAGAAATTGCCTCGCAAAGATCCCAACAAACTGAATGGAAATTCGCGCCGGGAAATCCGATTAACTTCGATCGGCTTTATCCGCTGCAAGTCGGGCCAGGATTGGAATTGTACAAATGTCTGACAGCATTTTTACCGGAAGTGAAATCGCGAGCGATCGTCAGTTATTAATTACAAAAAAATATCCGCGCTCCAATTTATTCGGAATTTCTTCGCATCCCTTAAGAACTCTATCAATCGCTTGATGCCGTTGCAGTCAATCCACATCGGCATTTTTGTTCAACGTTGTCAAGTCCCTCAAATGAGTTACCTCAAATGAGTGTCACTCGAAAAAGCGACTGGGCGATCGGCTCAGATTTTGCCAATAATGAATACAACTACATCAATTAATTGATAATTTAGAGGAAGATAACATGACTAAAGTAACCAAAATTGACTGGACTATAAAAACTGGCGATCGGTGGTGGAGCGGAACTGACACGCAGATCAAAATTGAAATTTATCGCGACAACGAACTCTTAAAACGCCTGAATCTAGAACCAGGAAATACTCCACGCCTTAACCGTTCTGAGTTGGCGACATATTACTGGGTGTTTCAAAATCCAGATGGTGTTGGTGTTTCTGTATCAGGTACAGTTATTCCCTTCTACCACGATTTCCCTAATGGTGTTCGCGGGCATCTGCGCATTAAATTTATCGCTAAAGGAGACGATGCTTGGGAGAAAGACTGGATTGAAAGCAACGTATATTCAGGTGAGCTAAGAGGAGTTCCTGGCACAATTGATTCAGTAGTATGGGTTGAAGACTGGGAAACATTCTTTTTCGATAGAGATATCGTTTTGAGTACGGATAGTTCGGAAGGATTTACCGCGCTTACTCTTCAATATTAGTGTAGGTTGGGTTGACACCAGGAACCCTTCGCAAGGCTTGGCCCAACATCAAAAGTCGATGCTGGTGTTGGGTGGAGTGAAACGGAGGGTTCCCAAAACCTCAACCCAACCTACTGAGAACCCGCATTTTCTAATTCTTCCCGCAGCACTTGTCGGTAAACTCTCGGCAAACTAGAACTCAGAGAATTAGTCTCAATTCCATATCCCAAACTCGTCCAAGTTCCCGACAGCATCCGCAAAACATCAGTCAATCTTTCATCCCGCAACATTTGTGAAATATCAGCTTTCCAAAATTTACGATCGCTCAGCCAAGCATGAACCACAGCATCCTGATATTCCGGTTCAAAACTGTAATCTTGCCACCATACAAAATTACCCGGCTTCGGATGGTACCGCTTCGCTTTATCCTTCCAAGTCGAACTCAAAAATTGATATCTTCCCGCCGCTGTCGTACATTTTCCCTGATTCGGGCCGTTGACAATCCTCACGCACCAGTCAGGATGGCGGCTCAAATCTAAGATGTATTTGCCACCGTAAACGACGTGATAAGGCCGAGAAACATTCGACTCGCTAGCAGAAATAGTACGCATCAAAGCCCGAATGTAAGGATCGCCCCCGCGCATCACTAGCGGCGGCTTTTTGCCAACCTCGCCAACTTGCCCGGAGAAAAATGTAGTTCCCCGCAAATTGACGGCCAAAAAAACAGCGCTACTAATAACAGCGGCGATTAACAGCATAAATCCGAAGATTTGCAGTTCCGATCGCCCCAACAAACTCCCTGTTTGACGGCGGTATTTCTTAGCTTCAAATACAGCCATTTCCATTTCTTCAATTTCTGCTAATTTTTTCGCCAGTCGCATCCGGCGCACCCGGAAATCGTATTGATATATCGGTACTGCCAGCAGCGTTAAACTTGGCAAAGCTGCGGCAAATCTGACCAGCCAAAAATCATATTCACCCGCGATCGCTACATTTGTTAAAGTTAATAAATTGGCTAGCAATTGAGCCGGATCGATCGAACGTGCCGGCCAATAAAAAATTGCCAGTTGCACCAGCATTGCCAGATGAAATGTAATAAATATTACGACTAGAGCGTTCAAGCCTTCTTGTAAGTGCGATCGAAATCCAGTGCGCCTGCGCTTGAATTTGCGCCCCATGCGCCACCGCCCCGGTAGCAGCATTAACAAGGGATTTAAGATTTTCACCGCTACAAAGTGAGCGACAAAGAACAAGGGCAATTGCACCAGCCAAGCCGCCAGCAGCAGCATCAGAAAGCTGATATCATTGCTGACAAACGAAATTCCCTTATTGACTGCAAAACTAAAACTCTGAGCGAGAACAAATGCCCTTAACCACGAAATCGGATAGGGAAACCAAACGGGCCACTTGAGAGTTTTCATGCTGCAGAATGGAAATTTTAACGGCGAATAGACAAGCTATAAAGATTTTGCCAGATCGGGCGATCGATTTTGGTAGATTTTTGTAGGTTGGGTTGAGGAACGAACCCTCCGCTACGCTTCGCCCAACATGGGGAATGTTTGGCTGGAGTGAAACGCAGGTTTCATTTTTTCCCACTGTTAGGTTTCATGCTTCAACCCAACCTACGTTTGTTATGCCACGCCTGCAAACAATTCTCCGAAACTCTTTTCCGAAGCCTCCGGATTCGCCACAATCTCGACAACTTTATTGCGAGAATCAGCCTCAAAAAGCGCTTCCACGCATACTTGAGCTACCTTAGTGCGGGGAATTCTGCCATCAGATAGTTTGTCCGCCGACTCCATGACGATCGCATTTGAATTGTCCTCATTTATCAAACCGCCAGGACGGACAATGGTATAGGTTAAACCGCTTTTCTGCAAATATTCTTCAGCTTGTTTCTTCCAAACCAAAATCAACCAGAACAAATTCAGCGGGTGGAAAAAATTAGAAACGCACAGGGAAGTTACCAGCACAAAATGCTCGATTCCCTTAGCTTTCGCTACATCCACTAAATTTTTGGTTCCCTCGAAATCCACCTTGTAAGGCGCTGTCGGATCGAAACCGGGGGCTGCACCAGTCGCGCACAATAATACCGTAGAATCACCGATAGCATCTGCTAAAGAAGTTGCATTTAATACATCTCCAGTAACTAGCTCTGCCTCCGGCGGTAAAATTTGCCTAGCAGTCTCTAAATTTCGGACTAAAGCGCGCACGGGAATTCCGCGTTTTACCAGCTCTTTGACGATGCGACGGCCGGTCTGGCCTGTCGCTCCTGCTACAAATGCTTTCATAAGTCGAGTTATGCTAAACAAGGGTTAATTGTGTTGCGATCGGCAACGATCTCTTTCTAGATTGTAGGGAGAAAACTGTTTTGCCACATCCCCAGCCCGATCGATCGGCGTGTATTACAGGAGAGCTAACGGTCACTCACCCCAGCTATCGAGGCATGGGGCTTGAAAGAGGAAGGCTTACCACCTTCTTAATTCAGGACTAAAACAGTGTCTAGCTTACGGGCTAAAAACCCAAACTGAACTATCTGGTGGTGGTACACCATTCATACGTTAATGTAAAGCCGTCCTTTTAGGACGGGGTTTCAAACCCATTTTTATGATGAAGCAGGATTCCGCTGAATACCAAACTGTTGAGGTTTCTGACGAACTTTGGTACCCGGATGCAAGTTGCCAGCAGCCCGACAGCCTAGATGCGGATGCAGCCGAGGAAGTTGAGCCGACTTGGTTTCGCACTCATTTTGAAGACAGCATGGAGATGTATGCGGATGCTGATACCGTAGCGAAGCATTTGAACGATCACAAAAATTGGTTTTGTCAGTGTGCTTTGCCGATGAAAGCCGAACCCCTCGGAGATAACGGCTACGATTTGTTAATCGGGCGTTTTGGAGCTTTCGGCTATCGCGTTGAGGCGAGAATTGGTTTGGAGTTGCTGCCGCCTGACAGCGAAGGCTGTTATTTGATTAAGACAATTCCGGTTCCGAATTATACTCCCCCCGGTTATGAAGTTGATTTTCGATCGGCCATGAAGCTCGATGAAATATCTGCTGATGAGTTTGCCGCCGATTGGCCAAAAGCCGATCGCGCTCAATTACCCTCTACGATTACCAATGCGACGTGGAGTCTGGATTTAGCCGTGGGAGTTCGCTTTCCTAAGTTTATTCGATCGATGTCTCAATCTTTAATTCAAAAAACGGGCGATCGACTTTTAGAAAACATTATCAAACAAGTTAACCGCCGCTTGACTTATAAAACTCAACTTGTTTTTCACGAAAGTTTGGGAATTCCTTTTCCGAAAAAACGCCAGAGGCGATTTTAGATTCTTTTGAAATGGGGAATTGGTAATTGGGAATTGGGAATTGGTAATTGACAATTGACTGCGATCGACTCTAAACGATCGAATCAACTGTCAACTTAAACGAGTTTTGAGTTTTAAATTTTGAGTTTTGAGTATTGACTCTTCTTAATTCAAAACTCAAAACTCGCTTGCGATCGCGGGGGCATCCCCTCCGCTTCGCTTCGCCCCTACTCCCAAACAACTGTCAACTGTCAACTGTCAACTGTCAACTGTCAACTGTCAACTGTCAACTGTCAACTGTCAACTACTCGCCTGTAATTCCAGCAAACGAGCAAAAACTTCTTTTGAGTGAATTGCCGGATTCACCTTGACAAAAGTTTCCCGCAAAATACCATCCGGGTCAATAATAAAACTGTGTCGAGCAGAGATAAAACTCATCCACGAACCGTAAGCTTTGCTCACTTTACCATCCGTATCAGCTAACAGCGGAAATTTCAAACCTTCCGCATCGCAAAATTCGGCATGGGAATCGACATCATCGGCGCTGATACCGATAATTTGAGAATTTTTTGCCAAATATTTCGGTAAATCTTGTTGGAATCGGCGTGCTTCGATCGTGCATCCCGATGTAAAATCTTTGGGGTAAAAATAAACCACCAGCCACTTACCGCGATAATCCGATAAGGATACTTGTCCGTCCCCGGTGTTAGTCGGCAAAGTAAATTCCGGCGCAGGCTGATTCACCGCAGGCAGTTTACCGCCGAGGGCAAAAGCAGGAGCGGCAAAATTAAAACTCAAAAAGGCTAGACAAATTGCCAATAAGGTGCTAAAAAATTGGCGGCGGTACATCATAAATTTAAAAGACAAACTGTACTTAACATAAGTTAACAGTTTTCTGATTAAATAGGTAGCGGACAGACAATGAAGGAAGAAGGAAGAAGGAAGAGGGGGAGAGAGGGAGAGGGGGAGTTTTAAGTTCTGAGCTTTGAATTAAGAACTGTCTTTAACTCAAAACTAAAAATTCAAAACTCAAAACTCCTTTCCCAACTGTCAACCGTCAACCGTCAACCGTCAACCGTCAATCGTCAACTGTCAACTGTCAAGCGTCAACTGTCAACTTGCAACCGCAGATAAAAGCGGATAAACGCAGATGAACGCAGATTGATTTCATCAACTCTCAACTATCAACTAACCATGAGCGATCCACTTCCATTACAAGGCAAAGCTACAGTTATTCAAGTAATTAACGGTCAACCCGTTGTCATCGAAGTTGACGGTACAAATGCCCCAATTACTGCCGGCAATTTTGTCGATTTAGTCGAGCGCGGAATTTACGACGGGACAATGTTTCACCGAGTTGTCCGCCAACCCGATCCTTTTGTGGTACAAGGAGGCAACCCGCGCAGCAGAGACACTTCAATTCCGGCAAATCAATTAGGAGCCGGCGGTTTTATTGACCCCGATACCAATCAAACGCGATCGATTCCTTTGGAAATCAAACCGCAAGGCGCGGCGCAACCTGTTTACAACCAAATTGTTACCCAGAGGCCGCAGTTACCGCACACTCGCGGTGCCGTGGCAATGGCTCGCGCGACGGCTTTAAATACGGCTTCTTCGCAGTTTTATTTTGCTTTAGATGACTTGCCGTTTTTAGATGGAAGTTATGCAGTTTTTGGCTACGTTACTCAAGGTTTTGATACGGTTAATAGAGTGCAGCAGGGCGATCGTACTTCTAGCACCAAAGTCGTTAGCGGCATTGTACCCAGCCGAGTTTCCAGTATCATTAACGATGTAAGTTTGCTCAACAATTTCATCAATACTGGCAATCTGATTAGCCTGCCTTTGCAAACTCTCAGATTGTCAAACAATGCCGATAACTATCAAGTTACTCCCCAAAATTCGCAGCAAAATCCCAGCGGCGTGCAGGGAGGTGCGGGCAACGACAGGCTAACAGGCTCGAATATTAATGATGCAATTAATGGCAACCAAGGCAACGATACGATTACCGGAGAAGCGGGTGACGACTTTCTCAGGGGCGGCAAAGATGACGACTCAATTAGCGGCGGCGTCGGCAACGATATTGTGAATGGCAATCAAGGTAATGACATTCTCATCGGCGATGCGGGCAACGACTTTTTGAGAGGCGGCAGGGGGAATGACGCTTTAACTGGCGGTGACGGTAATGATGTTTTGATAGGAGATATTGGCAGCGACACTCTCACGGGCGGCGGCGGGGGCGATACTTTTGTTTTAATTACCGGTGTAGGTTTGAGTTTGGATACTGCAAGCGATATCATTATCGATTTTAGACCTGGTGAGGGCGATCGAATTGGTTTTACAGGCAGTGTATCCAGTCTCGGATTTACTGCATCTGGCAGCAACACTCTGATTCAATTTGGTGGGGTTACTTTGGCAACAGTTCAAAATGTCGCTCCCGCAGCAGTTCAAAATGCAGTTTTTGCGGTTAATTCGCCTTCTATTTCTCGTCTTGATGACTTGCCTCCTGGAGATGCAGCCTTGAGAATTGGGTAATTTAATGTAGAGACTAAAGAGAAGGACACGGTAGTGCCGTGTCCCTACAAATATCGAGGTTAAAGAGAAGGACACGGCAGTGCCGTGTCCCTACAAATATCGATCGAACGTATTCGTCCTTACTATTTCGCGAATTAACCGAAATCCCCGTCCCAAAAATCTCGCCGTCAACTGTCAACTGTCAACTGTCAACTATCAACTGTTTAATCCCATAGCTGTGTAATTCTCCGAATAGCCTCTTGATAATAATCCATTCTTCCTTGTTGCTTAAAAAGTTCTGCCGCTCTCTGAAAATCGTCAAATCCCCCCTGAATTTCCCTCAATTTATATCTAGTCAGTCCTCGATTAAAATAAGCTTTGGCTAGGTGAGGATTGATGCGAATTGCTGCTTCAAAATCAGCTAGTGCAGCGAGGGAATTTTCCATTTGCATCTGGATAGCCCCCCGATTGAAATAAGCTTGAGCCAAGTTGGGATTGAGCATCAAAGCAGAATTATAATCCGCGATCGCCCCGTTGTAATCTTCCAAACGACACAGCATAAACCCCCGATTGCTGTAATACTTAGCTCGGTAAGGATTAATCGCGATCGCCACAGTTAAATCTTCCACGGCTGACTTTTTGTATCCCAACTTGTAGCGCGCCAAACCTCGATCGTTGTAAGCTGAAGCAAAGTGCGGATTGAGTTTAATTGCCACACTCAAATCTTTAATAGCACCGTGCCAATTATTTTCTTCTATATGTTTTAAAGCCTGAACGTAAAAAGTCTTAACACTACGATCTAAATTGCGATCGACCCTAAGTTCAGTCTTTTGATCGGGCAATACTTGGTGAGAAGTATTAGCAAACCCTAAGGACTCAATTGAATTAAAAATAGTCCGAACGACTAATTTGCTGGGGAGGATGGGGACAGGAGGCATGGGAGGCATGGGAGGAAAGTGTTTAACTGTATGCTTCTATTCTCTGCTCTTATTTCCCAGCAGCCCGTGATATTGGTACAGTCAGGGAGGTGATTGTTTCGATCGAACTCCGTGATGCTACGGTATTGACTTCTGTGAGGAGAACAGGGCTTTGTTAGTGAGATAGGTCACAAATAGCGCTAACTTCGCCCCTGCACCCCCCAATCCGGTGAATTTTCAGACTCGCCAGCCTCGCACGTCTAAGTAGAATATTTATTATATCCAAGGTTTTAGCAGTCCGTACTTTAACGGCTGTACCGCAGACATTATTGTTTGGGATGAAAATAGCAGTTTATTTGCTATGCTGCGATCGTACATTAAAAATCTATCGCGCAAATCGGCAGCAATGAAAAAAGTTCTGAGGTGGAAAACTTTAGCAGCAGTATTGGCGATCGCCCTCTTCACTTTATACTTAACTCCTCCTGTTTGGGCCGCAAATACAGAAGATGTCAGTCATTTGTTAAAAAATAATTGGTGTGTCAGCTTTCTTTGGAAGCAGTGCGATTTGAGCGGCGCTGATTTGCGAGATGCTAACCTTCAAGAAGCCAACCTCAGCGGGGCTGATTTGTCAGGGGCTAACTTGTCAGGTGCAAATTTAAAAAATGCCGACCTTTCCGACGCAGACCTGGGTGGGGCAAATTTAGCCAATGCCGATATTTTTGGCACTGACCTCAGCAGAGCAAATTTGACAGACGCTAACTTGAGCCGCACGCGATTGTGGGATGCTAACATTACTTTGGCAAACCTCAGCGGTGCCAATTTAAAAGATGCGAACTTATTGGATTCTCGGCTGTGGGGCAGCAATCTCAGCAACGCAGATCTTACTGATGCCACCCTGCACGGCGCTGACTTGCAATATGCTAATTTGGCAGGCGCTAATTTGACTAACGCCGACTTGCACAGCTTCTTTTTCCGAGGCTCAAAACAAGTTACAAATCTGAGCAATGCTAATTTAGAAGGTGCTAACTTAACCGGAACTAATCTCAAGGGTGCGGCGCTGATCGGGGCAATTATGCCAGATGGTTCTATTAATGAAGAAATTGCGGTTAATTTTAAATAAACAGGACTTGTAGTGCATCTGGGAAATCGATGTTTGGAGGGGCAATTAACCTGAAGCTTGCCCCTACCTACGATCGACAAAAGTGGCATCTCTATAAAAAAGATCTTTAATTTCAAACTCGATCGGCGCGGTTTCTGTTAAAATTATCAATAAATCCCAAACAGTACCAAGTCTCAACTCACCTATACAGTCGATCGAAACTCTCAAAGATCGATCGCCAATCGCCAATCTCAAATCTCAAAGATCGTCAATCTCCAATCTAAAAAATCTAAAATCTAAAATCTAAAATCTAAAATCGACACGATGGAAACCTTGCAAAGAATACTGTACGAAGTAGCGCAATTTGCTAATAATTTAGTAAACGCTCAACTGACACATTTGAATCCTGTCAGCATCGGCATCATTTTTATCGCGGGGCTGCTAACCAGCTTAACGCCCTGTATGCTTTCAATGTTACCGATTACGATCGGCTACATCGGCGGATACGAAGCCAAAAGCCGCCTCCAAGCCGCCGCCCAATCAGCTTGGTTTGCTTTAGGATTGGCAACAACGCTGGCAGCTTTAGGCATTGTAGCATCTTTTGCCGGACAAGTTTACGGTAAAATAGGCGTAGGTTTGCCAATTATCGTCAGCATTATTGCAATTTTAATGGGGCTGAATTTGCTCGAAGCTTTACCTTTACAAATGCCATCTTTTGACGCTGTGGGTTGGGTTCCCAAAAACTTACCTGCGGGCGTGCGATCGTACTTATTGGGCTCAACTTTTGGTTTAGTAGCTTCTCCTTGCAGCACCCCTGTTTTAGCTACGATATTAGCTTGGGTTTCCAAGACTGGAGACACAATTATAGGAGGCGTATTGTTACTGTTTTATGCAGCAGGCTACGTCGCTCCCTTAATTTTAGCCGGTACTTTTACTGCTAGTATTAAAAAGTTGCTAGAATTGCGCCGCTGGTCGAGTTGGATCACCCCAGTTAGTGGCGTTTTGCTAGTAGGATTCGGCGTTTTCTCGCTAATTTCCCGCCTCCTTCCCGCCTGAGGTTCGCAGCAATGTTTGCAGTACGGACTTCAGTCTGCTTTGCTTCTGAAGGATGACAAATTTCAACTGACACATCTCAACTTTCAACCGCAGATAATTGCAGATAAACACAAATAAACGCAGATAATTTATCTCAACTGTCAACTGTCAAATGAAAGAAGAAGGAAAAAAGAAGAGGGAAGAAGGAAGAGGGAAGAAGGAAGAGGGAGAGAATTACCAACTGTCAACTGTCAACTGTCAACTGTCAACTGTCAAATGATATCAAAAGAAGTATTTCTATCCAAATTATCCGACTGGGGAAACGCCCCGCAAAAGTTTTTCCGGCGAGAAGTTTTGCCAGTATTGGCAGATTTGCGGCTGGCAATAATTTTGCTGCTGCGATCGCATTTTTTAGCATTTCCGGTACAGTCATCGAACAAGGTCAATCAGTAGAATTTTACCAATCCAACTATCCCGAACATCCCGCCCTTTTCGGTTTCTTAACTTGGAAAGTTTTGCTGATTGTAGGACTCGACCACGTATACCGCACTTGGTGGTTTTTATCAATCCTGATATTGTTCGGCAGCAGCTTAACAGCTTGCACGTTTACCCGACAATTTCCCGCATTAAAAGCCGCCCGCCGCTGGAAATTTTATGAAGAACCGCAGCAGTTTGCAAAATTAGCCCTCAGTGCGGAATTAGAAGCGGAATTAGAAACTGCTAACTTAACTTCTTTAGAACAGTTTTTGCAGCAAAAAACTACCGAATCTTTCGCGAAGGCGACAAAGTTTACGCTCGCAAAGGCATAATTGGCAAAATCGGGCCGATTATCGTTCACGCCAGTATGCTCGTAATTTTAGCTGGTGCGATGTGGGGGGCAATGACCGGATTTCTGGGTCAAGAAATGGTTCCCAGCGGCGAAACTTTTCAGGTGAAAAATATCCTGGATGCAGGGCCGTGGGCGGGGCCGCAAATACCGCAAGATTGGTCAGTGCGAGTCAATCGCTTCTGGATCGATTATAGTCCTGAAGGCGCGATCGACCAATTTTATTCCGATTTGTCAGTATTGGATAAAACAGGCAAAGAAGTCGATCGCAAAACCATTCACGTCAACGAACCTCTCAGATACCGGGGAGTCACATTTTATCAAGCAGATTGGTCTTTAGCAGCCGTGCGAATTCGCCTTAACAAAAGCCCGGTTTTGCAACTGCCAATGGCTCAATTAGATACTCAAGGTAAAGGCCGAATTTGGGGCTCGTGGATTCCCACCAAACCGGATTTGAGTGCGGGTGTTTCCTTGCTGGCAAAAGATTTGCAAGGTATAATGTTAGTCTACGGTACGGACGGCAAATTGTTAACGACAGTGCGGGCTGGCAGCGCGATCGAAGTTAATGGAGTGACTCTAGCAATTGACGAAGTTGTAGGCAGTACGGGACTGCAAATTAAAGCCGATCCGGGAATTCCGATCGTCTATACTGGTTTTGGATTGCTGATGCTCAGCGTGTTGATGAGTTACTTATCTCACTCGCAGATTTGGGCTTTAGAAAAGGACGGCAAACTCTATGTCGGCGGGCGGACAAATCGCGCTCAGGTGATATTTGAAAGAGAAGTTGTTGAGATTTTGGACAAGTTGGCTGACTTAAAAAATTCAGGGGGAACAAGTTCGATCG
Organism: Richelia sp. CSU_2_1; assembly: GCA_012034575.1. GTDB lineage: Bacteria > Cyanobacteriota > Cyanobacteriia > Cyanobacteriales > Microcoleaceae > Microcoleus. The sequence goes on along the minus strand of JAAUPF010000056.1, from coordinate 1,363 downwards.
GACCTGCTTCTCTTGCCAGTCAAAACTAACCTTCGCTAACAGTAGGGTGCGCAGCGCGCACCTTACTAAAAATATAGATTTTAGAAGTTCGCGGGCTTACAACACCAACACAGTCTGTATTTAAAAATATTAATACTAAAAAGTAATTTGCTATACAAGAGTAGTTATTAAAAATGTGTTTCACTTAATCAGTATCACTTGAATAATCCTAGTATTTGTCATGCCACTTATTGTTCCTTTTGTCATTCAAACAGTTTTACCCCTACTAAGTGCGCTTTTCACTCTTTTGATTCCTGTAATGGCTAATATTATCACCTTCGCCCTGACTCGTATCCCCAGAATTCCTTCATATATTCGCCTCCTCAAAATTTTATATTCAGATATTGACTCATCTGCCAAAGAGCGAAAAATTATTACTGGTGGACTGCTGGTAATTAGCACTATTGTAACTTTCATGGCTTCTTCTCTGATACCTTTTACGGGTGTACCCCTAATCGGTGCTGTTACAAGTCCCATCGCTGGTGCTGTTGCTATTGTCGTTGCACTGGCACTTCTAGATATGATTTTTGCCATGAATAAAGGCTATTACTTAGAGAAACTAAGAGAAAAAGGTTTTGCTGGAATAAATGATATAGAAGCTGATATTAAAGATTTAAAAGATATTTTTGGCAAGTCGTGGCACAAAGTTAAATCGGTTATTAACGATGACAGCCAGAAAATTTATGAAGATGGCTGCAAGCGTGGCATAAACTTTAATGATAAATCTTATCAAAACTATGTCGATCGTGAATTAGAAGGACTTAATTTATATGTTGGTAAAAATTCAGTGACCGAGTATCAATCTATAAGTGCAGACTTATTAAAACAAAATAACGGCGAAGATTGGACAAAAGATGCTTTTGCAATAGGGACGGGTGCAACTGTAGGGGCTTTGGCTGGTGTTGGCGCTTCAGCAGTTGCGACCTCAGTATTTGCGCCGGCTAGTATTTGGACAACTATCCACAGCATTCCTTTGATTGGGGGCTTGGTGGGGAGTTCAACGGGTATTGTTGTCAGTGCAGGGTACTACTCATTACTAACATTTGCTGCTCCTGTTGGACTGGGAGTATTAGCAACTGTCGGGATTTACAGCGGTCTGACGGGCTGGAAAAATCAAGAAGAAGCTGCCAAGATGAGCAAGTTTTTATCAGAAATCATTATAGCTGCTTTACCAATGGCTTGGGCTGATGGTGAATTAGATGACAAGGAAAAAGATAGTATAGAACCCATTTGACATCTTTTAACGATCGCCCTTCATGTGAAATCGACTCGCGCCACGGGCGATCGACTCGCGTCACGGCGATCGACTCGCGCACGGGCGATC
>JAAUPF010000287.1 GCA_012034575.1 Richelia sp. CSU_2_1 | reverse complement strand
CCCGTTATAAATTGTATGGTGCGTCGCTCGTTTAATCTCGGTTTAAGCGCGAGAATTATTCGTGGCGACGCACCCTACGCTCCTGCTCATTATAAAGGGGGTAACAAACCCGGATTTGGTATTACACAATAGTTCGCCAAACACCCTCCGTTGCAGTATCAGTTTACTACAATCTATTGGGCAAATTTCCAAGAATCAGTTTTAATTCCGGTTCATCAACCCGCCTAATTGCTTTCGGAATACTGATCCATTGTCGCTTTCTCTTGCTAGCTTCCGGCCAATTTTCCAGAACAGTTTGCACTTGCAATAAAAATACTTCTACCTGACAACAAGTATAGCTAGACTTGTAGTATTCGTAAGTTCCGATCGAATCAGAAAACACTTTTCCCAGCAAACCTGCTTCTTCCCAAGCTTCTTTTGCTGCGGAATCTTCGGAAGTCATGTCAGGTTCAATTAAACCTTTGGGAATTACCCAGCGCTTACCTGTAGACGAAGTAATTAGCATTACTTCAATTTGTCTGTCTCGAATGCGGTAAGGAATTACCCCAGATTGTTGAACCAGTAGAGGAGTTTTTAGATTCATGAGCTGTTAAATATATGTTGTTGCAAAGGCTGCTCCAACTTCATTAAGAGTGGAAGCATTAAGAATTGGATCGAAACAATACCGATGCACCCACACTTAATATATTTACCCATTTTAAACACGACTGGGTAAAACAGAAATTTACCGTAGAGACAGTTACAGCTTTTTTCTTCTAATTAGGATACCAAATTTACATGGATTGCTGTTGAAAACTAATATTTTTTTAATAAGCGATCGCTCCTACTTAAATTGCTCTTATATTAAGATGAATCCAGGGGCCCCGGACCAAATTGCTCGATCGTCAACTGTCAACTATCATCCCCCCCCAAGGGGGGCGAGGGGGGTTGTCAACTGTCAACTGCTATACCTAATCTTTTTTCGACTTAGCCTCCAAATTTTCCAAGCGACTTCTTAAGTCTTGATTTTCCTTTTTCACCTGGTCTAATTCCTCCCGCAACTGCTTCACTGCTGCATCAGAACCAGCATTTTTCTGCACTCTTTGCACCGCTTCATCAGCCATGCGACGGACGCGCCCGTCAGGGGTTTGGTCAGCCAAAGAACGCAAAATCCGAATCGCTTTGCGAGTTTCCATTTGTCCTAATGCTGCAACTACAGATACTTGAGTTAAGAAAAACGTTTCTCTAGACAATTCTGCAAGTCGCTGCAAAATCCGTTCTAAATTAATCTTAGTTTGACCTGTTGAAATTGTACCCAAAGCACGAATTGCACCCAAGCGCAAAGCTTGGGGAATACCCACAGCGGTATATTTCAAAATCAGATTCAGGGCATCTTCAGAAGTTTTCATTTGCGCCAAACCGCCGATCGCACCTGATCGCACTACTTCATTCCAACCTTGACGCTCTTTCAGTACCGATTTTAACTCTTTTAGTACCTGTTCGTCCGTCGGTTTTTCATCGAGGTTAGCCGCTGCTATTCCACCAATAGCACTCGCTGCTGCTGCTTCTACGTAATAGCTAGCATCGCCTTTTTCGACGATCGACTTTAGCACTTTATAGGTTTCGTGAGTTTTGATTTTACCCAACGCATTTACCACAGCACGGCGAACGCGAGCATCTTTATCTTTCAAACCAGTTACTAAACCATCAAAAACCTGGTCTAGTTTAATATCTACTAACTGGCTGGCGACTTCGGCACGCACGGCCCAAAACGGCTCTTTTTTGAGAACTTCTGACAGTGTATTCACCGCTTCCAATCCTCCCTTTTTCGCCAAAGCTTCAGCAGCATAAATCCGAGAAACTGGGTCTGGGTCGAATTGCAATTGAGCCTTGAGTTCGGCAACTGCATATTCGAGAGAAACAGTTTTTAAGTAATTATTGCCGACATCAAAACTGATAAATGCTGGCTTCTCTTCTAAGGGGAAATAAAAACTTTGTTCGCGTTCGTAAACTCGGACTGTGAAAGTTTTGATATTAGCGGTTGAAGATTCAGCATTATCATCGCTGTCGGATTTTTCGGGTTTGTAACCAAAGCCGATCGGAATTTTTAGATCGAATACATCCTTACTGTTACCATTGCCATTTTTGCTATCTTTGACTTGAGTTTGGGTGACAGTAACTTTCGCTAATTTGTTATCTCCATCCCAAGCATAAGCGACTTTGTAATCGGGATGACCGCCACGATAAACGTACTGGTCAAACAAAAACATCAGATTGCGACCCGTAGCTTTTTCAATTGCCCTCAGCAAGTCGATCGTTTCTACAGTTGTGTGAGCATTATCCTGCACAAAAGTCTGAATTGCTTTGTAAAATAATTCATCGCCCAACTCGGCGCGAATCATGTGATAAACGCAAGCACCTTTTTCGTACAAATGCCGATCGTACAATTCGATCGCTTCCCGGTAAACGTGAGTCACAATCGGGCGGCGGTAGCGAGAACTGTCTTCCGCTAAGTAATTGCGCGCCTCATTTAACATATAGTAAGCCGCGTCTTCTTTGCCGTATTCTTTGTCTGTCCACAGCACTTCGCAATAGGAAGCCATGCCTTCTTTAATCCAAGCATGGGACCAGTGTTTGATTACTACTAAATCGCCAAACCATTGGTGAGCTAATTCGTGAGCAACTAAGCTTTCAGTACCTCGATTATCGAGGGTAGCGCGTTCGTCTAACAAGCACCTATCTGTTAGTAAAGTTGTCGAAGTATTTTCCATGCCCCCGAAGATGAAATCATCGACACAGACTTGAGCATATTTGGGAAAAGGATAAGGATACCCAAATGCTTGAGAGAAAAACTCAATCATTTGAGGCGTTTTGCCCATGCTGCGTTTGGCATCAGCTTCGCGGCTTTTTTCAACGTAATAAGTAACGGGTTTGCCGTTCCACTCGTCTTTGATTTCGGCAAAGTCACCCACAGCCAAAGTCATTAAATATGTGGGGTGAACCTGTTTTTGCGACCAATGATAAATTTTATCATCGCCGTCGGTTTTTGTGTCGATCAATTCGCCGTTAGAAATCGCAAAAAGTTGTCGCGGAACTTGCACTCTAATTTCCGAAGTTGCGAGTTGTCCGGGATAATCAAAACAGGGAAACCAGAAACGGGAATCTTCGTCTTCGCCCTGAGTCCAAACTTGAATAGGTTTGTCGGGATAGTGTTTGTCCGGGCCGACAAAATAGAGTCCGCGTTGGGGTTTTTCGACCGAATATTTGAGCGCGATTGTAATTGCTTGGTAAGCTACTGTCGGTTCTTGCAGTTGAATTTGCAGAACTTCGCCGTCGCAGTCAAAATTTTGCTCGGTTTCGCCGACTTTTACCGATTTAATGTTCAGGTTTACTGCATCTAAGGTTAATTTGTCAATACCGCTGCGGACTGGATTGATGCGGATGCTGCAAATGCCACGAAAGCTTTGTTTGGGAATATCCAGCACTAAGTCGAGGAAAATATGCTCTACTTGACCGGGGCGATCGGGATTGTAATGTGGCCGAGCACCGGGCATCTCGAAGGATTTGTGACTATTTTCAGAATCAAAGTAAGTGTGTGACATTTTGATGGCAAAGTTGTGAATCGATCGGCGCTCGCTGGCATTTAAGCTGCTGCTGAGCTGCCAACTTATTATAGGGTAGCGCGTCAAAGTTGCTGTTGTCTCTAATCTTATTAGAAAACTGGGTTGATCATCTCCGGGATGGAAACTAGAAGTTTTTTGCTACAATATCAGCAAAGCTGATGTCTACAATCATCAGCCTGTCATTGAAATTGAGAGGGAAATCTGCATGACAGCTACACTATCAGTTTCCAATTCGATCGAGTCTTGGCTCGGCAATGAAGCAGAAGACTTGCTCGGCCATCAAGCGAAAATTCCTAAAGATTTGTTGCATCTCCCCGGCCCGGATTGGGTAGACAGAATTTTTGCTCAGACTGATCGATCTCCTCAAGTCCTTCGCTCTCTTCAGCAACTCTATTCTAGCGGACGCTTGGCGAATACTGGCTATTTATCGATCCTGCCCGTAGACCAAGGAATAGAACACTCGGCAGCCGCTTCTTTTGCGCCAAATCCCATCTATTTTGACAGCGAAAATATCATTAAATTAGCAATTTCTGCTGGCTGCAATGCTGTCGCGACGACCTTAGGTATTTTGGGAAGTGTATCTCGCAAATACGCGCACAAAATCCCTTTTATTGTCAAGCTAAATCATAACGAATTGCTGACTTATCCCAATCAATACGACCAAATAATGTTTGCTTCTGTGGAACAAGCTTGGAATTTGGGAGCGGTTGCAGTGGGAGCAACAATTTATTTTGGTTCGCCGGAATCGACGCGACAAATCCAAGAAGTCAGTCAAGCTTTTGCTCACGCTCACGAATACGGAATGGCGACTATTCTGTGGTGCTACCTCCGCAACGACATCTTTAAACAAAACAAAGATTATCACCTTGCAGCGGATTTGACCGGGCAAGCAAATCACTTGGGAGTGACAATTGAAGCTGACATTATTAAGCAGAAGTTGCCAGAGTGTAACAACGGTTACGAAGCTGTTGCTAAAGCTAGCGATCGCAGTTACGGCAAAACAGACAAGCGAGTTTATTCAGATTTGACAACCAATCACCCGATCGATCTCACTCGCTATCAAGTCCTTAATTGTTATGCGGGAAGGATGGGCTTAATTAATTCCGGCGGTGCTTCCGGAAAAAGCGATTTTGCCGAGGCAATTCGCACCGCAGTAATTAACAAACGTGCTGGCGGTTGCGGTTTAATTTCTGGTCGTAAAACTTTTCAACGTCCCTTTGAAGAAGGTGTAAAATTGTTTAACGCCATTCAAGACGTTTATTTATCGCCGGAAATCTCGATCGCCTGAAGAAGTGGGGGGGTAGGCACGGGGGCGGGCACTCTTGGTACCGCCCCTACAGCCCCTACCACACCCTCATTTTTTCGAGAATGAAACCGCCCTGCCCCAAGGGGGGAAGGAAGAAGGAAGAAGGAAGGAGCAATGTGGGTACGCGCAATGCACATCTAATTCCCGATTCCCGATTCCCCATTCCCTATTCTCCATCCCCGATTCCCGATTCCCTATTTTTCATTCCCCATTACTAAAGTTCGCGCACTACCTTATTTCTGAGCCTGCAAACTACTAATTTAAAAATGCCCCACAGCCTCGTTTTAAACCTGCTACCAGTTGCACCAATTCCATCCCAGTTTTTAACGGGAAGGCATCTCCACGCTTTATTTTTGAACTTAGTCAGTGCTGTAGACACCGATTTGAGTGCTTACTTGCACGACCAAACTAATGAAAAAGCTTTTACTCTCAGCCCTTTACAACTAAATAGAAAAGAGATTTATGCAAATAGCACAAATAGCACGCAGTCGGTAAAAAAGAAAGTTTTGCCTACCGCTACTAGCACTATTTCTGATGCGATACAGTGGGAGTACAAACAACCAATTCGGGAAAATACGCCGATTTGGTGGCGAATTTCTCTACTCGACGATAGTTTGTCCGATCGCCTAACTCAACTGTGGCTGCAACTAAATTTCGATCGTCCTTGGCATCTCGGCCCAGCAGATTTGTACATCACTAATATCGTGAATGTACCGAAATCTACCCAGCCTTGGGTGAACTTTTGTACCTACGCTGAACTATTCGATCGAGCTTCGGAAACAGACAGACAAATATCTTTGACTTTCTGCACTCCTACTAATTTTCGGCAAGGTGTATACGATACTGCCATGCCAACTAGAGAAAGTATTTTTAGCAGTTTGGCAAATCGCTGGAATAAATACAGCGGAATTCCGATCGAACAGCCTTGCATTGAAGCTATTTTTCCCAGTTTCTTCAACATCAGAACAGAAGTTAGCGTTGATTCTCGCAGTAAATTTATTGGCTGCGTCGGTGAAGTTAGTTATCGAATTATGGGAGATGTTAATCCGGTGATTATTAAACAAATCAACGCTTTAGCAGATTTTGCTCTTTACAGCGGAGTTGGACGAAAAACGCCGATGGGAATGGGAATGACGCGCAGGTTGAAAGATTTTTGAGAAACTCTTGCGGTTTGTCTGCAAGCTTATTCAGTTTTTGGCTTAATTTCACTGACAATTTCATAAATATCAGTGTCTGGTATTTTCACAAACAAAGGCGTCATTTGCTTCAAGATTTCCTGGTAAGTCTCGTTTTGATTGGCTGCCATCTCTTCTACGCTTTCCCAAAAAATGATTGCAATACCTTTGTCGGTATTGGGTAATTGCAGCAGATATGCTCCCTTAAAACCTGTAGCATAAGTTGCAACTGCTTTTTCAAACAATTGTTCTGCTGCTTCAAATTTTCCTGGCTTAAATTCGCCAATGGCAACGTAGGCAAACTGATGTCTGAGAAAGTCTAAAAATTCTGACATAGGTCTTTCCTCAAAAACTTGCGATCCACCAAATTGTATTCTAGTCGATCGGCGGAATTTTGTGAATATCACTGTTTATAAGTATATAGCGATCCTAAATGATTCGCAAAATTTGTAGGGGTAGTGCCAAGAGTGCCTACCCCTAATCTATCGGGCAACCACGGGGGGATTGCCCCTACAATAATTACGCAAATGATTTAGGATTGCTATATC
>JAAUPF010000286.1 GCA_012034575.1 Richelia sp. CSU_2_1 | reverse complement strand
TTCCATTTCATCTATGATCCCTGCTACTATTCCTAAATGGTCTAAATTTACGATATTTATAGCTTCAGATGGCTTTTTCATAGTTTTTATAGTTGCTCTACTTGCACTAATCATTATACCTTAAAAAACCTCAAATGATTGCATAGCAATCATTTGAGGTTTTGACAATTCTGAATCTCTTTGAAATTAAATTCGATCGAATATCTGCGGAATGTGGGATCGAAATCCAGCGCCTACCTGCAAACCCACGGGAGATTCAAAGTATTTTAGCCCCAGTAGTTGCCAGCTCCGATAAAATAGGTTGATACAGCGAACTAGAAAACGGTTGAAAGCCTCCCCCTCCCCGAACAACCAAGCGACAAAGCAATCGGAACGCTTGCGGGGCCGGTGGCAAATTAACTCGATCGATCGTAATTTGTACCCTTTCCGGTTCCCGAAACAGCCTCAAAAAATCCGCATCCAGCAAATACTTGGGACAGTTGCCAACCCGACAGCCATCAACAGTTAATAGCGATAAAATGCGTTGCATACAGTTATTTTCAAAACCCTCGATTTCAACCGCCCGCAACAAATCACCCGCTTGCAATCTATTAATTCGATTTAAGGCTTCAGCAGGTAAATATTGCAATTCGCGAGCAAAAAAATGGAAGTGACACAGCCCATCTTCATCAACTTCGGGAGGCGAAAAAACTTCCAACCAATCCGTCACCCGCTGTCCGCCACTGCGAGCCAATAAAATCAGGGGGTCGTTCTCAGATTGCGGGAGATTTAACCAGCGCAAAAAATCTGGATAGTCGGGGCGAGAGGGGCGCAGCAGCCGATTGGAAAAAACCGAAAATAATTCGGGTGAAGAGTACACTTTGTCCCAGTCAGGAAACGATCGCAAAGCTTGAAAACCGCATTGCCGCCGTGCTGCTATTGCCCCAGCCGTGTAAGCAAATTGGTAGCCATTTCCATCGCCCGTCAGCCGGCCGATAGGGAACCAAGCATCACTGGGCAGTTCGTTCCAAGCAACAAATAAAGTATTCAACAAAATTCCTCCCCCAGTAAAAGCAGCCGGTGCCGATTAATTTCTAATATCTGTCGGGCGAAGGCTTTCGCCTCCTTTGAAATGCGTTCCCCAGGAATTCGGTCAAATATAGCTAGCGTATCAGCGGCCGACACTGACTTCAGGCGTTCTTGCCACACTCTAGCTGCCTGGGGATAGCCTCGTGCTGCGATTTGAAAGGCATCAAGAGGAGACAGGGCTTTTTTGTCCCCCACAACAGCATAGAATGCAGACCTGCACTTAACCGCATAGGCAGCCACAGCGTTGTTGTTGAGACGTTCGAGTCGCTTGGAATCTAGCAATTCCCTACCGAGACTGGATGCGTGGTCGTAGGTGGGAGCAAGATGCGCTGTTACCTGAGGCGTTTTCCTGCCTCTTACTTCGACAAATCCCCAGTTTTCGTGGTGGCGGTCTGTGTTGCCAATCCAAGTATCTAACATCAAGTATCCCACAAAAGTTTCCGCGGCCGTAGCGATCCCGTTTGGTGGCGTCCAGTTGAGGGGCAGTTCCACAACACTGCTGCTGATGGCGTTCAGCACGATATCGAGAGTATGTTGCGACACGTTAAAGGCTTGAAATCGGGGATAGTCTGGCACTGCGGGAGCTAAAATATCGTTGCCGGGGATGAGAGTACCTGTCGGGGGCACGAAGGAAGGAGAAACAGTGCCGAAACCGCTGTTCCAGGTTGCCAGTTCAATGGCGGCACCGGGAAGTCCGAGCAACCCGCATAACTCTGATGCTACCTTTTCCGCCCAATCTTCTCCCGTGTTGGGGCGAGATTGTTTGTACAAGCAGCGACCTAATTCTGGGTGGTAAAACCAAAACTTCGGCTTGGTTCCCATCGCCTCGGTATCGGAGGCGGCATCAGTTGGAACAGCGATGACGGGAAACGGTATTTTTGGCACTTGTGCTGGGATTATATAAATTTTACATAAATTATCGATCGCCCAGAAACCACGCTCGACATTTTATTAAGTATCGATCGATACTTGCACTACAACTATCAATCGATCGTCGATAGTCTATCGCGAGCAGGAACACTCGCACTACAACGATCGACTATCAACTCTCAACTATCAACTAACAGATGACTAACATTAAATGGCTGGAAAAAGGAGACCTACTCAAAGTAATCGCCCCCAGCGGCACCCTGCGCGAGTTCACTAACTTTGAACGCGGCTTAGAAATTTGGAAATCCCGCGGCTATCGAGTTGAATTAAGCCCCGGTTTTGACGATCGCTGGGGATATTTAGCAGGTTCCGACGAAAACAGAATCCGACAGCTAGCAGACGCACTCAAAGACCCGAATTGTAGTGGAATTCTCTGCGTTCGAGGCGGTTTTGGCAGCACCCGACTTTTGGAAAAATCGCAACTAGAAAACCCCCAAAATTCCCAATTACCAACTCCCGATTCCCATCCTCCCAAATGGCTGATCGGCTATTCAGACATTACAGCTTTGCTGTGGAATTACGAAAAATTAGGAATTTGGGGCGTTCACGGGCCTTTGTTAACCGGTATAGCTGGAGAACCGGATTGGTCGATCGATCGACTTTTTGACTGCGTGGAAGGCCGCCCTTTACAACCTTTGTCCGGTAAAGGATGGGGCGGGGGAAAAGCCACGGGCAGGCTGTTTCCGGCTAATCTGACAGTAGCTTCTCACTTAATCGGTACCCCCTACCAACCGGATTTAACTGGGGTAATTCTCGCATTAGAAGATGTTTCCGAGGCACCTTACAGGGTCGATCGAATGCTGACTCAGTGGCGGATGGCGGGAGTGTTTGCGGGCGTGCGCGGCATTGCTTTGGGGCGCTTCAGCCGCTGCCAAATTGACGCCAGTATTCCCAGTTTTAGCATTGAGGAAGTTTTGCAAGAGCGATTGGGAGACTTAAATATTCCCGTTGTCTCGGATTTGCCCTTCGGGCACGATGGAGTTAATGCTGCTTTACCCGTGGGAATTGAAGCGACTCTTGACGCTGAATCGGGATTGCTGATTTGCGGGTAAAAATTAATTAGTTCGTAGTGCAGACCCAAGTCCGCACTACAAACTGTTTTTGTTTGTGGTAGTCGATCGAACGCGATATTATCGATATAGAGACCCGAATCTAAATAGTAACGCTCTTAATATTTACTCAAAACGAAGTTAAGGATTTTAATTTTTACTAAAAACGCAGTTAAGGATTTTAATCCTTAATCCAAACAGCCCTAAATACGAAGATCGTTACTGCAAAAAGTGTTAAAGAGTTCAGCCTTTACTGCCAGCCCCTAAATAGTCCAGTTGGGTGAGTTGCACGCAGCGAGATATAAGTTATATTGAAAATGTAGAATGTAGAAAAATGTCCGAACAAAGAAAGCAAAAAGATTTAAAACTTTCTAGAGGTTGCTATGAAAAAACACAACTTATTAAACAGTATGGCTGCCGCAGTGCTAGTTGCAGGATTGGCACTGACAGGCATTCCCTCCAGTGCGGTTGCCGAATACATCGGGAATAGCGATCGCATCGATGGAGTAATCCGCCGCAATTCCCCTATCTACCGCTTCCGAAATATGTGGGTTCCCGGATCTCCAGTCGAAGAACTGCGGGGCCAAGAGTACACTTTCAGCGCGCGGGAAGGCGACAACATAGAAGTGTTTTTAGACACGGATAGAAGTCGCGGTTTTACCCCCGTAATGGTGCTGTTTTACGGCAATAACAGACAAGTAGCGTTTACCCAAGACCTGTCTTTTAATTATCGCATTCCCCGCACCGGCGAATACAAGCTGTTAGTGTTAGCGAAAGATGCCACCAGGGGCGGTAGCTATACGCTAGAAGTTGCCGGAATTAATGGCGACAGGCGCGCCGGCGACAGATGGGACGATCGCAGCGATCGGGGCCGATACGACGGGCGCTACGATGGAGAACGGATTTTGCGAGATGATTTTGGCTTGAGACCGATCGACTGTCGCGAAAGACGTACTATGGTGAGAGTCAGATTTAACGATGACGGTAGAGATTCGACTTATTGTGCCATCCCGACTCGCGATTACCCGCAGGGAGACTATTACTATAATTCGCGCACGAGGGATTTAGAAACGGGGAGAGTGGACAGCGGCAGGTTCGATCGAGACGATAGATGTCGCGTATCCGTGGGGGGAGTGTGCGTAACTCGGTAACAGTTGACAGTTGATAGTTGACAGTTGACAGTTGACAGCTTCGGGGAGTTATGAGTAGCGGATTGGGGCAAGTATGTTTTGAGTTTTGAATTGTCTTTAACTCAAAACTCAAAACTCAAAATTTAAAACTCCTTTAAGTTGACAGTTGGGTTGTAGGTTGGGTTTCATTATTCAACCCAACCTACTTAAAACTCAAAACTCCCGAACAATTCAAAACTCAAAACTCAAAACTCAACTCCCCCAGCGTTTTTTCCAGCGCGATGTTGCTTCCAGCGATGACTTTTGGTGTTCCTCAAAACGCCGTTGCAAGATAATTTCCGCCTTGTCGCAAAGCAAAGGATCGCGATAAGGTACGGCGGCTTTGGTATGCAAATGTTCTCTTTCCTGCTGCGAAAGTTCCGCTAAATTTTGCGCCGAAAAACCCGCCAAAGTTCCGGGAGAACGCCTGCCGGCGGGGGGTGTCGGACTGATTTTCAAGCCGGCAGCCATCAAAGCAGCCCTCACCGCAGCCGAACAAGAATAAGTAGCTAAAAGCCCTTCTGGTTGCAAGCAAGCCGCCACAGCAGCCAAAAACTCGATCGTCCAAAGTTGCGGACAAACCGGAGGCGAAAACGGATCGAGAAAAATCGCATCAGCCAAAAAACCCGATTCCTGCAACTGACGGATAGTTTGTCTCGCATCACCGACAAGCAGGCTAGCTTGGAGGCGATCGGTTTGCAAGTGCCGATCGACAGCTAAAATACTTAACAGTTCGGGCACCGGAGTGAGCCAGCGATCGAGAAGGCGGTGTTCGATCGCGCACAAAGGCACTTGCGGATCGATCTCCAGCCCTACCAACTCTACCCGACACTCGGGATTTTCTTCCCAAATCGCTGCCAGCGCCGCAGCCGTGTTGTAGCCCAACCCGTAGCAAACATCCAGCAATCGCAATTGCGGCATTGCGGCTTTGCGCCTGAGTTCGAGTGGGCCGACAAACTTAAGTTCCGCTTCCTGACAAGCCCCGAAATCGCTGTGAAAAGCTTGATGGAACTCGGTTGAGAAAAAAGTAAAAGAGCCGTCTGCAGTTAATTTAGGTGTAAAGCTGTTCGTAGTTTCCATCTTTTCACCTTTGATTTGCGCCGATCTATTATAGCAGAAGTCAGGAGTCGGGAGCCAGAAGTTTGCTAATATACTGTTTGTTTTAGCTCTTGCTCGCCGTCCTCTGGGCCCTTTGCGGTTCATTAAAAAATCTGATTTGTTACTAAAATAGGGTTGCTATATTGTCGCTTAACAACTGTCAATTACAATCATCAGGTGTCCAGCCATGACAGAGCTCAATCATCAGGAACTAGCCAAGCAGGGAAACCCCCAGGCGATCGCATCTTTGCTCGACATTCAGTTGCGATCGGCTGGCATTTTAACAACATCAACCACAGTTAATTTCAGCGGCGATTGTTTGGAAATAATGCTCGAAGCCGATCGCATACCAGACAGAGAACAGTCAATTGAATTAATCCGCAGCGAATTAGCTTCTTTGCAGTCGAAATCAATTCATACTGTAAAAGTTGAAGGTCGAGAAAACGGTCAGTTAGCTGCTGCTTGGATGGAAGAATTTAGTTTAGATGCCAGTACGTTTTCTAAACTGACATTGACTGATGAACCCGCGCCGAGTTCTGCCTTGGTTCCAACTAGCGATCGTCTGGCAAATCCCAGCGATTTCGAGGTCAAAGCAGCGACATTGGTGGCATTAGAAAACAGGCTGCGGACTACTTTAATTATAGTTGGGATAGTTACAGGTATTTTGGCGCTCGCCGTGGCAGCATTTGTGAATAAAAGTTTCAACGAAGCGACAGCAAATACGGGAAACAATCCCGAGGCAATAGCGAATTTAGAAACGGCACCAGATACTTTTCGAGAAGCAGTTAATAAAGCCGTCACCGCAGCGGAATTAGGGCGATCGGCAAAAAGCAAAGAAGATTGGGTTTCAGTTGCCGATCGCTGGCAAGAAGCAGTTTCTTTAATGAGAAGAGTACCGCCCTCCAGCCCCAACCACGAAGTAGCTCAAACCAAGGTACTCGAGTATCAGAAATATCTAGTTTACGCTCAAGAATCCGCAGCCAGCCCCCCTCCCGCAATTGCTTCGCCCGCCGCAGCCGATCGGGCAACTTCTGAAAAAGAAGGCGGCAAAAAATCCACTTCAAAAAAATCAGAATCCGAGAAAGAAAACTCCAAAAAAGCGAATTCAGAAAAAGCAGAATCGCAGAAAGAAAACTCCAAAAAAGCGAATTCAGAAAAAGCAGAATCGCAGAAAGAAATTCCTAAAAAATAGGTATTAGGTATTAGGTTTGAGGTAAAAGTTCTAACACCTAACACCTACCACCTAATACCTTACACTTCCCTCATCCTTCTTCCCTCATCCTTCTTCCTTCTTCCTTCTTCCCTCATCCTTCTTCCCTCAT
>JAAUPF010000285.1 GCA_012034575.1 Richelia sp. CSU_2_1 | reverse complement strand
GTTTTGTCAAGAAATTGTTGCTGAATTAATGAGAGCTAGACCTAATAAACTGCCATTTTTTCAGAGGGGTTTGAGGGCTATGTCTTTGATTCGATCGGGGTTGTGACGGGGTTGTCACCCCGTCAGGACTATAACAATCCTGAATTTTCGTATAAAAGGCGGATGAGATTGATGATTTTTTGTCCGTATTGAGAGTCAGCATTCCAGCGTCCGACAAGTTCGTTAACCGTAGGGGCAATGCCGCGCTTAACAAAGCGAAAGCGCACGTTTTCTTTAACTAAAGGTTGGTTGATGGGTTCCGTGCTTCCGTAAGCTTTGAGGTGCTGAATTTGTGCTCTAATTCCCGTGCGGGCGTCGGGAAATGTTAGGCCAGAATTTGTAGGGCTAATTACTCCCATATCGGCAAAGTTGAATTGTTCAGGTTTGACTGGACCGCCAAAGTTCAGGAAATTTGTTTCCAAGCACATTTGGCAAAAAGCTACATCGTGGTTGACACCTTCTGCCGCTGCTTCTTGCACGTATATTTGAGGCAAATTGGGGAATTTTGCGATCGCATTGCTGTTGTTTTTTGTCAGAAATGCTGTCAGTTGTTGGGCAGTAGTTTGACCCCGATTCATGATTCTGCCAATCCCTGCCAAAATGTCGCGGCGCGATCGCAGTAAGATTGAGGTTGTTGACTGATCCCACACTACAGCAATATCCCGATCGCGCAGATCGATCGCCCGCACGAATACCACTCCTTTATAAGTAATTCGCCTGTCAACGGCGGCGGGTTCGATATCTAGAAAGTCAAGAACTTCTGAAGGAACGAAAGCATTTCCATTTACCAAAATCCCTTTGTCTTCGTAGGGCGAACCGTTAATTTTAATATTAATTAGCGGATAAACTACAGGTGCCGGTGCGGGCGTCGGTGCGGGTGTCGGTGCGGGTGTCGGTGCGGGTGTTGGGGTAGGTTTCGGCGCGGGTGCAGGTGTGGGTACAGGTGCAGGTGTGGGGGTAGGCAAAGGTTTTAAAGTCGTATTTTTTACCCAAGCTTCGAGTCCGTCAGCGAGTCCCAGTGAGATATCGCGGCGGCGAGTTTGAATTATTCTCACGTCGTCGGGATTGGTCAAAAAACCGAGTTCAATCAGTAGGGAAGGAATATTTACGCGCCTGCAAAATGCAAGGCTGCCGACACCTGCTTCAGTATCAGCTTTTGCACCTCGATTTGGCATCTCTGGAATCCGTCGCAAATACCCATTTAAGATTAAATCGGCATCTGCTTTTCGCCTGGGATTGCTGCCAATATAAAAGGCACTAGCACCGCGAGCTCTAGGACTAGAAAAAGCATCAATGTGCGTTTCTACAGCTACATCTCCGGCCTGGGATCGCTCGTTGATCCAAGCGATAGTTTGCACCAAACTCAAAGTATCGGGTACGGAGAAAACTGTTAGATTTCGCCGCCGCAATTCAGGTACTAACAAATCGCGAATGAGAATCAGTTCTTGAGCTTCTGTAGTACCAAAAGCAATTGCCCCCGGATCGCGCAAGTTACCTTCAAATCCACCATGTCCGGCTGAAACAAAAATAGCGCCCATTCGATCGAACCTCCACCTTGCTGTTATTCAGCGTGCCTGCTGTTTAGTTTCGGGTTTCATTTTACAGCAAAGGGGGAGATTTTATTTTGGCACGATAACATTTCAGTGGCGCGCTAGGTGGGTTCGATCGAAAGGAAGAAGGAAGAGGGGGAGAGTGGGAGAGTTGGAGAATTACCAATTCCCTCCGCTATGCTGCGCCCATTCCACACTATCAACTATCAACTATCAACTATTTAAGGCGGGGCTAGTTGAAGGTTTGGGAGCTTTAATTTCCTGCGAACTTGCGCGATCGCGATAGAGTTTAGCAACAGCTTGTTCGCACTTAGATAAATCGGATTCTATCTCTGTCAAAATGGCTGTTGTTACCGGATCTGTGAACTTGACGCGCAGGTTGTTGATATCCACAATACCTGTTTGCAAATCTCCCAGAGTGCTCCGCAGTAAAAAGGTTTCATCTGTTCCCTGCATCGAGGCTTTGAGCTTGGCGTATTTGTCAGCAATCTTAGCAGGAATTGAAGGTTTTTCGCCCAAATTGTCAAGGCGTTTTTCCAGGGCGATGATGTGGTGCTGTTTGTTTTGAATCATTTCGGTCAAGAGCGATCGTAAGTCGCTATCTTGCGTTTTTTCTGCGTAGTGTTGGAACGCTTCGCAAGCATAACGCTCCCCTGCAAGAGCGGTATTCAAACCTTTTACAATGTCACCTTGGGTCGAGCCGCCCCAAGCATTTGCTAGTTTCCACCATTCGGCATTTATGTCAGTTTCTTCGGGCAAACCTGCGGCTTTGCCACCGTAGCCGAGTCGAGCTAAAATTGCAGTTGTAAAAATTGCTAAATCCCCCGGTTGTCGGGAAGTAATCAGGTTGCCGTCAACGACCAAAGCTTCGTTGATATAATTAGCTCCAGCATTCATCATGTCTTTTTTGATTGCCAGAAAACCCGTCGCATTTTTGCCTTTGAGCAAGTCAGCTTCAATCAAAACTTGCGGCCCGTGACAAACAGCAGCAACTATTTTGCCTTGTTCAAAAGCTTCCCTCACAAACTGCACTGTATTCGGATTAGTGCGCATCATATCGGGAGCCATACCGCCGGGAATTAACACTGCATCGAAGTCTGCCGGCATTGCTTCCGTAGTAGTTCCGTCTGCCTGCATTGCCAGTTTTCCTTGTTTTCCCAGATACTTTTCATTCGTGCGCGAACCGAGGACAACAACATCAAATCCTGCTTGTTTTAAGGCGTTATAGGGAACTTGAAATTCAGAATCTTCAACGCCATTTTCGATGAGTAGGGCAACTCGTTTCGTTTTCGCTCCGTTAGCTGTCATAATCGAAATCTCTCAAAAAGAATATTATTTTTTCAGGACTCAGACATTCCAACTAAAGAAACCAGGTTTAGCGGAATTAAAAGCTTTAAAAGCATTCTTTCGTAAAAAACCCGGTTTCTGCGTTGTTGTTTCTCCCTTTAAAAGTAAGCGATCGATCGCCCCTTTTGCGTCATGCTAAAGTTATAAAATACGGTTGTTAAAAAGGCACCAAAGTCATTCTTTAGAGGTAGTCTGTTTTGAAGGGCGATCCTCTTCGAGGGCTTCGCTAACGCGCGATCGATCCCGAGCATAACCTATTGCCCTTACTAATAAACACGAGAAGACTCTTATCTCTCTCTTTCTTCTCTCTCTGCGCCCTCTGCGCCCTCTGCGGTAAAAAATCGATCGAATACTTAGAAAAACAGTAAAATTGATATACGATCTAAAAAAAAACCGGAAACATCGCTATGAAAGCAATTGTGTTCGATCGCTACGGTTCCGCTCGAGAATTGCAGTACCGAGAAATAGAAAAACCCACCGCCACAGCCAACGAATTGTTAGTGCGAGTTCGCGCTAGCAGCGTCAATCCCGTAGACTGGAAAACTCGCCAAGGACACCTGCAATTGCTATCAGGATTTAACTTTCCCAAAATAGTCGGTTCTGACATCTCTGGAGTCGTCATAGAAGTCGGCCGGGAAGTCACCAAATTTCAACCCGGAGATGAAATTTATACCTTCTTAAATCCCGCAGCAGGAGGCGCTTGTGCCGAATACGCAGCAGTGCCGGAATCTGCCGCTGCAATTAAACCTCAAAACATTACGCACGTCCAAGCAGCAACAGTGCCGATCGCGGGTTTAACTGCTTTACAATCGCTGCGAGATTTAGGTGAAATTAAATCGGGAAGTAAGGTATTAATTAACGGTGCTTCCGGCGGAGTCGGCACTTTTGCCGTGCAAATTGCTAAAGCGATGAATGCGGAAATTACGGCAGTTTGCAGTGCCAGAAATGCAGATTTGGTAAATAGTTTGGGAGCAGATATTGTTTTAGATTACGCTCAAATTGATTTTACAAAACAAACAGAAAAATATGATATAATATTGGATGCTGTCAGCACAAAAACCTTTGCTGAGTGCGAGAATGTACTGCGATCGGAGGGAGTTTATATCTCGACTTTGCCAAAATTAGACGATTTTTTACCACTGTTAACAAGTTGGTTATTGCCTGGAAAAAAAGCTAAATTAATTTTGGCTAACTCCAACAGCAGCGATTTAGGAACTTTGCGGGATTTAATCGAAGCTGGTAAAGTGCAACCAATTATCGATCGCACTTACAATTTAGCAGAAGTATCAGCAGCCCACGAATACAGCGAAACAGGCCGCGCCGTTGGCAAAATCGCGATTGAAATTGACAGTTAATAGTTGACAGTTGATAGTTGACAGTTGACAGTTGATAGTCGATCGTTGACAATTACGAATCACTAATTACCAATTACCGATTCCCTCCGCTACGCTTCGCCCATGACCGATTACCGATTACCAATTACCAATTACCGATTCCCTCCGCTACGCTTCGCCCATGACCGATTACCGATTACCAATTACCAATTACCAATTACCAATTACCAATGTCACGGATAATTGGTATAATACAATTTTCATCCGTGCCTTGCCGAAATGGATTTAGCCGTCGGAGCAATCTAAAATCTAAAATCTAAAATCTAAAATCGCATGACTTCTCCCTCAAACTTAGAAACGCCAGAGCAAAATTCCGATAACAACCTCGAACCCAGCATTGCGCCAGTTAGCGACACTCTAATTAGCGATAATGGAATAGGTGACAGTGCAATAGTGGGTGCGCGCAACCTAGAAAACGAATATCTCGACGAGCTCCCCGATGAAGTTGAGATGTCTTTGTTCGAGCATTTAGAAGAATTGCGAATGCGAATTTTTTACTCGCTAATTGCAGTAGCAGTTGGTGTAGTCGGCTGCTTTTTAACAGTTAAACCGATCGTCCAATTATTAGAAGTACCTGCAGGCGCAGTTAAATTTTTGCAGCTAGCCCCCGGAGAGTATTTTTTCGTCTCCATAAAAGTGGCAGGATACAGCGGTTTGTTAATAGCAAGTCCGTTTATATTTTACCAAATCGCGCTGTTTGTGATTCCGGGATTGACCAAGAAAGAAAGAAGCCTGCTAGGACCAGTTTTTTTTGGTTCGAGTTTTCTATTTTTAGGCGGCTTAGTATTTGCTTACATAGCCTTAATTCCGGCGGCGCTCAACTTTTTTGTGACTTACGGTGCTGATGTAGTAGAACAGTTATGGTCGATCGACAAATACTTTGAATTCGTGCTGCTGTTAATGTTCAGTACCGGCTTAGCATTTCAAATCCCGATCGTCCAAGCCTTGTTAGGAATTTTAGGCATAGTTTCTTCCGATCGAATGCTTGCCGGATGGCGGTATGTTATCTTGGGAGCCGCAGTTTTGGGAGCGGTTTTAACACCTTCTACCGATCCTTTAACCCAAAGTCTTTTAGGAGGTGCAGTGCTGGCACTGTACTTTGGCGGTATCGGTTTGGTCAAGCTTTTAGGGCGCTAGAAAGCTGCGAATTGGAGTCAATAATTTAGTAGAATTAAAGTCTAGATTAAGCAGCTAGAAGCTGTTTTTATATTTCCCAAATTCTGTAGGGGCGGGTTCGCTGAAATCCCTAATGCAACTCGAACAATCTGATAAACCCGCCCTTCTCTGCTTGGATATAAATCAACCTCTTACCCAATAAATCAATAGTAGATTTATATTGTTAGTTGGGTGGGGGCGGATTTACGAGATTGATGGTACATTTAGATTGTAGGCGGAGTGAGGGCGGGTTTATGAGATTGGAGATTTTTACCGCAGATTGTTGTGAACCCGCCCCTACAAGATTGCTGTCGATCGGATACAATCTCAACTATTAACTATTGACGATCGACTATTTACAAACAATGAATGTAGAAATTATTGCCCATCGCGGATTTTCGGCTATTGCCCCTGAGAATACTTTAGCAGCTTTTGAACTGGCGATCGCCCGCGGTGCAAGTTCGATCGAATTTGACTTGCAGCTATCGGCTGATAGCGTATCGGTGATTTTTCACGACGCAACATTAGATAGAATCACCGGGGTTACTGGCAAAGTTAGAGAAACTAAACTGTCAGATTTGCAGCTACTTGATGCGGGTAAATGGTTCGATGCAAAATTTGCCAAACAAAAAATTCCCACCTTAACAGAAGCGTTAGAAATCCTCAAAAATGTTGATAAATTTCTCTATTTTGATGTCAAGCCGCACTGCGAATGGTCGGATGCAGAAGTCGCGGAGTTTGTCAATACTTTGAACGGTGCGGGAATTCAAGAAAAATGCGTTATTACTTCGTTTAGCGATCGATTTTTGGAACAAGTGCGGCGTCTGTCGGGCGATTTGGCGATCGGACATATTGTTGCTAATCTAGAAGCGTACAAAACTCAATTAGCTAAAGCACAGATTTATCGCGACAATTTAATTAGCAGCCAGTATCGTATTTTGCTGGAAAATCCCGCACTGATTCGAGAAACTCGCAGTCGGGGAATTGATATTGTGGCGTGGACTGTGGACGATCGATCTGATTTGCAAAAGTTACTCGATTTGGGTATAACTAGGATAGTAACTAATTGTTTGATTTTGCAACCGCAGATGCCAGCAGATTAACGCGGATGAACGCAGATAAGAAGGAAGAAGGAAGAAGGAAGAAGGAAGAAGGAAGAAGGAAGAAGG
>JAAUPF010000055.1 GCA_012034575.1 Richelia sp. CSU_2_1 | reverse complement strand
CCCATTACCCCATTACCCATTACCCCATTACCCATTACCCATTACCCATTACCCATTACCCATTACCCATTACCCCATTACCCATTACCCATTACCCAAAAAGATATATTGTATTTTATAGAAATTATGTCGGGGCGATCGAAATGTCTAAAAAACTTGCGTCTAAAAAACTTGTACTGATGGATCATGACGGTGCGGTTGACGATTATCTTTCAGTCGTATTGTTGATGACAATGGAGGAAGTCGAAACCCTGGGAGTAATTGTAACTCCTGCGGACTGCTACATTCAGCCGGCGGTGAGTGCAACGCGCAAAATTCTAGATTTAATGGGGCGTTCAGATGTTCCGGTGGCGGCGAGTACCGTGAGGGGACTCAACCCTTTTCCGGTGTTGTTTCGGCGGGATTCCTTTGCGGTCGATCGACTTCCCATTCTAAACGAAAAAACGACAATTGATGCGCCATTAATTTCGGAACCCGGACAAAATTTTATGGTTCGAGTTTTGCAGGATGCACCGGAACCGATCTCATTAATGGTAACGGGGCCTTTAACAACAGTAGCTCAAGCTTTAGATATCGCGCCGGAAATTGAAACTAAAATTCAAGAAATAGTGTGGATGGGAGGTGCATTAAACGTTCCCGGTAATGTTAGCAAAGATATGGAACCCGGACAAGATATGTCAGCGGAATGGAATGCTTATTGGGACCCGATCGCGATCGATCGCGTTTGGCAAACTCAAATTCCCGTTGTTATGTGTCCTCTAGATATTACCAATAATGTACCGCTAACTGTGGAATTTTCCAATCTTTTAGCAAAACAGCGCCGCTATCCAATTTCCGACTTAGCCGGCCAGTGTTACGCGCTGGCAATATCACAAGATTACTATTTTTGGGATATTTTAGCAACGGCTTATTTGGCGCATCCTGAGTTTTACCAACTGCGAGAATGGGAAACTGAAATTGTTACGGAAGGTTTGAGTCAAGGGCGGACTAAAGTTCAAGCTGGAGGGCGGAAAATTCAAGCAATGGATCGAGTAGATACTGAGAAGTTTTACAATTATATATTGCAGCAATGGGCGCGATAGGTCGAAAGTCCCCCTTTTTTTTAAGGGGAACTTTGGTCAAAAGTGTTATACCAATTTTTTATGAGGTTGCATAGAATTCGATCCCCCCTAGCCAGGGTGGGCACGGGGGCACCACCCCTACAGAAGGGGGGGACCGGAATCGCTCTTTAAGTCCCCCGGGAGGGAAGCCACTGCGATCTTGGGGTCCCCCCAAATGAAGCAAGTGGCGCGGATTTAGGGGGATCGAGATCTGTGCAACTTCACATTAAATTGATATTAGCTGAATCCTATTGTTGTTAAGCAGCTAAACCGCTGTGACGCAATAAAGCCTTAGTGCTCGGTTCCCGTCCTCGGAAAGTTTTAAAAACCTCCATCGGGTGCAAACTGCCGCCCAATCCTAACACTGTATCTCGAAAACGCTTGCCCGTAGAAGCGATCGCGCTTTCATCTTCCAAACCCGCTTCTTCAAAGGCCGCAAAAGCATCAGCGCTGAGCACTTCCGCCCATTTATAACTGTAATAACCCGCCGCGTAACCGCCCGCAAAAATATGTCCGAAAGCGCACAAAAATGCGTCTTCTTTCAAGGGCGGCAAAACAGTTGTAGTTTTGGCAATTCGATTGCGAACATCGACTACAGTTTCGCTACCTCCCGATCGATAGCGGTGGTGCAATTCAATGTCGATCGTGCTAAAATGTACCTGTCTGAGCGTGGCGCTGCCGCTCATGTAGTGACGCGCTGCTAGCAGTTTTTGGTAATAGTGTTCCGGCAAAGTTTCCCCAGTTTCGTAATGCTTTGCCATCCCGAATAATGTAGCGCGATCGTAACACCAATTTTCCATAAATTGACTGGGCAATTCCACCGCATCCCACTCCACATTATTGATGCCGGAAGCTCCCGGATAGTCTACAGTTGTTAGCATATGCTGCAAACCGTGACCGAATTCATGAAACAAAGTTTCGACATCTGCAAAAGTCATTAAACTCGGTTTGCCATCAACTGGCGGAGTTTGATTGCACACTAAATATGCCACCGGTAAGCGCGTTGAAGTCGTTCCCGCTTCCACGAATTTAGCGCGCACTACGCACTCGTTCATCCAAGCACCGCCGCGCTTTTCTTCCGGGCGACTGTAAGCGTCTAAATAGAAATAGGCGATCGTATTTCCGGCTTCATCATCTATTTGGAAATATCGCACATCTTTGTGCCAGATTGGAGCTTGACCGTCAGCAGCTTTTACTTTCACGCCAAACAATCGATTTACTAATCCAAACAATCCTTCTAACACCTGCGGCAAAGCAAAATAAGGGCGCAATTCTTCGGCACTGAAAGCAAACAGTTCTTCCCGCCGTCTTTCCGACCAAAAACCGACATCCCATTGCATCAATTCAGCAGCTTCCGGTGCGCCTTTTGCTGCTGCAAATTCTTTCAAGTCTGCTAAGTCTTTGACAGCAGCATCGTAACTGGCTTGGCGCAATTCTTCTAACAAACTTTCCACTGCTGCAACGTTAGGAGCCATTTTGCTTGCCAAACTCAATTCAGCGTAGCTTTCAAAGCCCAACAAAACAGCTTTTTCCTGACGCAATGCTAAAATTCGATCGAGCAAAGGCCAGTTGTTCAAATCCCCGCTAGAAGCGCGAGAGATTAAAGCTTTGTGCAACTTTTCGCGCAAGTCACGGCGGGTACTGTGCTGCATGAAAGGGCCGTAACTGGGAAAGTCTAAAGTAATCCGCCAAGGGCCGTTTTCAGGAGTTGCATTTTCTGCGCCAGCAGCGCGAGCAATTTGGGCTGCCAAACTCAACAAACTTGGTGGCAAACCGTCAACTTGCTCTGGGTTTGTGAGGGTGAGGCTGAAAGCTTTGGTAGCGTCGAGAACGTGGTTAGAAAATTTGGTAGCAAGTTCTGCTAATTCTAATTGAATGGCATTGAAGCGCTCTTTTTTCTCGCCTTCCAAACCGATACCGGAAAGTTGCGCATCTCGGAGGGATGCTTCTACAATGCGTTTTTGAGCTGGTTCTAAACCGTCCCAAATTTCGCTTTCGCGCAATGCTTTAAAAGCTTCGTACAGCGGCTTACTTTGGCTGAGTTTGTTATAAAATTGTACTACTTGCGGCTGTACAGTTTCGTGGGCCGATCGCAATTCGGGACTGTTTTTGACGCCCATTAAATGTCCGACAATACCCCAAGTCCAATTCAAACGTTCTCCGAGTAGCTGCAAGGGTTCTACTAAACCATCCCAAGTCGGTTTAACGGAGGTTTCTAAGTTAGCTAATTCTGTTTCTAATTCTGCCAGCAGTTGAGTGACGGCAGGAACTACGTGTTCCGGTGCGATCGCATCAAAGGTTGGCAGTCCTTTGCCCGTAAGTAAGGGATTTTCGGTAACGGTAAGTGTTGCAGTCATGGAATTTTATAGCAATCGGTGGAAAACATTTAAGCGAACAGAAAAATTTCAATTTTCGATCCCCCTAAATTCCCCTTAAGAAGGGGGACTTTAAGATTATTGTCGCCCTTAAGAAGCGAGACTTTAACACTCTTGCTCCCCCCTTACTAAGGGGGGCTGGGGGGGGATCTCCCATTTTGAAAGCACGCTCTAGGTTGTTGCGTCGATCGATGTCGGTTCGCTTATCTTTCTAATTTGTAACACACGATCGAGCTTAGTGGCTTGGGTAGAACGAATTTATGTATTGCAATTCTTTTCGGGGCATGATGCAAACTCTCAATCAATTCCCAATTCCCAATTCCCAATTACCCCAAAAATGCTATACTATTTCTAATGTTAAAATTCCCCTTGGTTTATTGACAACTAACTGCATACTTTCTAACCATTGCGAACCGATTAAAATCTCCGGGAGTTCGTCGCCAACATGAACCGGAACGGTAAATTCTTGACCGTCAACAATTACCCGACCTTCATAAATGTCAAATAAAGCATCTCCCCGCGCTGTCTGCAGCTCGAAATCCGACTCAACTAACGGCCATTCCAAAGCTTCCATATCTTGAAAATTAATTGCTATATAGCCAGCGGTAAAACCTGTATCTAACATCACTTCTACAGGAAAAATATCGCCATTCGAGGCAATTAGTTCTATCTCAAAAAACAACTCTCCGTTTTCCCCAAACCAACCTGATATCATATTCGACCGCAGGCTCCAGTTTCATTGAGACGAAAAGCTGTTAGCATCACATTTTTATCGCTGCAATATTCCTTAATTTTTTGGACGATGCCTAATAATGTGGGGTCGATTAAGTATTCTTCGCTATCCGGCTCGATCGCAATAAACCAATTGTAATGCTCGCCGATCAATTCCGGTCGAAGTCTCTCAAATATTGCCCTACCGCGCAAACGCCGTTCGGTTCTCTCTGCTTTGCGTCTTGCTAATTCTTCTGGCGGTACAATTCGATCGGGAGAGATTCTCTTCCGTAACGCTTGTCGCTTTTCAGAAATTTGAGTCATGGCGTTTTTTAAATTTAATGTATAGATTTAATATCGTAACTTACTATAGTTATTTTGTCTATATCAGTTCTCATGGAGCGCGCTGCAGGCGATCGAGTTATTCCCTCCACAACGTGAAATTCCACGAACAATTACCAATTACCAATTACCAATTACCAACCAGATTTTATTAATATTTTTTTAAATTATTGCTGCTAGCAGCAATGCTGGTGTAAAATACCGACAATGGTTATCATTCCACAATACTTGAGGTAAAGTTATGGTGACGGCGGTCGCGATCGAATCAATTTCCGAATCAATTCCCGTAACTGTTCTCACGGGCTATCTGGGTGCAGGCAAAACTACGTTACTCAACCGCATTTTAACCCACGAGCACGGCAAAAAAGTTGCTGTCATCGTCAACGAATTCGGCGAAGTGGGTATCGACAACCAACTGATAATTGATGCCGACGAAGAAATTTTCGAGATGAACAACGGCTGCATTTGCTGTACGGTTCGCGGCGACTTAATTCGCATTATCGGCAACTTAATGAAGCGGCGCGACAAATTCGACCACCTCGTCATCGAAACCACGGGCGTAGCAGACCCCGCACCCGTAATTCAAACATTTTTTGTAGACGAAGATATGCGGGACAAAATGCTGCTGGATGCAGTTGTTACTGTAGTCGATGCCAAACACATCCACCAGCACTGGGATGCAGACGAAGCCCAAGAACAAATTGCCTTCGCTGACGTAGTTTTGCTCAACAAAACCGATTTAGTTACTCCCGAAGAGTTAGCGGAACTAGAAAGACGGATTCGCAGCATGAATGCAATGGCAAAAATCTACCGCACCCGCAATGCCGATCTAGAAATGGATGCTTTGTTAGGAGTTAAAGCCTTCGATTTGAACCGAGCTTTAGAAATCGAACCAGATTTTTTGGAAGAGCACGCCCACGAACATGACGAAACAGTAACTTCCGTAGCAATAGTCGAATCCGGTACGATCGACGGCAACAAATTCAGCGATTGGATCGGCGAATTGCTGCGGACAAAAGGCCCGGATATCTTTCGGACAAAAGGCATTTTAAACATGGCTGGAGACAACCGGAGATTTGTGTTTCAAGGAGTCCATATGCTGTTTGATGGCAAGCCCGATCGAGCTTGGAAAGCAACCGAAACTCCGAAAAACGAGCTTGTATTCATCGGCCGCAACTTAAATGCCGCTCAATTAACAGAGGATTTCCGCAAGTGTCTGGTTTAAAACAAACTGGCAAAAAAAAGACCAGCAGAAGCGAATTAATGCTGCAATTCCACGCTAAAGAAATCCTATCTGACTACGTAACCGCCGTTACTTGGTCACCCGACGGCAAAACTTTAGCAATCTCTTCCGCCGCCGGCGAAGTGATGTTAGGAACTGTAGGGGCAATGAATGAATTGTCCTTGCGGCCGCTGCAAACAGCTACGGGTAAGTCAACAGATTGCTTGTCTTTTTCCTCAGACAGCCAATTCTTAGCTGCGGGGGGACAAGACGGAAAAGTGCGAATTTGGCGCGTTAATTCTGGGGAATTAATTGCCGATTTGGACAACAAGCGCGTGTGGGTTGACAAATTAGCTTGGAATCACAATTGCAACCAATTAGCATTCAGTATGGGTCGCTGCGTGCAAGTTTGGAATGCTGAGGAAAATACAGTTGAAGTAACCCTGAATTTCGACTCATCCTCGGTGCTAGATTTAGCGTGGCATCCGGTTGTTAAATATCTGGCAATTAGCGGCTATCAAGGTGTAAAAGTTTGGAACGGTGAAGACTGGGATGAAGACCCGCATTTTTTGTCTGTACCATCTGCAACAGGTGCAGTTTCTTGGTCGCCGTCAGGGCAATATTTAGCCTGCGGCAATATGGACAATACTCTAATTGTCAACGAATGGGGAAATTCTCAACCTTGGGTAATGCAGGGTTTTCCCGGCAAAGTTAGGCAATTAGCTTGGTCGGATAAAACTAATTCATTAGGCGCGCCTTTATTAGCTGCTGCGAGTTCTGAAGGAATTGCCTTGTGGGAAAGACAAGCCGATGAAAGTATCGGTTGGGAAGGTTGGGCGTTGGAAGTACACGAAAAAGTTGTCAGGGCGATTGCTTTTCAACCCCAGACATTTTTATTAGCTTCCGCCTCCGAAGACGGTCAACTTTGTTTGTGGTACGAAGCCGAACAATTGCTGCAAATTCTTGAGGGTGTTCAAAGGGGTTTTTCCTGTCTTGCTTGGCATCCTGACGGTCAATTTCTAGCAGCCGGCGGCGATAATGGCGAGTTGCTGGTTTGGTCAAAATCTATGCGGGGAAAAGGCTTTAACAAGATGCAGAAATGAGGCAACAACACAAACAATAAGGTGCGTCTTGAAGTACGCACTTACTATATATGTAGGGTGCGCAGTGCGCACCTTACTAAATAAGATATTACTACTATATATGTAGGGTGCGCAGTGCGCACCTTACTAAATAAGATATTACTCTCCCTTCTTCCCGGTCAAAATTCCTTGACTGGGACTCAACAGCAAAGCTAGCACAAATAACCCAAAAACAACCAGGACGATCGCCGCTCCAGAAGGCACATTCAAATAATAACTTAAATACATCCCGATCGCGCTTGCTGCCACCCCGACGATCGCGCCCACTCCCATCATTAAATGCAGTTCTTTCACCAACAAATACGCCGTAATTCCCGGCCCGATTAACAGCGAAATTACTAACAGCGCCCCCACGGTTTGCAAACTCGCCACAATTGTCAGCGTCATCGCCGAAATCATCCCCAAATAAATCCAGTTTACAGGCAAACCGCTAGCTTGGGCTCCCAGCGGATCGAAAGTATAAAATAGCAATTCCTTGTAAAATAGTTTAACTGCTACCAGCACGATCGCAGTAACGATAAATGTTTGCTGCAAGTCTGACGGTGCAACTGATAAAATATTTCCAAATAAGAAGCCATCAAGGTCTAACTTTGTCGTCCGCAGCACGCTAATCAGCGTCACGCTAATTGCCAAAAATGTCGATAAAATTAATGCCATAATTGCATCAATCTTAATGCGCGATCGCGACTGAATCCACACCATAATTGCAGCGCTGATAATTCCCGAAATAAAAGCGCCGATCGAAATATTGAAACCTAAAGAAAAAGCAACTGGCAATCCCGCTAAAACCGAATGGGCGATCGTGTCAACCATCATTCCCATTTGCTGTACGATTAAATAAGAGCCGACAACCGCACAGAGAATTCCCAGCAAAACGCCAGTGGCGATCGCATTTCTCATAAACTCAAATTGTAGTGGCTCAATTAGCAAATTTAACATTTAATTACCTCAATACGCGATCGGGTGCGCGGCGCGCGCCCTACAATTACTGGATGCCAAAGCTATATGTTGCCCAAAATCGGGCCGCACGCATAAAAGAACGGCCGCATTCAATCTATCAAAATAATGAATTTTGCTAGCAATAATTGCTCGAAAACCTCTATCTGGGGAGCGATTGGAACCAGGAGTCAAATAAAGTACAAATAGAATGCTAAACCACATGGAAATTGTATTCTATGAAACTGCATAACTTTACCAAAGGGCTTTCGAGGGCGGGACGTTGGCTCGCTGCAACTCTATTTTACTTGTCGGCGATCGCCTTTGTTTGGCAGGGTGCATTTTTGCCTGTCGCCCCAGCAATGGCTGCTCCTTTTACTAACTCTATCTTAGCAGCAGATACGGGCGATCGAGTTAAAAGCAAAGTCAGTGAAGATACTGCAAACACCAAAGATTTTATCAGAGATACCGCAGACAAAGTAGAGCGAACAGCCAAGAAAAATGCTGCTAAAGTCGATCGATCGACAGAGGACGGCAGTGTTGCAGAACGCAAAGCTAAAAAAGATGCTGCTACAATTGAAAAAAGAGCAGAAGAAGATGCCGCCCGCACTCAAAAAGCAGTAGATAACACAAAGAATGCTGTCGAAAAGGCTGTTGACAGTATCAAAAATGCTTTTGATTAAAAAGCATAATACCAAATCCTGTAGGGGCGGGTTCACCAACCATCTTGAATTCCTTCCAACAATCTCAAAAACCCGCCCCCGCCCCACCAAAGAAATACGATCGCCGTATCCTGTAGGGGCGGGTTCACCAACCATACTTGGCAATAATTAACAATCTCAAAAACCCGCCCCCACCCACCAAAGAAATGCGATCGCCCGCATTTTTTAAAGATACCAAAGGGTGAGTTTTAACAAGTATCTCGATCTAAAAAATTACCTGAAAAACCCGCTCCGAACCAGCCAGATCAATGAAGCAACTCCACAATATGAGGAATAATATCCCCGTGCTGCGTCAGCAAATAATCCAACCTGTCCGCCAACAAACTCAAAATTAAATCGTTATAACTCATCCCGTATTCCGCCAAACCCAAAGCTACCAAACTCGTCACATTTTCTGCCGGACGTTTCAGATCCGGTTTCGGATTTGCCTCCAAAACATAAAGTTCTCCATTCGCATCATTCCTAATATCAATCCGCACCAAACTATTCAAACTAAACTCCCAATAAATTTTGCGAGCCAAATCGATTAACTCCTGCTTTAATTCCGCTTCCTCTGCGCCCATCAGCCGCGCGCGATCGGCCGTAATCGCCTTTTTATCCATCGATGTAAAATGCGCTCATCCGGCTCCAGAACTCGTTCCATCGTCGAAAAAGCAAACGGTTTGGTATTCTTAGAAAAACTGCCTTTCGCATAAGTAACGTAGCCGCAAACCGCCACGCAAAACTCGCGCCCCGGCAAATACTTTTCAATCAACGCAGTATTGTGAGTTGTGCGGTGAACCTCCGCAACAGCCTGAGACAAACCCTCAATTTTTTCGACAAAATGGACTTGCAGCGAAGCGCGGCCAGATACTGGTTTCACGACAAAAGGCCCTCGATAGTCGCCAAAAGCGATCGCAAAACGCTGCTGCAAATTAGGTTGCAAAATTCCCTGAGAAGGATGCCAAGTTACAAACGGCGCAGTTTTAATTCCTACCGATTCCAATTCCCGTTTAAAAGCGTGTTTGTTATCTAAAGTTGAGCTATTCAAAGGATTGTGACCGACATAGGGCATCCCCAGCATTTCTAACAAAGCCGGAGTGTGACAAACAGGATTGTATCCCTGCACGCCACCCGTATTCAGCCACACTAAATGGATGTTTTCTCGTTTGAGTTTTTCCGGCAAATTCATGTCATCGGGCATCACAAATACTTGCTTGCAGCCTATTTCTGCTAAAGCTGCTGCGATCTCGCGCGCGACTACTTCGTAACTTTTCCACGATCGCGGGTTGTGAGTTTTGTAAATTACCGAACCTTCGCGATCGCAGTTGCCGCCGAACACAACCGCAATCCGCAATTTCACAAATAATACCTCTAAATATTGAGGCAACAAACTAAAGTCGTAATGCAAGCGATTCGGACTAATTTGCGTGGCAACCATGTCAAATATTTTTCCTTTTTGCTTCATTTTTTATCGATCGATTTGCTGGATTTTGCCAAATATATGCCGCACAAAACCACAGCAAAATACAGCAATTTTAACAAACTCAAACTTTCCGAAAACAGCAGCCAAGCTAGGATTGCGGTAAACGCTGGTTCTAACAGCAGAACCAGACCGACAAATCCCGACGACAAACGTCCGAGACTGTGGGTTAAAAGTCCTTGACCGATAGCTTGGCAAATTACACCCAGAGCGATCGCAGCCAGCCATCCCTGCCAAGAATAAGGGAAAACTCGATCGCCCGCAAGCAGCACTAGAGGCAAAATTAAAACACTGCCAACAACGCACCGCCACATTGATATAATTGTCGCCGGAAACTTCGATCGCAAGTTTTCGACAATTAACATATTACCTGCATAGAACATCGCCGCTAAAAGAGCTGCACAATCCCCAACCAGATTGTCTCCAGCAATTTGCAAATCCTGAAGTCCGATCGCGCCTGCACCTGCTAAAGCAACTGTCATTCCTACTAAAAATCTGCTGTCAAAACACCTGCCAAACAGCAGCCAACTGCCCAATGTAGTAAACAAAGGCGTGAAATTGCGCAGTAAAGTAGAACTTGCCACATTAGTTTGAGTTAGCGACCAAGCCCAGAAAAGCAAAGAAGTAGTAGAAACCACACCGACAGCCACCAACAGCATCAAATCCTTCAGAGTGTAGCTCGATCGACCTGCAATTTCATCCCCAGAAATCCGGCGGCGCGCAGCACTAACACCGTTCCAAATTGCAAATACAACTGTCGCGATCCACAAACGGTTAAACACAGTAGCATTCGCACTAAGTTCCTGTTCGCTAAACCTGATAAAAATAGCTGCAAAAGACACAGCAGTCATTGCCACCAACAGCGCAACCACCGTCCAAAAATCATTTTTGTTTTGAGCTGATTTGCCCGTGAGCGCACTTTCCCGCTTTGCCGAAACGATCCTGATTTCATCGAGAGGTTTTAAACCGCGATCTAAATTATCTAACTCCGAAATCTGTGAGGTTTTTTCGAGGTTCTTTTCTGGCAAGCCCAGTTTATTTGACATTATTAACGATTCCTAAATTCAGTACAAAAATTGGCAAACTGCTTGATTCTAAATCCGGCTTAAATAATATCAAACCCGTCCCAAAGAATTCGTATAGGCCCAAACACAATAGGGACACAGCATTGCTGTGTCCCTACAACGGTAGGTGTTTGTGATTTCCCAGTTGGCGCGGGAGGCAAATTTGTGTCGCGGCGAAGCGTAGCAGAGGGAATCGCCCGCCTTCGCGAAGCGCCTGTACGGGAGAATCGCCCTTTGAATCGGCGAGTTTGGGGATTTTTTAAAGCGGATTGGAGACGATAATTCACGATTTCGCAGAAAGCCTCGTCAAAGCATCTTTCAGCGCGGGCGGCAACTGGCGGATAATCTTGCCCTTTTCTCGATCGACCCCTACCAGCGTAACCTGTGCCGTCGCGTACAATTCCTTACCGTCGGCCGATCGAATTTCGTAATCCCACAGCAGCCGCACTCCCTCGCCCGCAGCCATCCGCGTCCTCACCGCCACAGCTTGCCCCATCTGCACTGCCCGGTGGTAGCGGATCGAAAGTTCCACCACCGGCAATTCCAAGCCCTGGGCAACCCAATCAGCATACTCGATCCCGATCGATCGCAAACTTTCCACCCGCGCTTCTTCCATCCAAGCCAGGTAAGTTCCGTGCCACACCATACCGCCGTAGTCCGTATGGTGAGGGTACACTCGCACCAAATATTCAAACCAGCCGCCGTATTCGCCCGCAGACAAGCTCTGAATCGCGCCTGCCTGTGCCAGTTCCGGTTGAGTTCGATCGTTCTCCAACACGTTACAAATCGTTCCAAAACGCTACATTTCTACAAATCATAGGACAAACTTCAGGTCTATGCTGGATTTTAGTCCTAAGTTAAGAAACTAGAGTACCGATGCCCTAGTTTAACGCCGCACAACAAAACTCAACAATTTTCACCGTCAAAAAAAACCATGATAGAAAAAATTTTAGTAGCTGTAGCCGGTCGAGGTCTGTGCGAAGAGATGTTTAATATGTTGATGGACATCCCTTCATTGCAACAAGCTGCTGTCACCGTTTTGCACGTCGTTCCGCCTCAAGTAACTTCCGACGGCATGGCCGAAAAATTGGAAGAAGGAGGAAAGATTTTAGCACAAGCAATCCAGTCTTTAAAAATCGACCCCAGCAAAGTCAATCCCCGACTCAAACAGGGAGATCCTAAAACCACAGTTTGCCAAGTTGCAGAAGAAGAACAATCCGACTTAGTAATTATGGGTTCGCGGGGACTCGGCAGGCTGCAATCGATTTTGGAAAACTCAGTCAGCCAGTATGTTTTCCAGCTAACATCGCGACCGATGCTGTTAGTAAAAGACGACATCTACGTCAAAAAAATCAAGCGCGTGATGGTAGCGATCGACAAATCTGAATCCGCCAAACAATCCTTAGAAATCGCCCTATCTTTAGTCAAAGAAGTGAGCGGTTCAGAGATAATTTTAATTCACGTTACCAAAGATTTGACTGGAAAATCCAGCGAAGATTTAACAGCAAATGCTGAAAAAGACCCCACATTAGCGCCCGCTGTAGCACTTGCAAAACAAATGGGAGTCAGCTACCGCTGTGTCACGGCCACAGGCAAGCCTGGGGAAACAATTTGTCGGATTGCCGATGAAATGAACGCCGATTTATTAGTGCTCGGTTCGCCCGATCGCCGCCCCAACATAGCTAAAAGTTTCGTCGATCTCGATCGGCTGTTGGGAAATTCTCTATCAGATTACGTGCGAGTCTATGCCACCTGTCCCGTATTGCTAGCCCGCACCCCAGCAGCTTAGTTATTAGTTCTGAGTTTTAAGTTTTGAGTTGTGAATTAAGAAATGTCTTTAACTCAAAACTCAAAACTCCTTACAAATTCCCAACGATCGACTGACTTCTTCCTTCAACTAAAAAAGCGCCACAGCAAAAAGCTAGTGGCACTTTTTCAACAAACAGCAAAGCCCGACAAAAAATATCAGCAGTCGCTTAATCTTTTTTGCCTTGGCGGCTAGCTGTTTGAATGTAAAGAATGATGAGAAAAACACTGGGAACCAATACAAACAGAATGGTTGCCACAAACCCTAGATCGTTAGTTTCCATGATGACGCCCGCCTCGATCGGCAAATAGAAAAACACACAAAACTAGAATACCATCAAAGGTATGTTACAGAGCGAGAGAGTCCGAAAGCCCGAAGGCCCGAATGTCAACTGTCAACTGTCAACTATCAACAGACTTCTTGCCCCCAGTTAGGGCTTAGTCTTCACGCTTACCGGGCCGTTGACCAAAGCTTGACAAGCCAACCGGTAGCTTTCCGGCTTTTTCTTCAGCTTGCGGTTCTCAAAGTCAGTGCGAGGCGAAAGATTTTCGCTTCCTTCGACAATTTCCACAATGCAGGTGCCGCACTGACCGTAGCCCCCGCAATTCATCATCTTTCCCGAAAAAGTGTACAAGTCGATGCGGTTTTCTAGAGCCTTGAGCCTCAAATTCGCTCCGTCTGCTGCAATGACTTCCTTATTTTCCTTGACAAACTTGATATTGGCCATTGCCCGTTCCTTACACTTTTGACATAGAGGTCTATTACAGAATATTAACTAATATGTCGATCTCTAAGAAAGAAGAGGAGAGGGAGAGAGTGGAAGAGGGGGAGAGGGGGAGAATTCCCAATGACCAATTACCACTTACCAACTGTCAACTGTCAACTGTCAACTGTCAACTGTCAACTGTCAACTGTCAACTGTTTAAGGAGTGTCCGAAAGGTCATTACTCGGGAGATTGGTGACGGCCCGTTGGAGAGACGAGAGCGATCGATTGTAGCCAATAATTGCCAACAAGCGGTTTCTCTCAGCCCTGGTCAAATCCGTTTCTGCCTGAATCACATCCGTCTGAGTGCCCACCCCAGCTTGAAACCGCAGCCTCGCCAAACGCAAAGCTTCCCTAGCCTGCAACACCCCCGCCTCCGAAGTTTCGATATTCTCAAAACTCGACTCCAAGCCAAAATACGCCTGTTCCACTTCCCGGCGCACTTGATTGCGAACTTGATCGAACCGACCTTCGGCAATCTTGATATCCACCTCGCGCTGTCTCGCCCTCGCTTGCGTCGCGCCCCCATCGAAAATATTCCAAGTCAAAGTCGCCCGTACCGAATACCCGTCCGCCCAGCCGCGAGCCGCAAACGGGTTCGGATCGTCAGGGTCTTGACCGAGCACGTTGTAAGCAGCGGAAACGCCCAATTGAGGCCAGCGCCCCGCCAAAATCGATCGCCTTTGCTGCTTGCTGATATCGCGCTGCACCAACTGCTGTTCCAACTCAGCGCGATTCTTAAAAGCCAGTACGATGCTCTCTTCCAAAGACAGCCGCCAAGAACCCGCTTGTTCTACCGGGTCGGCCGCCGTCAAATTCGACGACTGGCTGATATTCAAAATCTCAGACAGGCGGCGCTGGGCGACTCGCTGGTCGCGGCGAGCCTCGGCGAGGCGCTGCTGTTCGTTAGCCAAATTTGCCTGAGCCTGCAACACCGCAAACCGCGTTCCCACTCCAGCCCGTTCCAAAGCTTCCGCATCCCGCAAACTTTGCTGGGCGTTGCGCACCGAAGCTTGGCGGATTGCAACTTGTCCGTCGGCATCTTGCAGGTTGTAGTAAGACTCGGTAACGTCAAAGCGGAGCTCTTCAGCTTGGCGTTCTACTTCCAGTTCCCGAAACCGCACCTGTTCTTCAGCGGCGCGGATGTTAGCGTTGCGGCGGCCGAACAAATCGAAGTCGTAGCTCAACTGCAAAGTGCTGTTGAGAGCGTTGCTGCCGAAATTTTGGGGGTCGGGAGCGTCGGGCGGTCGGTTTTGTAAGTTATTGAGACGGCGCTGCTGGGCTCGCACTCCGAGTTCTCCGCCCGCCGTCACGGATCGGCTGGCGTCCATTTGAAAAGTAAGGTCTGGATACAAAGCGGCTTGCTGTTCCCGCAGGGCGGCTCGGCTTTGTTGGACTTGCTGTTCGGCGATTTGCACGGTTTGGCTGTTGCGGCGCGCCAAGTCAACCGCTTGCTGCAAGGTAATCGGCTGAATTTGCTCGATCCTCACATCATCCGGCTGAGTCGGAAAATTCAGCGGGTTCGGGTTGGGTTCCAGGAAGCTGGGAGGTTGGGTGTCTAAAATTCCCTTGGGAGTAACGGGAGGGAAATTTTCGAGCGGCGTGTTGCGCGGGGCTGGTGTTGGGACGATAGGTACCGGCACTGGGTTGGGGGCCGGAGGCGGTGTTGCTTGTGCGAGTGTCTCCGCTTTCTGAGCATCGGGAAGTTTTGCTGCTTTTTCGGCTGTTGGCTGTTGGGATTGAACCTCTGGCGGCTGAGCGCTTGCTGTTGCTTGCCGATCGAACTCTGCTGTGATTTGCTCTACTGCAACCGCCCCTCCCGATTCTGATGCTGTTTCCGGCATTAGATTCGGAGCTGATTCTACCCCGTCGGGTGCAAGTTGGAGTCGATCGCTCTGGGGCGAGTTTTCGGGGGACTGAACCGGAGGTTGTGCCGCAGCACTCTGTCCCACATTGCTGAAAGTAATTGCAGCGCCCACTCCCAATACCACAATTTGATGAAAAACACGCATAATTTCTTAATTAACCTGCAATTCCAGAGACAATTCTAGAACACGATTCGGTCTCAAGTTGTCACTCGTAACCTGTTGAAAGCTCGATCGAGATTTACAGCTTACCAATCTTACCAAACATCAAGGGTTATTAGCCGCCGCCGTTCTCAAACCGACGCAATTGTTTTTAAAACAGAGTTTAAATCTCCCTCTTCAAAACCTCACTCTCAACCGTCAACCTGTATGCTATTATCAACTGTCAACTGCGCTGTCCAGATCGAAGTCGAAGGATTGACTATCAACTGTCAACTGTCAACTGTCAACTGTCAACTGTCAACCGTTCCCAGACCGATCGCCCTTGAGATTAGTTCCTCAACTCCATTAACTGGAAAAATCTCCGTTTTCAGGAAAGCAGCGAGTTCGGCAACAGTCATGTCGTCCAAAAAACGCGGTTCCCCCTGTTTTAGCATTACCGAAGGCAACAAGATGCCGTCTCCCAAATCCCTGCCCTGCAAAGCCGAAGCCAAATCTTGTCCGGTAAGCAAACCGGTGACAGTAATTTGCTGCCCCCAATACTTGCTGCACAGAGCTACCATATTAACTTCTAAGCCGGGAATTTGATTTAGTTGGCGCACTATGGGGTCAAAAGCTTTTTCGACAGCATTTCCCACCACCCAAATTAGTTTTCGCGGCGGGTTAACTTTTGCAATTTTCGTTTTCTCAAAAGCCGTTTCAAACTGTTGGATAAACTGCCGGATCGAACCCACACCATTGCCAATTTGCGGGTAATCTGCATAATCCTCAGCCTGTGGCAACTCCTCGCCTGCAATTAAAAACCACTCATCAGCCAGCCAAATACAGCCCGACTTTCCAACATTTAAACCTGCTAAATCTACTACTAAATCTTCTCCCCCCCTTAGTAAGGGGGGGCTGGGGGGGGTAGATTTTAAACTTTTTTGCTTCGCCTTTTTCCCGCTTTTCCCCTGACTCAAAACTGCTTGAATTTGCCGCACTTGCGCGATAACTTCCCGCGCTTTTTCCGGCGTTACCGCAATCAATTCATCTTCAGCAGGGCGAAAGCGAGTTAAACCGACGGGCACCACAGCCACCGAAGCCACAGCCGGGATATTTCCAGTATGAAACTTTGCCAAATCCAACAGAGTGCGTTCTAAATGTTCGCCGTCATTAATCCCCGGACAAACCACAACTTGAGCGTGAATTTGCAAGCGGCGTTCTTGAAACCATTTAATTTGTTCTAAAATCTGACCGGCACGGGAATTTTTCAACAGTCGAATTCGCACTTCCGGTTCGGTAGCGTGTACGGAAACGTAGAGGGGAGAAAGTCGCATTTGTTCGATTCTCTCCCATTCCCGCTGCGACAAATTTGTCAGAGTTAGATAGCTACCGTAAAGGAAACTGAGTCGATAATCATCATCTTTGAGATAAAGAGTTTCGCGCTTTCCCGGAGGTTGTTGGTCGATAAAGCAAAACGGGCAGCGATTGTTGCACTGAATTAACCCGTCAAAAAGAGCTGTCTCAAATTCCAATCCTAAATCTTCGTCATACTCTTTTTCTATTTCTAACTTGTGGGTTTTGCCTTTAGCATCTAATACTTCGAGTTCCAGAAATTCGTCGGCGCACAGAAATTGATAGTCGATTAAATCGCGGGGTTTTTGACCGTTAACGGCAACGATCGCATCTCCCGGTTCAAATCCCATCTCGGCGGCGATGCTGTCGGGTATTACTGTGGTAATTAAGGCGGGACTGGTGGATAATTCGCTCATATTTATTAGTTATTAGTTATTAGTATTTTTGCAACTTTGAGACTGGGCTTTAGACGCGCACTTTAGAGAATGGAATTGCCTGACGGGCGAACTGGTCGATGATGGATTGGTGATGTCCGGTCATAGTTGGCGGTGAGGCTATTTGAATATTGTGCTGGCAATGACGGTCAATTGTCAACCGCACTCTGCTGGACAAAAAAACTCTAAATTAAGTTCGATCGCGAGCATACTTCTTAAAATAACTTAAGTAGAAAGGCGCAAATAAACAAAACTAGGTAACGAAATATAGCTCGCACTCAAACCCTCTTGACTCCTGTCTCCTGACTCCTAGCTGACGCCAAAGATAAATATTCACGCCGACTTACTTATTACAAATATGAAGTTTATGACTTTAAGTTATGAATTTTATGAATTGACATGAGAAGTAGTTTCGATAACTATATCAAGTACAAGTTTTCCTATTTGCGAAATCCGATCGCAAACCTCCGATCGCAATGAACTTATTTCACAAATTTCTCATCGCCTTTAATGGTTTAAGAAACAAGCAGGATGCGCTAGCCGATTCTAACAAAGCTTTGCGAATAAAGCCGTCAGATGCTATTGATTACTACAACAGGGGAAATGCCCGCTATCGATCGGGAGACAAGCAGAGTGCGCTAACCAATTATAACAAAGCTTTGCGAATTAATCCGTCAGATGCTGAAGCCTACTACAACCGTGGAATTGTTCGATCGCAATTAGGAGAAAAGCAGCGCGCGCTAGCCGATTTTAACGAAGCTTTGCGAATTAATCCTGGTTTTGCCGAAGCCTATTACAACCGGGGAGTTGTTCGCTTACAATTAGGAGACGATCGGGGTGCGATCGCCGATTTCAACGCAGCTTTGCAAATTAATCCTAAATTAGCAGATGTCTACTACCAGCGGGGAAATTCTCGATCGCAATTAGGAGACAAGGAGGGTGCAATTGCTGACTTTCTGAAAGCAGCAGATTTATTTGGGGAGCGAAAGGATACAGATAACTATAACAGAGCGATTAACACTCTTAATAAACTGCACGATCGCCCTAGCCACCAAAAGCAATATCCAACATTACCATTACAATAAATCCCGCAATAATCCCGATCGTCCCTTCATTTTCTTTGCCTCGCTTGTGGGATTCGGGGATAATTTCATCGCAAATTACAAACAGCATCGCACCCGCCGCAAATGCCAAAGCCAAAGGTAAAGCCGATCGAGCCAAACTCACCAAACCAAAACCTACAAAACTTCCCACAGGCTCAATAATTGCCGTCAAAAAACTCACCCACAAAGCATAGCGCGTCCGATATCCTTCAGCTATCAAAGATACAGCTACAATCAAGCCTTCTGGCATATTTTGCAAGCCGATTCCCAAGGCGGTAATAATTCCATCGCTGGTATTTTCGCTGCCAAAACTGACTCCTACCGCCAATCCTTCGGGGAAATTGTGCAGGGCGATCGCAATGATAAACAACCAAACTCGCGCTAAACTACTACTCTTAGTTCCATCCACCCCTTTAATAAAATGTTCGTGGGGTGCAAAGCGGTGGATAACTGATAGCAACAAACTCCCAAACGCCAATCCCAAAGTAATTACCACCAATACCAACGACTTCGCGCCATAAAGTTCGCCCGCCGCTTCAATCCCTGGAATCAGCAGCGAAAAAGCTGTTGCAGCCAGCATGACACCGCCGCCAAAACCTAACATAATAGTGATGAGACGATCGCTCATTTTGCGCAAAATAGTACGGGTAATGCGCCCACAAATGTCGCACCGCCCGCCATCAAACTCGCACTAACCCCGATCGCTGAAATTTCCATCGCTTGACTCCACAGTTATCAATATAATAGTTTATTCCGCCGCTCGATCGACTCTTGAATTATGCCTCAAACTAAAATCTACGGACATCGCGAATTTATCCAGCAGTACCGCCAAACGATATCTGACAGCATCCACGCTTGCACGATCGAAGCTTTATCTTACCCGCCTGACAAGCGATTTCAAAGGTTTATCTCGCTGGAAGATGAGGATTTTATTTATCCGGGCGATCGAACTAACCAATATCTGGTTATTGAAATTAGTTTGTTTGCAGGGCGAAGTATCGAAGCGAAGAAAAATCTGATGCGCCTGATTTATCAAAAGCTAATGATGCTTTAAATATCGCGCCTAACGACATTGAAATTATCTTGTATGAAGTTCCTCCACACAATTGGGGGGTGAGGGGAGTTCCCGGAGATGAGTTGAATTTGAATTACAAAATACAGGTGTAAATAGCTATCAATAGAAGGTTGCGTTTCAAACTATCTAATTGTTAGCATTCAGCCATATAAAAGGAGGTTGATTTCGGTAGGCGGATTTTTCCTGTTCTGAGAAACGCTGCCACATCAGTTTAAAAGTAAAGCCGCCGACTCCAATAGCATTAATAACATACAACCAATCGGATACGCGCGATGGTTCGATTTCGATCGAATCGCCTTCTTTAACAGAATTCGCGTACAGCGGTTCGCTGGCAACCGTGCCGCACAATTTATCGCCTCTCAATTCAATATCTGAGATAAAAAGATGTTCGACTTTGATGCCTGCTTTAGTTGCTGGAAATGCGTATTTGACAAGGGCATCATCAAAGACCGGAAAGATACGTTTGCTTTCTTCTTCGATCGCAGAGATGAAATCCGAGTAAGCCAATTGAGCTTGGCGGATTGCTTCTAACATTTCTAAATCTTCTTCTGCAAACCAAGCAATTGGTTTGCGATCGTTCTTAAATGTACTCATAATTACCCTATCAAGAATTTGCATTATTTCCATAGGTCAATTGGACTGCTCAAAAACAGATGGAAAATCGCGACGACCGCTCACAACTCGCAAAATTTCAATACCATCGTCCAGAATCCTGTAGAAAATTATATAGCCTTCCAGAGACAATCCTCGAAGGTCGGCGCGGATTGTCGCATAGCTTTTTCCACTGTTGGGGAAAGCAACAAGTTGTTGGCATTTGCGATTGAAGGCACGAAAAAAACGATCGCCTGCTTCCAGATTATTTTCAGCAAAGTAATCCGCAATTTCGTTGAGGTCCCTGCTGGCAAGAATGTTGATGACATAGCGACTCATATTTGTGTTTGATT
Organism: Richelia sp. CSU_2_1; assembly: GCA_012034575.1. Classification (GTDB taxonomy): domain Bacteria; phylum Cyanobacteriota; class Cyanobacteriia; order Cyanobacteriales; family Microcoleaceae; genus Microcoleus. The sequence goes on along the minus strand of JAAUPF010000055.1, from coordinate 15,862 downwards.
TGCTTGCTGGAATCGCTCTAAAATTTGGTTGACGAAGATTTCACCATCAATTGGAGGAGTATGAGTGGAGGCTTCAATCGCTGCGTCAATTTTAGTTCTAACGGACTCGACCCACTCGGCATCAGCAAAAGCATCATCCTCTTCTGTTGTCGCAGTTTGAGTTTCCAGAGAATGGGTGTATTGGATAATAGCAGATAGTGTTTTAAGTAGTTCAAGCTGTTCCGCAAAAGACAGGGAACGAGCAAGATAGATCGCTTGTTGAAGTTGTGAAGTCATAAGTTAATCCTCCTTGTTTTATTTTATACTATGCGATCTCGAAAATCACCAATCAAAATCTCAAATCTCAAATTGACAATCAGCAATCTCAAATCTCAAATTAGCAATCTAAAATCTCAAATGTAAAATCGCTCTATGCGCCGATCGGCTGAATATCTCTGGCAGAACTTCCAATGTGAGCTAATAATAGTTCTACGTCATTTGAGAATAATCTCGCTACCAAATTTCCAAGTCGATCGAACTTCTTTAAGTGGATAATATTTCACGATTTTGTCGGAGTCAGTTAGCGCCTCAAATAAAACGCTTGGCGACAGGTCGATCGAGATTGGTTTGTAGATTAAAAATGTTGTCATAAGAAACAGGAAATCGACCTTCAAGTTTTTGCTATCAAAAATATGCCAACTGCGATCGTGACGCAGCCAGCCGCAATGTTGATACCTTTTCTGATTTTACAACCGATCGACAATCTCGCTCGATCGGCCGCGAGTGCGTAACCGAGTTTTACACCACCTACAGATACTATAGATATTGCAATGACGATCGCGGTATCAAAATAAGAGATTTGAGAAAGATCGAGAAAAGCGGGGAAAAATCCCAGATAAAATAAAGTAGCTTTTTGGTCGCCCAAGGTAATAAACAGTCCTGTAAAAAAACTGGACATCAAAGAAGATTTAACAACTTCCTCTGCTTTCACATCTTGTATTTTTGACTTGCACAGCCCTATTCCCAACCAGATTAAATAAGCCCCACCGAGGTATTTTATTGCAAAAAATAGGCTGCCCATTTTTTGAGCAAGCAGCGATAAACCCAAAATAGCTATTAGGATGAAAATGATATCACCAACTACTATTCCTAGGGTGGTGAAAACACCGTGAATGAAGCCAAATGCGGCCGATCGAGTGGAGACAGCTAATACGCTAATGCTGGGAATAGCGGCCAAGACTGTCATCGCACAGAACAATGCTCCTATACTGCTCAATGTCATGCTGCTTTGCATAGCTAAAATTTATCCCTCTCTGCTTAAGATAGCGTCCTAAGTAGCTATAGCCATTTCTAACCTTGATGCTGTTTCTAATTGTAGCTTCTCAATTGGACAACCACTTTTTAATATATAATGATAACGATCGATTAACTAACGATATCAGATCGATCGCCCGGTTGAAACTCAGATATTGCAGCATTTTTAATAAGCTGTAGGGGCGGGTTCGCGACAGGCTTTTTCGGTCGCAGACAGGTTAAATAAACCCGCCCCAACCCCGCCGATAACCCCCAATTGACATTGCTGCGAAGAGCTAAAATTTGAGTGATTTGGTCGATCGCATCCCGGTTCTCATCCAAAACGACTACTTCCGTACCCGATGTTACACCAGCAATCAAGCTTTGATAATCTGCAACCTGACGATCGATAAACGCGATCGCACTTCCTGAAACTTGAGTGTTTAAATTGGGCATTATGCACCTATTGCTGATTGACAAAGCAGTCAAAATTCGTTGCATCAACTATAAGAGTTTATTCTTTAAATATCTATAAATACTTGGTAAATATTAATTAAAAAATAGTCTTTTAAACTGAGATATTGCACCTTTCTCAATAGGCTGTAGGGTTCCACGGGATTACTCGGATAACGAGCGCAAGCATATTCGAGTAAGACAAGACCTTGAAAGGGTTCGCACTGCGCACCCTACAGCTTATGCTTGTATTTAGTAGCAATTTGACAGTCGATTAAGGGGCGATCGCAATTTTTCCCACCATTCCCGCTTCCGTATGTCCCGCTACAGTACAACGCAGGTTGTAAGTTCCCGATTTTAGAGGTACAAACACCCATTCTGCCTTAGATCCCGACCTCAATTCCAATTCGTGAATCGCGCCTTTAATTTCCACATTACCAGCATCAACTTTTTGAGTCCAACTCGCATCGGCAAAGCTTTTAGCAGTAAAATAATGTTTCTGCTGGCTGGGATTTTTCAAGATTAATTTGTAGCGTTTGCCAGACTCGAATTCTAGGTTATTTGGAAAGAACTTGAGTTCGCCTGTTTCGCTGCCCAAACTCACATTAACTTCGGTCACGGGTTGGCGAGACAAGTCGCTGCCAAAAGCATTTCTCGCAGGCAGCAAAATTGCGCACCCACATAAAATTATCGCCAAAATTACCTCGATCGATCGCTGCATCCGGTGGTTGCGATAATGTTGTTTCAATTGCAAACAGACTGTTTTTGTCATCATATTAAGCATCCTGTAAATTCATCGATCGTGGTAGTCGTTGAGATTTTATTTATACAAACCCGATTACCAATTACCAATTACCAATTCTCAACTAACTTCCCACGCTGCATCCCAAGGTCCACCACCAACTTCTAAGGCAGACAAAGAACTTCTAGCATCCAAGATAATTCTAGAACGCTGTTTGCCACTTTTGTCAACACTTTTTCCCAACAATTCTCGCAATTGCAGTCGCAAATTGCCGCGCGCTGTATCCCGACAACAAAAAACCATACCCTCTGCTGTAGGAGTTCTGACGTAAGTACCGGGAGAATTAACAGTGCCAATTAATTCTACTTCAAATTGACTGTTTCTCGCCTGCATTTTCCACTTGCCCCAAGGCTCAATATTCCAGCTAACTTGCGAATTCCAAGGTACAAACTCGTAAAATTTTCCTCGATAGTGGAGGCAAATCATTGCCACAGATTCCATCCACCACAACACGCCGCGCTTGCCACCTCCAGCAGTTAAAGTTAAATCTGTTTCCCCTTGAAAACAATTGCAATTAATCCAAAACCATTTCTGCGGAAAAGCACCGCCCCAGTTTTTTTCGCTGTAGGCTGGAGCATTTTGAAATTCGTATTTTTCGCCGTTCCAATCGATCCAGCCGGTAGCTAAACCGCTGGCCATTAAAATTTGCCATCCCGGTTCAAATACGGGCAGAAAAGATAGCATTCCTGCCGTTGATTTTTGGATGCCACCTGAGTCTCCCCAACCGTAAATCGGTTTTATTTCATACTGCCAATAACAGCGGCTGCCGCTTCCCGGATCGTGCAGATAACCTTGATTTAAAGTTGCAGTAGCTTGATAGCCTTCTTCCACGCGGCTGTCAAATACCTGCGGCTCTAAATATTGCGGTTGAATTTGCAAATCTGTCTTGCCCCAGTGTCCCAAGCCCAAGCTTTCGGGACTCGCCCAAAACTTCTTGACATCGGGGAACGTGCGGCACAAATAGCTATCTTCTGGACCCAGAATTTGAGCTGCACCGCCGCTGTAGGGTTGGCCGCCTGCGGGGTCTTCAATCGAATACATGAAGGCAAAAGATTCTCCATGAATCGGTAAGGTTACTCGGTAATACCAGCCTTCAAAAAAACGCCGGGAACTGCCGTCCCAGTGGTAGCCGCTGTGAGGAGTTTCAATAATTTTAAATTGAGGTAGAGAATTTGACATAAATATTGGTAATTGGTAATTGGTAATTGGTAATTAGTAATTGGCAATTGAGTTTCAGTACCTCACTCGATCGAACTCTAATATCTGCAAACAAATTATTTAGTAAATGTTTTGGCTCTCGTGAATCTCTCACGTACTACGATCGTGATACAGTATAATAATTAAATTCAGAGAAATAACTCTTGCTAATGACGCATAACTAATGACGCATAACTAATGACTGATAACTATAAACTCTCAACTATAAACTCTCAACTATCTTTAGCACCTTGGCGATCGCTCTTAGCCGGCTCTCTCCACCGCAACCGCAGTCTGGTTTATGCCCGCTACTTGCAACTAGCAACAGTTCGCGCTAGCGGGCGGCCTGCTAACCGTACAGTAGTATTTCGGGGTTTTGTGGAAAATACCAACCAACTAAAGTTTATTACAGATCTTCGCAGTCAAAAAGTACAAGAGATCGATCTCTATCCTTGGGGGGAAATTTGCTGGTATTTCCCCAAAACTCGGGAACAATTTCGGATTGCTGGAAGGCTAAATTTAGTGAATGCGGGCGATTCAGATCCCGCATTGCAACAAGCGAGGCAAATAGCTTGGCAGGAGATTTCTGAGGCAGCCCGATCGCAGTTTGCTTGGCCTCAACCGGGGGAAAATAAAGCAGCAGCGAGCGTTTTTCAACAGCCCGCGCCAGACTCGATCGCGCCGCTGGATAACTTTTGCTTGCTGCTGCTAGAACCGGAACAAGTGGATTTTTTGGAATTGCGGGGCCAACCGCAGAACAGGTCGCTTTATTTGCGCGACGGGCAAGGAAATTGGTCGGTGCGATCGGTCAATCCTTGATAGTTGACAGTTGACAGTTGACAGTTGATAGTTGGGAATTGAGAATTGGTAATTGGTAATAAGTTTTGAATTTTGAGCCGATCGGGGGCTTTCTTCAGATTGGGGCAAATATGTTTTGAGTTAAAGACAGTTCTTCATTCAAAACTCAAAACTCAAAACTCAAAACTTAAAACTCCTTAGATGCCGGTGCCGTCTAAAAATTCTTGAATTACTCGATCTTTTAACTGACAGCTAGGAGTGACAGCTAGTTCGATTTTTTCAGCGACGGCGACATTGCTACCTAAATCTAAAACAGCAGGTACTGAATTGAAATTAGCAGCGTGGAAATCGGCAGCAGAAGTTAAGCTAGCAGAATGTTGGGGTTGCAAACTTTTTACTTGGTTTTCTAGAGCTTCGATGCGATCGAGCAAAGAACGGATCGCGACAGCTTCCGAATCCGGCAAACTGCCGTGCTCTAGAGGATTTACGCGCACGCCCGATTTGTAAACGATGCGGCCGGGAATCCCTACCACCGTACAATCAGAAGGCACGTCCCGCAGCACCACCGAACCCGCACCGATGCGGACGTTATTGCCAATTAACAGATTGCCGAGTACCTTCGCACCGGCACCGACAACTACATTTTCGCCCAAAGTTGGGTGGCGCTTGCCACTTTGCTTGCCGGTACCGCCGAGGGTGACACCTTGGTAAATCAGGGCAAAATCCCCGACAATTGCTGTTTCACCGATCACGACTCCCATACCGTGGTCGATAAATACACTTTTACCGATCGTAGCTCCGGGGTGGATTTCAATCCCCGTCAAAAAGCGGGCGATGTGAGAAATCAAGCGGGGGATAAAAGGAATTCCCAACAAGTACAACCAGTGAGCGAGGCGATGCAGCACTAGAGCTTGGAGGCCGGGGTAGCAAAATAAAACTTCCAGCCAGTTGCGGGCCGCAGGGTCGCGATCGAAAATTATACTGAAGTCAGCTCGTAGAGTCTTTAGCACTTTCGGAGTTACCAATTTTGGTTAAACGCGCTACTTCATTTTACCGAACTGGGGCAGTTAGCTGCAGGTCTGGGAAACCGGACGATCGTAAATATTTGCAAGCAGCGAGCAACTGCTAGTGCTGTACTGACAGGGGATTGTAAAAATTGTCGCCACATTGTACGGAGGAAATATGCAACTTTTAATACTTCTGATCGTGTTGTTGGCGATCGGTTCCTTATTAACGCAGGTTTTGATACTGTTACCTATAGCTTCGCTGGGATGGCTGCACATTCCCAATTGGTTGAGCCTGACCTCGATCGTGCTATGTATTGCTTGGTGCTTGGCAGATTAGCCATCAGCCAATGCCTTGCGCCTCGGGTTCGGCGCTCCATGCCTGATGCTCTATACTGCATAGGTGTGGGTAGCTAACCTAAAATCTAATATCTGACATCTACCTAAAGAATGATGCAACGAGAAATTTCTTCGCTCTCTGAATTGCGCTTAGCAGACAAAACCTTGCAACAAGAAGCTAAGCGGCAGTCGCGTCCGATACATCACGCGATTGTTTTGATGCTGCTGGTAACGGGTTTGCTGGGAGCGCACGTCGCGAGGCTGGTGCAGTTGCAACTGGTAGAAGGGAAACAAAACCGGGAAAGAGCCGAAAACAACCGCGTCCGCTTGGTGCCGATGGCGGCGAACCGAGGCAAAATTATCGATCGCGCGGGCAAAGTGCTAGCAGGTAACAATTTAGCTCGATCGGTCTATTTGTGGCCGAGAGAACAAACGCCCGAACAGTGGAAAATCACGGCAGAAAAGTTGAGTCCCCTGCTGAAAATCCCGGTTCCAGAAATTTTGGCAAAAATCAAACAGGTCGATCCCACATCCTACAGGCCGATCCGGCTGGCTCAAGCCATCTCGCCAGAAGTGTTTGTGTCTCTCGGAGAACTGATGGGACAAATGCGGGGAGTGGAAGTGCGGGCCGAAGCAAACCGCTACTATCCCGAAAAAAGTGTGGCAGCCCATGTTTTGGGATACATCGGCGAAGCTACAGAAAAGGATCTCAAAGCTAACCCCGAATATCCGATGGGCATGATCGTCGGGCAGATGGGAGTAGAAGCGAGTTCTAACAGCAAGATAGCAGGCATTTGGGGCGATCGACTGATCGAGGTGAACGCCCAAAATGAAGAACTGAGGCTGATGGGAGAAAGAGCGCCCAAGCCTGGGGAATCCGTGCAGCTAACTATAGACCTGGATATGCAAAAAACTGCGGAAGAAGCTCTGGGAAGCCGTCGGGGAGCAGTAGTAGCCTTAAACGCAAACACCGGTGCGGTACTGGTACTGGCGAGTCATCCAACTTTTGACCCGAATCTATTTACCCGCAAAATGACTAAAGCCGAGTGGGAAACTCTTCAAGATCCCGAAAATCCTTTTTTGAATCGAGCGCTGCAAGGCTATCCCCCCGGCAGCACTTTTAAAATCGTAACTTCGGCAGCCGGTATGGAATCGGGCAAGTTCGGACCGGACTCTATTTTGGGTACGTCATCTTCGATTATTGTGGGGGGAATGGATTTTAACGAACACAGCGGAGGTTACGGGGACATAGGCTATCGGGAGGCTTTGGCCTTCAGCAGCAATACGTTTTTTTATCAAATCGGGCTCGGTATCGGACCGGAATTAATTTCTCAGTGGGGAAAACGCATGGGAATCGGTCCCGATACGGATTTGAAACTTTTGGGGCTCGGCGGTGGCGATTACGGTCAAATTCCGACGCCGCCAGAGAAGGAGAAAATCTATCAAGAACCTTGGTATGTGGGAGATACGGTGACAACTTCGATCGGGCAGGGTTTGGTGTTGGTGACTCCTTTGGAGGCGGCGGTGATGGTAAGTTCGATCGCCAATGGCGGTTATCGAATCAAGCCCCATCTTTTGACTTCGATGACAGGCACGCCACAGACTAAACCGGTGCCGACGGGAATGAAGCCTTCAACGGTTGACAAAATTAAAGAGGGATTGGTAGCTGTAGTTACGGACGGTACCGGACAAGGGGTCAACGACGGTACGATTCCGCTGACGGGCGGCAAAACAGGGACTTCGGAAATTATCGGACAGAAGTCGCACTCTCTTTACGTAGCTTTCGGCCCGGCGGAAAAACCGGAAATCGCGATCGCCGTGGTTGTAGAAAATGGCGGTTTTGGTTCGGTAGCGGCAGCCCCGATCGCGAAACAGGTGTTTCAAGCTTATTTTGGGAAGCCTAAAACACCTGTCAACCCTCAGGAGTCAGCAGTCAGCGGTCAGTAGTCATTAGACAATGGAAGACCGCAGTCCGCGCAGTTGACAGTTGGCTATTGACAGCGATTGATAGTCAACTGTCATGCAAGTCAACTCAAAACTCAAAACTCACGCACTCCCGAGAAACTCAAAACTTTTCTTCAATTCAAAACTCAATCGATCGCGAGCGGGGACGCTCGCACTACAACTCAAAACTAAGAACTCCCGAACAACTGTCAACTGTCAACTGTCAACTATCAACTCTCAACTATCAACTCTCAACTCTCAACTATCGACTGTTTTAGAGCGGTGGAGTTCGGATCTTACTTCGTGTTCTAATTCTTCGAGAAAGCGGTGAAGTTCCGCAAAAGATTGTTCGATCTTCTGAGTTTGAGCAATCCGTTCGATAAGATCGTAGTTTTCTTCGATCGATTGGTTGACACTCGCAGCGGGGTCAAATTCGATCGCCAGCTTAATCTTCATAACTTTTAGGTAACTTTCTGCTGGTTCGCAGACGACAAAAGAGCTGGAGGTACGGGCATTCCCATAGCTTCTACCAAATTTACTGGAGGTTTTTCTCGCGAGGGCGATCGCAAATATTCCCCAGTGAAAATCGACGGCTTTACCTTCATTTTGTGCGGTCTGGTATGGTAACTTGTTAACCAACATAATAATTGTTGGGGAGCGAATGAACTTCTCCCGCAAGAATGAATTGAGTGTTAAGTCAATATGTACTTCTTAATACCAAAAAATAGCGATCGCCCCGAACAATTTTTGATTCAATTGCAAATGGCTGTAGAGTTGTCGCTTAACAATTGCTATCACCTTAGAAAGAGCGATTGTTAATTTAACTTGTGCTGGTGAATGCAAAACGAGAGCGATCGCGCAGATTAGTGCGTAATTACTGAGATCTTGCACCTTTCTCAATAGCCTGTAGGGTTCAAGGTGATAATCGAATAACGAGCGCAGCATATTCGATTCTCACCTTGAAAGGGTTCACAACAGCCTAAAAGGTAGCAAACAGGTTCATAAACCCGCCCCCACCCCACCAGAAAACCTCTTATTGACATTGCTGCCAGATGTGAGTAATTAAAGACTTTAGTGCGCAGATCGAGAGGACTAAAGTCCTCACTACAAACATCTTACTATTGCAGCCGCATAAATATCGCGGCTTTGCGGATTCCTTCTACTTGCCCGGTGCTAGTAAAAGTGAGCGATCGCAAGTGGTCGAATATCGGTCTTGCTGACAGTTCAACTAACCGAAACAGCGGTATCTCTTTTTCCCAAATTCCCCTGCTGTTTGGCCAGTCTAAATAAAAATAACCGTCGTTGGATGGCGGTAGCGGTTCGATGCTGGTTTGAAAGTCTTCAGTTGCAACTAGAGAGCCAGTTTCGGCAGCTTTTAGTGCTGCGTCCATTGCTTCCACTGAAGTCGTGAAAATTTCGTAGTTGCCAACAGTAGCTCTAACTCCTTTTGCTTCAGTTTCGATCGCGCTTTTCTGCTTGTTGTTATCGTAATTCTGGTTGGTTGTCAACTGCGTCCAAGCAGTAATTTTTTGGTTTCTGAGGGTGAAGCTGCCAATGCTGTATTCTTTGCTGCGGGCAATTTCATCTAAACGGGCGATCGCTTGCTCGGAATCTGAAGATTTTTCGGCTACAAAAATCCAATCGGCACTGTTTGAGCCATCGGGTAAAACAGCTAAAGCATACTCTCCTTTTACCCAATTAAATATATCTTGCGGCAAATCGATACCCCAATCTTTTTGAATGTCCGCGATCGCGCGATCGGCTATTTTTGATAGTTCTGGGTTGGCAGCAGCTAAAGATGAAAATTGCGTCCAAATATTCTGCAAATCGGTGCTGGCGACTGCGAAAGGACTCGCTGCAGGGATATATTTCAAGGCTTGCACTGGTTCGGAAAGTGCTGGGGGGGCTGTTTGTTGTCGGTCGGTTACTAAAGCAGTTTGAGCGACTAATCCGCGCCTGTTGATTCCGACAGCAACTGCTAGAGAATTCAGGGAAGTTTGGGACTTTTCGGGAGTTGTTTGTTGGGAAGTTTCCCAGTCTGCTAGCTGCGGGAGATTGACAAATCCTAAAGCTATTCTACCTTGAGTTAGCTGCTGCAATGCTTGTTGGTATTCGGCGGTATTGTTGAGATTGAGGTTAGCTGATTCCACGCTGTTAATGGCATCGCGCAGTACCTTGGGATTGTTGGCAAATAATACAAAACTGCGGTTGTTTTCCGGATCGGCATTGCTGCTGACTAGGGCTGTAGCAAAACTGGGCGGGATGTTAGAATTTGTCGGAAACAGCGGATTTATCGGTGCGATCGCCGCAGGCTTTGATTTAGATGCAGGCAACTCTTGGTAAGCTAGCTTGATGCCTTTGTATTGTTCAAATTCTACCGATTTAGTAGCAGCCGATTTTTTTTTCCAGTAGGAGTCGAGAAACTGTTGGCTGCGTTCGATATTTTGGGAAGAAACTGCTAGTAAAAATCCGGTTTGCTTGCCATTCCTGCTGTCGCGATCGAAATCTAAATCTGTGACTGCTAAAGTAATTTCGTCTCCGATCCAAGGTTGGATATCCCGACTGTAATCTAAGCCAGTATTGGCGAGGAGACTTTTTTTAATCTGTTCAAATTCCGCGTGCGATCGACTTCTTTCTTCGGGACTAGCAAAGACTTGTCGCAGGGATTCGAGCCGATCGGGATTTACTAACATTGATGCTAGCAAAGGTGCTTGTTTCGAGACAAACACAGCCGCAGCCGGAGTTGTTGTCGGCCCGCCCGCCAGCAAATTCAGCGGAGTGTGAGTTGTCAGCCAGTAAAAACCGCCCGCACTCAATCCTAAAAGTGCCAAGACGCCAGCAATGAGAACAGAAAAGAACGATCGCAACTTCATACGTTAATCATTATTGACCGCAGTCTGTTAACCTCTACAATAACTATTGTGGGGCAGGTATCCTGCCAGCTCAAGAGTTACTTTTCACTTTGCGGTCTATTAGCTAGGGTAGCGCATGACCGTAGTTTTTGGCAGCTTCAATAGTAATACCGACATTTACGGACGATCGCAGTCGATGTGCTAATTTTAGATTTTAGATTTTAGATCTTAGATTGAATAATTGAATGATTGAACGCTCTGCTCTGATAATTGATGAGTAACTTTAATCTAAAATAGGCAATCTAAAATTGAGAAAAAGGGGAGGAAGTAGGAAATGCACAAATAATTGATTATCTCTATAGTTGTCAAATAGGTATACTTGCAACTAAAATATTATTACCATATTCAAGCAAAGTAAAATGATAACAATAGCGACGCCTCCCGAACAGCGAGTCTTACTGTCAAATATCAGTTGGCAACTTTATGAAAGCCTGCTAGCGGAACTGGGAAACCAACGTTCCAGCAGAATCGCTTACCATCAAAATAAGTTAGAAATTATGGTGCCATTACCGGAACATGAAAATCGCAACAGACAGATCGATCGCTTAATTGTTGCTCTCATAGAAGAACTCAATCTCGAATACAACCCGTTTGGCTCGATGACTATTAAAAAACGCCAAAAATCGGCGGGAAAAGAACCAGATTCATGCTATTACATTCAGAATGAAGCAAAGGTTAGAGGTAAAATAGAATTAGATTTCGATCGAGATCCGCCGCCAGATTTAGCGCTGGAAATCGATATTACCAGCAGTTCCTTAAATCAATTCGATTTATATGCAGATTTAGGAGTGCCGGAAATTTGGCGCTACGACGGACGCAGCATCAAGTTTTATCGATTGCAAAATGGCGAATACGCGGAGTGCAATTTTTCCATTGCTTTCCCCATATTACCGACGACAAAAGTTAACGAGTTTATCGATCGATGTCAAAATATAGGTACAACGGCAGCAGTGCGAGAATTGCGAGAATGGGCAAAGCATCAGTCAAATTAGTTCGTAGTAAAAACTTTATAGGCAGCATTTTCACCAATCCTGTAGGCGGGGTCGCCAACAGATTTAAAAGTTACAAACAAGTTAAATAAACCCGCCCCCACCCACAAAAAATCTCCGAATATTGACATCATTGCCAGATTTTAGATTAACAAACCCAAGGCTTGAGAATTTGAGATTTAAAATTTAAGGCGATCGGAACCAAAGGGCGTTTAGAATAAATCCTGTGGTTTATGCCGAATTTCCATGTCAGTCATCACCGAATCCCCATTTTCCCCTGAAGAAATTGCCTCCGAAGGCATTAAGCCCGAAGAATACGAAGACATAGTGCGCCGCCTCAACCGCCATCCCAACAAAGCAGAATTGGGAATGTTTGGGGTCATGTGGAGCGAACACTGCTGTTACAAAAATTCGCGACCGCTATTAAAACAGTTTCCCACAGAGGGCGATCGCATTCTCGTCGGACCTGGAGAAAATGCCGGCGTTGTAGATTTGGGCGAAGGGCTGCAATTAGCTTTTAAAATTGAATCTCACAATCACCCTTCAGCAGTCGAACCTTTTCAAGGTGCAGCAACTGGAGTAGGGGGCATTCTGCGCGATATATTTACAATGGGCGCACGCCCGATCGCACTTTTAAATTCCCTGCGTTTTGGCAACTTAGATGATACCAAAACTCAGCGGTTATTTAAAGGAGTAATCTCGGGAATTTCCCACTATGGTAATTGCATTGGGGTACCTACAGTTGGTGGCGAAGTTTACTTCGATCCTGCCTATTCCGGCAACCCTTTAGTTAATGTCATGGCCTTGGGTTTAATGGAAACTCCCGAAATAGTTAAATCCGGCGCTGCGGGAATCGGAAATCCGGTGCTTTATGTCGGTTCAACTACTGGCAGAGATGGCATGGGCGGCGCGAGTTTTGCTAGCTCAGAATTGACCGATAAATCTATGGACGATCGACCCGCAGTGCAAGTAGGAGATCCGTTTTTAGAAAAGTCATTAGTTGAGGCTTGTTTGGAGGCATTTAAAACTGGTGCAGTCGTCGCCGCCCAAGACATGGGTGCCGCAGGAATTACCTGTTCGACATCAGAAATGGCGGCTAAAGGTGGAGTCGGCATTGAATTCGATCTAGACAAAGTTCCCGCGCGCGAAAGCGGCATGATTCCCTACGAATACCTGCTTTCGGAATCCCAAGAACGGATGTTATTTGTTGCCGAGAAAGGGCGAGAACAGGAATTAATTGATATTTTTCACCGCTGGGAATTGCACGCTGTCGTTGCGGGTAAAGTGATAGAAGAGCCGATCGTCCGCATTCTTTTCAAAGGCGAAATCGCAGCAGAAATTCCCGCCACTGCTTTAGCAGATAACACGCCAATTTACCATCGAGAACTGTTGGCAGATCCACCAGAATATGCTAAAAAAGCAGCAGCATGGACGGCAGATTTGCTGCCGGAAGCTACCGTTGCAGGCATTGAAATTAACGGCAATTTGCAAACTTGGAACGAGATTTTATTGCAGCTTTTAGACACGCCCTCGATCGCATCTAAACGCTGGGTTTACCGCCAATACGACCATCAAGTGCAAAATAATACTGTAGTTTTGCCGGGAGGTGCTGATGCTGCGGTTGTTCGATTGCGCCCGCTGGAACCGTGTCAAAAAAACCCCCCCCAACCCCCCCCTTGCTAAGGGGGGGCTTCAAGAGGGAGAAGATGCTGTTCCTCAAGCTTCCCAAAGTAAACAGGAAGAAGAAGTAATTCCTCTATTTAAGAAGGCACAAGGAAGAGAAACTCCCGAACTTTCTCCCCCCCTTGTAGGGGCGGTGCCCCCGTGCCCGCCCTGGCCGGGGGGGGTTATTCCCGGAGTTGCAGCGACAGTTGATTGCAATTCCCGCTACGTTTATCTCGACCCTTACGAAGGTGCAAAAGCCGTCGTAGCCGAAGCAGCGAGAAACTTAACTTGTGTGGGTGCCGAACCTTTAGCTGTTACGGACAATCTCAATTTTGGCAGTCCCGAAAAACCTGTAGGATACTGGCAGTTAGCATCAGCTTGTCGGGGAATTGCTGATGCTTGTCGGGAGTTGAAAACACCCGTGACTGGCGGCAATGTTTCTCTGTACAATGAAACCATAGATTCTGATGGCAATCCCGAACCGATTTATCCAACTCCGGTAATTGGAATGGTAGGATTGATTCCAGATTTAACGAAGATTTGCGGTCAAGGTTGGCTCAAGAAAGGCGATTTAATTTATGTGTTGGGAATCGGTGGTGGAACACCAGCCGAAAATCCCGATAACCCCGAATTAACCTTTTTTCAATCCAGCCAGTCGGAACTGAAAACAGAAAATCCAAAGCTTGCTTTTACTACTCTCGGGGGTTCGGAATATTTAGCAGCAATTCACGGAATTGTAGCGGGAAAACCGCCAATTATCAATTTTGAATTGGAAAGGAAAGTGCAAGCAGTTTGTCGCGATGGCATTCGCCAAGGTTGGGTATGTTCCGCCCACGATTGTGCCGAAGGTGGAATTGCGATCGCCCTTGCAGAATGCTGCATTGATGCTCAACTAGGTGCGGAAATTCAACTCAATTTTAATTCGCAAAATGTCGGCCGCTGGGATGAAATTTTGTTTGGCGAAATGGGGAACTGCATTATTGTTTCCGTCGCGCCCAAACATCGAGAAGTTTGGGAAGCTTACCTGCAAGAATATTTGCCGAAATTGTGGCAAAAAATCGGTTCTGTTGGAGGTACTGACTCGCCTTTAAAGATTGTTAATAGTGACAGTGAAGTGCTAATCGATGTGGGGATGGGCGATATGGGCGATCGATTCTATAATGCGATCGAACGTCGGATTGCATCTGTCTGATTTCGAGCGTCGTTATCGTCACAAAAAACATAAGAGCGATCGGCAGTCAAATTCCAGACCCTGATGATAAAATCGAGATAGCGATCGTTATCTCGATTTCTCACCATGACATTCATCAACCCCAAAACCGATTACGCCTTCAAAAAAATCTTTGCTTCCCGAGATAGCAAAGGCATTCTCATCAGCTTTCTCAACGCCACGATTTACGAGGGCAATCCTACCATTGCAGACTTAGAAATCATCGATCCTAATTTACCGCCCAAAATAGCAGGCTTAAAAGACTCTTCTTTAGATGTCAAAGCCCAACTGATTGACGGAACGCTGGTGATTATTGAAATGCAGGTATTAAATGTCGAGTCTTTCGGGAAGAGAGTTTTGTACAACGCTGCCAAAACTTATGCCTCTCAATTACAGAAAGGACAAGGCTACCGAATGCTGAAACCTGTAATTGCACTGACGATTACTGATTTCGAGATGTTTAAAAATAGCGATCGGCTAATTTCTCGATTTGTTTACAAAGAAACAACAACCAATATTGAATATACTGACAATAACATTGAGTTAGTGTTCGTCGAACTTCCCAAATTCACCAAAGAATTGTCACAAATAGAAACCCTGACCGATAAATGGATTTATTTCATGAAATATGCTAATATGCTGACACAAGTACCGCAAACAATGGATGTTGTGCCAGAGATCCATCAAGCCTTTGACATAGCCAATCAAGTTAATTTAAACCCTGACGAATTAGAAGCCCTCGAAAGACAAG
Organism: Richelia sp. CSU_2_1; assembly: GCA_012034575.1. Taxonomy (GTDB): domain Bacteria; phylum Cyanobacteriota; class Cyanobacteriia; order Cyanobacteriales; family Microcoleaceae; genus Microcoleus. The sequence goes on along the minus strand of JAAUPF010000055.1, from coordinate 526 downwards.
AACAGTTTATTTACGACCAACAAGGAGTTATAATCAAAGCTAATCGAGAAGGTCTAGAACAAGGTCTGGAACAGGGTCGAGAAGAAGGTCGCAAAGAAGCAATGCAGGCGGTGGCGAGAGAGTTACTCGATCGCCTTGATGACGAAACTATCGGTCAAACAACGGGACTGAGTATCGAAGAGATATCGAAGAGATCCGGAATTTGCGATCGGAGAAAATTTAGCCGTATTTCGCACTGCAAAATGCTTTATATTGCGGCACATATTCCCACGATTTAATGATATGTCAAGTCTAGGGAAAAGTCAAGACCGATCGCCCTTAAATCCTAATATTTAAAACAGCCCGATCGTCGCAGTTAATTAACATTAATAGTAATGTTCAGGCAGATATAACATTTCAAAACAAAGCTCGATCGCCCCCGCCCCCTCCCCCCTCTCTCCCTCTCTCCACCCCTCTCTCTCCCTCTCCATCTCTGTATCTCTCTGTGAAACCTCCACTGTATACTGCACGTATTACAGAGTGTTCT
>JAAUPF010000054.1 GCA_012034575.1 Richelia sp. CSU_2_1 | reverse complement strand
CGTCGAACCGAAACCACCTGTAGAACCCCCTGTAGTGGCAGCGCCCGTCGAACCGAAACCACCTGTAGAACCGCCTGTAGTGGCAGCACCCGTCGAACCGAAATTGCCTGTAGAAGAGCCGATCTCTCCCCAACCCCCGATCGACCCCATACAGCCCGTAGAACCGCCTGCGATCGCTCCAGAACCACCGCTAATTGGACGACCGCCGATCGATATGGTAGGGCCGATCGACTACGAACCGCCCGATGAAATTATCAGTATGCCGCCAGCGTCCAATCGAGCTTTTATCGGTATTATCGATACAGGATTTGCTGCTAAGAATTCCGATTTAGATTACTCGCAAGTGACTTTAGGGCGCGATCGAATTGACAAAGATAATAACCCGTTGCTGAATGCAGGAGAAGGAAACGAACACGGCACATTTAGCTGGGGTTTAGTAAGCGCAATTTCTGGCAACGATAAAGGCATTGACGGCTACAACGATCGAGCAAATATTTATCTAAGTCGGGCCATTGGTTCGGGAGAATGGGATTTAGCGCTGACGGATTTTGTAACAGAAGCAAAAGCGCAAAAGAAAAAGAATGCGATCGCGCTGCTTCCCCTCGATTTAACGCAAAAGAATGCTGACGGAAGCATCACCACTCGCTACGAATTTACACCGCGAGAACGTGCTGCTTTAGAAAATGCGCGACAAAACGGAGTGCTGTTAGTTGTAGCTGCGGGAAATGATGGCAGCGTGATGTCAGTTTTGGGTCAATCTTCTCAGGAATTTGAGAACATTATCACTGTCGGTTCGTCGAATGGATTCGGGCGATCGGATTATTCCAGCTACGGCTACGGTTTGGATATTTTAGTGCCCGGAGGTGCGATCGACAATCCAACATTATCGACAGTTGGTGACGATTTAGGCACGATGGCGGGGACTTCTGTATCGGCAGCAATTGCTGCGGGGATGGCGTCTAAAGTTTGGGAAAGCAATCCCGATTTGAGCGTCACCCAAGTAATTGATGTTTTGACAGGAAGTGCGATCGATTTGAATGCGCCCGGATGGGATGAGGAAACTGGTTTTGGGGTGGTGAATTTTAATAAAGCTGTGGAAATGGCGAAGGAAATAGCACCGCAAGCATATATTCCGACACCTTTCTCGAATCCGACAACTTGGGGTTTAGAGGGACAAGTTACGCCATTAGAAAGGGCCACGGCTGACGAGTTTAATGGCAAATATTACGAGTGGGAATCTCGCACTATTCAGTCGGGAGATACACTGAGTCAAATTGCGCTCGATACACTGGGTGATAGTTCTCCAAATGCTTACAACTGGATTGCTCAGTACAACGGTATTTCCAATCCTGATTTGATTTATGCAGGGGATACGATCCTAATTCCTAAAGAAGTACCAGCACCTGTTGACAATCCAGACCCCAGTACAGGCGATCCAGACCCCGTGATAACCGATCCAGGTCCCGGCACAGGCGATCCAGATCCTGTGATAACCGAGCCAGGTTCTGGCACAGGCGATCCAGATCCTGTGATAACCGAGCCATCTAATTCAATTAATGTCAACGGATACACAATTAGTGGCAATTTCTATCCAGTTTTCCAGAATTATCAAGGGACTTTGGGCAATCCCATTTCTGATGTAAACAATTACAATGGTGCGAGCTATCAACTATTTGAGAATGGGTCGATCGTCAGCAGCCAATATGGAACCTTCCCGCTTTACGGAGGTATCCGTCAAGCATACAAGAACACAGGTGGATTGGAAGGCTGGTTAGGTGAGCCGAAAAGTGGAGAAATAGGTCATGGAAATGGAAATATCATTCAATACTTTGAGGATGGTTACATCTACTGGAATGGAAGTAAAGCAACTGCTTATCGTTACGGGACAACACTACCTAAGACACCGACTAATATTGACAATCAGCTAGGCGTAACGAAGCCTATCAGTGATGGAAACAATAGTGGCGGGAATACCGGAAATGATACAAATCCAGAAAGTGGTGGAAACAATGGTGGTAGCAATCCCGGTGGTGGCAACCCTGGTGGTGATACAACAATCATTTCACCGGGTTACATAATTTCTACAATAAACTTTGACTTAAAAAATCAGAGTATTTGGAGTGGAGGGCAAGGATCTTCTATTGGAGGCTCAATTTCTGACAAATTCAATCCCGAGTGGCCATTCGGCTTGGCAAAGGCATCACTTGAGGCTAGTTATAATTTTAGTGCATTCGCTAACGCTGGAACTTTTGGAGTTAATATTCCAACTACTTTCGATATTAATTGGCAACCAAATCCAGATGGAAAGTCAGTGGCAGTTAATTTTAGTTCCAAACTTAATTCGGGTTTGAGTCTAGAAACTCTCTCCGGCTTCGATTTAAGCGCAAAGTTAAATCTGGCCGTAAAATTATCAACGACTCTTCCTGAACCTTGGCCGAATCGTACAATAGGTTTTGAAGCTTCTGGAGGACTCGATCTTCAGAGCGCTATGAAAGCTGCTAAATTACCTATTGTGCTAGACTCTAGTTTACAAACTAACAAGAAAAATGAAGATGCCGAGCATAGTATTGAGACAGAGGATGTTGCTTTTCAAGCAATTGATATTGTCAATACTTTAGCTCTGATTCCGGCAACAAGTGCTGCTGCTATACCAATTCGGGATGGTGGATTTTTAGGAGCAAGCATAGGGCTTAACATACAACAAAAATCAAAGTTCGATGTAACAGGATTTGAAATTGATTATGACGGTCAAAAAAATGGGAATGAATTGATTGTCAATCTCAATAACTCTGGGACTTTGAATGTTCCTATTCCAGACTCATTGAAAGCAGGGCAAGAGTTTAAATTCACACCCACTATCAAACCACTTACGAAGTTTCAGTCTTTCTTCAACTTGGGCGGTAAAATTGAAGCCTCCCTGAATTCAAAGAAGCTATTTGAATCGGCAGCAGATAAGTTGCCGATTCCAGATTGGTTGAAAAATCAGGTGAAAGAGGCTTTACCAGGTGTCAGTCTTAAGGAATCTTTAGAAACACCCTACTTGTCTGTCTGGCAAGGAAAAATTTTCAATCCCTTCGATTTCACAAGTGCTTTTCAACTTAGTGAAATTAACATCAAGATTAGCTAATTGATTTCCACTACTTTTGTCGGCAATTACGATCTTACTTTCCAAATAAGGCTGCGATCGCCCTTTTTCCACTATCCGAAAAGAGCGCTCGCCCTTCCTTTTGTGCATTCAGCCAACAAAAAATTGTCATTTCAGCCAATTATTGCTAAAATAGAAACAAAAAATTATTCCGATCGACCAATGAGCAACATCTCTATCAGCTTGCCAGATGACTTACTCACATACGTCAATCAAAAAACACCTAACCCCAGTGCTTTAATAGAATCTCTCTTAAAACAATGGCGAAAACAACAAGAAAACCAAGCTTTAGCAGAAGCCTGCAAGCTAATTGACGAACTAGATTTAGGATGGGATGAAGAATGGCAAGCTCAAGCGATTACCGACTGGGAAGTATCTGGATAGCTAGATTCGATCCGTCAGTAGGAACAGAAATACGCAAAACCCGACCTGCATTAGTAATTTCTGGTACGCTGTTTAACGAACGTCGCAGCAAAGTAACAGTTTTGCCACTTACCTCAGCCCGTCCTGACGATCCTCGGATTTCTGCTGCTGTGATATCAGTACCCGCATCCTCACAAAATGGTTTAAATGCAGACAGCTTGCTAGTCTGTGTTGACCCAATGACTTTCGACAAAACGAGATTAGTACAACAACTGGGTCAACTCGAATCAGAATTGCTTTCCCAAGCTCAAGAAATTTTGCGACGCTATCTGGAATTATAGCGATCGCCCTCGATCTGAAATGAAGGCGATCGCCCTTTTTCCACTATCCGAAAAGAGCGATCGCCCGTTTTATAATCATGAAGGGCGATCGCTCAAAATCTTTCCCATTCACAACCAATGAATCCAGCCGCACAACAACTTCCCGATTTAACAGGACAAACCTTATCAGCAGCGATCGCCATACTGGAGAGTTACGGCTTCCAATTTCAAGCCAGCACAAAAGGTGGCTATCAAAGCTTTGAACACCCAGATGGTAGTATAATTAATATTAGACCAAATGGTGAAATAGTCCGTACAGGACCAAAGATACGCGGGACGGAGAGCAAAACTTACCGTCGTAGATACAATAGAGATGGAAATCAAATAAAATTTGAGCCAGGAGCTAAGACACATAATACCGGAGAAAAAGTGATTTTATGACAAGCGCGATCGCACTCAACCTCAAAACATTTTTAGAAGACTTAAAAAGTGCCGATTTAGTAGGCGTTTCACTTCGCCCTCAAAATCTTGGTTTGCGTTTGGACTTCACCTTCGGCCCCGAAGTGGGAGATGTCGCGATCGAGTTCGATCGCATTCTGCACCTAGCACTCTCTCGCCCCATCAACTCCGATGATGAAAATTACTGTTTTTGGGTGGGAGAAGTAGAACTCAGAAAGCTTGACGAAAATGCTGAAACTTTCTTGTCTTCGCTTTCCTATCCTTTCAATTTACCTCCCAATATAGATTTAGCTTCTTTGAATCATTTTCGGTTAGAAGGAGATATGTTTGTTGAAATAATTTGTGAATATTATAGAATTTTCCAGCAAGTTAAAAACTAATGGTGGTTTTTTACATATATGAATCAACCATGAACTTTCAAGAAATTTGGCAACAATACGATTTTACCGAATCAGAATTGCGATCGATGGGGTGGCAATTTCCCTACGATTATGTTCTCAATCTTAACTACTATTGGCAACTAAATCCCGCGAATTCTACTTCAGAAGTTGCTACGGATGACCAATTGTTAAACATTATCCTCAAAACCTGCATTCGACTTGACGTACAACTCAACCCAAATCCTGATGAGTTAAATAGCAAGCCTGCGAATCTCGGCACGATCGTCGGTTGGGGGCAAATTACTCCCTCTCCTTGGTTAGAAAATCTATCTCTTTCTCCCGATGAGTGGCTGCATCTGTTGTTTGAAATTGGTGGAAACAACAAAATTGAAATTGTTTGTCGATCGATCGCGATCGAACAATTAGCTAAACAGCCTTTGGCACTAAGTTCATAAATGCCGAAAAGAGCGATCGCCTTCAATTTCCCTTACTATAATGTCAAGTAGTGTCTCATCGATCGAAAGCGATCGACATGACTGACTTATAGCTACACTTGCCCACTTTTTTTAATATAAAGGAGTCCAGCCAGTGAAAATAGAAGAATTACTCCAAAAAAGAGGAATTATTCACCGAGATCCAGAAATTATGAGTGGTGTTCCCGTATTTGTCGGTACTCGCGTTCCGTTACAAACTTTTTTCGATTACCTGGAAAGCGAAAGCGGGTTCGCAGAATTTATTAATGATTTTCCTTACCTAGAAAGTCAGGCAATTCAAGTGCTAGAAAATGTAACTAAGCAGCATTGACGAAATTAAAATAGAGTGGAGATTATGATGAACGAATCAGGATATATGCCACCCCCAGAGGTCGATCGACGACTCCTCGCCAACTTACGACGCAGCCGCGTGGAAATGGAAGAATTAGGTTGGAAATTAGACGAAGTTATTGCCAAATTAGATGAAGAACACCGACAACTCAAACAAAAACGGTTAAAAACAATTCTCGACAATCAGTAGTTGTCTAAATGTTGAGAACTTTTTTATTCGATCGGCCATTCTTCTAAACCAGATTCCGCTAATTCCTGCAATTCTGTATCTTCTGCATAAATCTCTGCATAAAGCGCGGCCGATTCTTCCAACCGATCGCCCCTAAAATAATCGACAATTTTTGCTATAATTTCAGCTAGATTGACTATCTTCATGCTTCCATCTCGTGCTAAAGTTTTACAAACATTCACTCACCTACCAAATCCCAGAATTCATCTGACTTCAATCCTCCCTCTTCTTTCAAACTTTGTCGAGATTTTTCTAATATTCGATCGAATTTAGGATTGTTAGCGAAATCGTCATACTCAGCATCCTCTGGGTTATCCCAAATTTTAGCAAAAGCTGATTCCGAGAGTTGGGCCGCACTTGAAGTTAGAAGACTATCTTCACTTCTAGTTAATAAAAATCGATAAAATCTTCTAAAATAGTGATTTTATCTGGCGGTAAAGTGCGGATTTTTTCTATTAGTTTTGTTTCCAAGTTGGCAATACTCATATTGTGTTTGATATTTCTGTAAAACCTAGCACAATTTTGCTGATTTGTCAAAAAATAAACACTGACAAAAATTGTTCGTAGTAAGGACTTCAGTCCTAAAAATTTGATGCGGACCCAAGTCCGCACTACGAACTAGAATTAATGCGGACTAAAGTCCGCACTGCGAACGATCGAACTCTTCAAGCTTCTGGAAACTCCACTCAGAAACATCCTTGCAAACTGCCGATCGAACCTCATGCTCAGTCAAGATTATTATCTTTAGAAATAAAGTAAAAAACTGCATTTTCAAGCTCGATCGCTCCGAATAAGGAAAATTCAGAACGCAACTTATCAGAACAGCGAACCCTACATATAACAAACTGTGACAATTTTATTAAGACCTGAAACCTACAAGCAGACCTTATTCCAAAATACGTAATACTAGATCGACATCCCAAAATCTACTCTAGATAATCAATCTCCGTCACTTTTAGGGGCCCATCAAAATGAACAACAACGGATTGCCATCAAAACAAGGCTTGTACGATCCGCAGTTCGAGCACGACGCTTGCGGAGTCGGGTTCATCGCACATATGAAAGGTAACAAATCGCACGAAATTGTCGAACAGGCGCTGACAATTCTGTTGAACCTCGACCACCGGGGGGCTTGCGGCTGCGAACCCAACACCGGCGACGGGGCGGGCATTTTGATGCAGGTGCCCCACAAGTTCCTGAAAAAAGCAGCCGCCGCCGAAAACATCGAACTTCCAGAAGCTGGCGAGTACGGCGTTGGCGCAGTTTATGCCTCGCCAGATGCCACCACACGCGAAAACGGCCAGCGCATTTTCGCTGAAATCGCAGCCGAAGAAGGTTGTCCGGTACTCGGCTGGCGCGATGTTCCTACGGATAACTCGTCTCTGGGCGACACCGCCAAATCCAGCGAACCTTTCATGCGCCAAGTATTCCTCAAGCGCGCCGAAGGAATGGACGAAGCTGCTTTTGAGAGAAAACTCTACGTCATCCGCAAGCGCGTTCACAATGCCATTCGCAGGACGAATGTAGACCCCTACTGGTATAATTCCACACTCTCCTGTCGGACGATCGTCTACAAGGGAATGTTGATGCCGGTGCAAGTCGGCGATTACTATCCCGAACTTCACGATCCTGACATGGAAAGCGCGATCGCCCTGGTTCACTCGCGCTTCAGTACCAATACTTTCCCGAGTTGGGAACGATCGCACCCTTACCGCTACATCGCCCACAACGGCGAAATTAACACGATGCGCGGCAACATCAATTGGATGAACGCGCGGCAATCGCTGTTCGAGTCGGAATTGTTCGGCGACGATCTAAAGAAAATTCCCAATTTAATTAATATCGAAGGTAGCGATTCAACTATCTTTGATAATGCTTTGGAATTGCTGTATTTGGCCGGGCGTTCTTTGCCGCACGCCGTAATGATGATGATTCCGGAACCTTGGACGGCCCACGAGTCGATGAGTGATGAGAAAAAGGCTTTCTACGAATACCATTCTTGTTTGATGGAACCTTGGGACGGGCCGGCTTCGATCGCATTTACCGACGGAACTTCGATCGGGGCAGTGCTCGATCGCAACGGTTTGCGTCCTTCCCGCTACTGCGTCACCAAAGATGACTTAGTAATTATGGCATCGGAAGCCGGAGTTTTGCCGATCGCCCCGGAAAGAATTGCCCTTAACGGCCGCTTGCAACCGGGCCGGATGTTTTTAGTAAATACGGCTGAAGGTCGCATCGTTTCTGATGAGGAAATTAAAACCAAAATTGCTACAGAACATCCCTATCGCGAGTGGATCGACAAGCACATGGTGGAAATTGCCAAGTTGCAAGATGCACCGTCGATCGCGCAACCGGAACCCGAAACATTGTTGCAGCGGCAAATGGCTTTTGGCTACACCTTTGAAGAACTGCGGTTGCTGTTAGCGCCGATGGCAAAAGATGGTGTGGAAGCTGTCGGCGCGATGGGCGCGGATACGCCGCTTGCTGTATTGTCAAATCGGTCAAAATTGCTGTACGAATACTTCCAGCAATTGTTCGCACAAGTTACCAACCCGCCGATCGATTCGATCCGCGAAGAAATCGTAACTTCTGCCGAAACGACGATCGGTTCCGAAGGCAATTTGCTCGAACCGAAACCGGAAAGCTGTCATTTAATCGAGTTAAAAACTCCCGTTCTCAGCAATGAGGAATTGGCAAAACTCAAACACGTAAATCAAGGCAATTTCCGCTCTGAAACGCTGCCAATTTTGTTCGATCCCAAAGCAGGGGTAAAAGGCTTGGAACAGGCGTTAGAAGAGATTTTTGCAGCAGCAGACAGCGCGATCGAATCTGGGGTGAATATCATCATTTTGAGTGATCGGGGCATCAATCCCGATAAAGCGCCGATTCCGGCACTGCTGGCGGTTGCGGGCTTGCACCACCACCTGATCCGCAAAGGTACGCGCACGCGGGCGGGACTCGTACTCGAATCCGGCGAACCGCGCGAAGTTCACCATTTTGCAACTTTAATTGGCTACGGTTGCGGTGCGATTAATCCGTATTTGGCATTTGAGACGATCGCCGAATTAATCCGCGAAGGTTTGCTAGTAAATGTCGAGTACAAAACTGCTTGCAAAAACTACATCAAAGCTGCCACCAAAGGCGTTACCAAAGTTGCCTCAAAAATCGGAATTTCGACAATTCAAAGTTACCGCGGCGCGCAGATTTTTGAGGCGATCGGTCTGAACAAATCTGTTGTCAAGAAATACTTTACTTGGACGGCTTCGCGGATTGAAGGTGCCGATTTAGAAGTCATCGCTAAAGAAGCAATTTCACGCCACACTCGCGCTTTTCCCGATCGGCCTGCCAGCGGCAACACTCTCGATGTCGGCGGCGAATATCAATGGCGGAAAGAAGGCGAAGCGCACTTGTTCAGCCCGCAGACAATTCACGCCCTGCAACAAGCAGTGCGCGAGGGAAATTACCAGATTTTCAAACAGTATTCGGCTTTGGTAAACGAGCAAAACCAACAACATTTTACCTTGCGCGGTTTGCTGCAATTCAAACAGCGGGAATCGATTCCGATCGAAGAAGTCGAACCAGTTGAAGCAATTGTCAAGCGGTTTAAAACCGGGGCGATGAGTTACGGTTCGATTTCCAAAGAAGCGCACGAATCGCTAGCTGTGGCAATGAACCGCATCGGCGGCAAATCGAACACCGGTGAAGGCGGGGAAGATCCGGAAAGGTATACTTGGACGAACGATCGCGGCGACTCGAAAAACAGCGCGATCAAGCAAGTTGCATCCGGGCGGTTCGGCGTTACCAGCTTGTATTTATCCCAAGCGCGGGAACTGCAAATCAAGATGGCGCAGGGGGCAAAACCCGGAGAAGGCGGGCAGTTACCGGGTAAAAAAGTATACCCGTGGATTGCGAAAGTACGGCACTCGACGCCCGGTGTGGGATTGATTTCGCCGCCGCCGCATCACGATATATATTCGATCGAAGATTTGGCCGAATTGATTCACGACTTGAAAAATGCCAACCGGGAAGCGCGGATCAGCGTGAAATTGGTGTCGGAAGTGGGAGTTGGGACGATCGCGGCGGGCGTCGCCAAAGCCCACGCCGATGTAGTTTTGATTTCCGGCTACGACGGCGGTACGGGCGCGTCACCGCAAACCTCGATCAAACACGCCGGCTTGCCTTGGGAATTGGGATTGGCGGAAACCCACCAAACTTTAGTTTTGAACAATCTGCGCAGCCGGATTGCCGTGGAAACCGACGGACAACTCAAAACCGGCCGCGATGTAGTAATTGCCGCCTTGCTGGGTGCCGAGGAATTCGGATTTGCGACTGCGCCGCTGGTAACTTTGGGCTGCATCATGATGCGCGTCTGCCACTTAAACACCTGCCCGGTGGGCGTTGCTACCCAAGATCCGGTGTTGCGGAAAAACTTTACCGGAGATCCGCAACACACGGTAAACTTTATGACCTTCGTCGCCCAAGAAGTCCGGGAAATCATGGCGCAATTGGGCTTCCGCACGCTGAATGAAATGGTAGGGCGCACCGATGTTTTGGCAGCGAAACAAGCGGTGGAACATTGGAAGGCGAAGGGCTTGGATTTCTCGAACATTTTATACCAGCCGGAAGTCGGTGCGGATGTCGGGCGCTACTGTCAGATCCCGCAGGATCACGGTTTGGAAAAGTCGATCGACATGACGGTATTGTTGGATTTGTGTAAGGGTGCGATCGAAAACGGAGAAAAAGTCACAGCCACATTGCCGATTACCAACGTCAATCGCGTCGTGGGCACAATTCTCGGCAACGAAATCACCAAACGCCACTGGGAAGGCTTGCCGGAAGACACGGTACACCTGCACTTCCAAGGCAGCGCGGGACAAAGCTTTGGCGCATTCGTACCCAAGGGAGTCACCTTAGAGCTCGAAGGCGAGGCCAACGACTACTTGGGCAAGGGACTCAGCGGCGGCAAAATTATCCTGTATCCGCCCGCAGCAGCCACCTTTGTCGCGGAGGAAAACATCATTGCGGGTAACGTCGCCCTGTACGGCGCGACATCCGGCGAAGTGTACATCCGCGGCATCGCTGGCGAACGTTTTGGGGTGCGCAATTCCGGCGTCAACACCGTAGTTGAGGGTGTGGGCGATCACGGTTGCGAGTACATGACTGGCGGCAAGGTAGCGATTTTGGGCGCAACCGGGCGCAATTTTGCAGCAGGAATGAGTGGCGGTGTCGCTTATATTCTCGATGAAACTGGAGATTTTGCGACGCGATGCAATACTTCGATGGTGGATTTGGAAACACTCGACGGCGAGGATATTCAAACTTTGCGCGAGATGATTCAGAAACACGCGGAGTATACGAAGAGTGAAAAAGCGGCGAAAGTTTTGGCAAATTGGAGTGAAATGTTGCCGAAGTTTGTCAAAGTAATGCCGCGGGATTACAAGCGGGTTTTGGAATGTTTGAAGAAAGCATTTGAATCCGGCTTGAGTGGCGATGATGCGCTGGCTGCGGCATTTGAAGAAAATGCTCGCGATGTAGCGCGGATTGGAGGAAGTTAAGATTAGGATGGGTGCGTTATAGTTGGCTATAGCGCACCTACAAAACTATGCTTAACTCGACCGTAAGTTTCTCGAAGCTGGTCTGAAGTAAATTCACTCGATCGAGTCTAACGAACTCAGATTAAAAGTTTTTGGACAGTAATTATGAGCGATTATCAATTTGTAGATGCTGACCAACAATTTATCTTACCTTCAGAAAGTAGTGCTGATTACAATAAATTACGCATTTTTTTAGCAGAAGGACGGTTTAAAGAAGCCGATCGCGAAACCAAGCAACTTATACTTTGGGTAGCGTGCTGTGAAAAATTAGGTTATTTAGAGTATTCAGATTGGGTAAACTTTCCTTGTACTGACCTCCAAACTATTAACAAACTTTGGGTGACATACTCAAATGGGCGTTTTGGCTTTTCAGTACAAAAGTCAATTTGGCAACAAACAGGCAAAGATTATAACAAATTTTGTGAATACGTTAAATGGGATTATTTTAGTAATATTAGAATGACCTATGAACTCCGCGCTCCTCTAGGTCATCTCCCCCATGCTTTTGTATATTGGTTGGGACATAAAACAGTTATAGTCCCTGGTGGCAATAGCTGGGGATTGGGATTGCAATGGCTAGACTCAAAACTATCTACTTGTCATATATAGAAAGGTTTCTCAAAGAAACACAGTTTCTGAACCCCACGCACGCATCCAAGAAAACTGTATCGATCGAAGTTGGATAACATTGTATCTAGTACAAAGGAGTACAACCGCACAAGTGCTATTGAATTAATAGTTAGCCCGACGCCGTTTCTCGATCTTTTTGATGCTAAAATAGTCTTGATGACATCAGCAAAGTTATTACCTCAATGGTAAATGTGCAACAAGCTCTTGAAAATTTACGAGACAGCATAGCTCAAGTTATCGCTGACTTAGAAGTTTGGAGTACACTCCAGGAGGTTCAAGATACACTTGGACTACCAAAAGTAGATGTATCTGGGGGGAAGCATAAGTATCTACGCAAAGTAACAGCAGTAGCTAGTGATGACACTATCATCCGTGTCGCACAGCAAATGCTTATCTGTTATCCTGGTACTCGTGCACAACCTTCAGATGCTGACCTGCAACTTTTTCAAGATGCTCTTTGGTGGATAGAAAGCCGAGGCATTCAACAAATTTCTAATACCTGTCGCTACAGAATTATAGAAAGTGTGGAGGACACTTGCTTTTGGGGAAGATTAACACTCAGAGAGTTTTTCGCTCCCGCTATTCCTATCTCTGTGTATGGCTGCGATTCTATGCCTGAGGTTGGAGATGATGGCTGTCTATATAGAGCGTTTGCTGACATTTCAGTATTCTTTGGAGAAAAGTCTCGGCAAATAAAGCCTTCACGAATTTCAGTTGCCAAATATTTTCGAGAAATTGGACTCACAGAGTGGCCGGATCGACGATTTTGTCTACTGGTTGAGCGATTGGTTCATCCTGAGGTTCAATTAGCTCAGAACCAGAGAGTTCTCGTGGAGCGACTTGATGAATTGCTACAACAGGAGGATTTTGAACTTCGGGCAGAAGGTTCACAAGCTGGACTGCCAGTTTACAAAGTTAGGAAAAGAGCGACAGCCGCATGTGGAGTACCGAAGTATATTATTTTTGCTGCTACCGAAAAGCCTGACATCGTTATAGATGATGCTTTGGATATGAACATTCGCATCGTTCGACATGAGGATAAATGCTTAGTTTACGATCGACCGCCACCAGCAGGTAACTTAACATGGACAAAGCTTGTTGAGTGGTGGTGCAAGCAGACAAATAAACCTAGTAATGATGAAGAAACAAGACGTGAGTTTGGTGAACGCTTACAAGCATCACTACAATCTGAAGCTGAGCGTGTTTTTTTTGCTACTTATTTCAGAGTTTTCAAGCCAATCCTAGGGGATGATTTACCAGCTTTACTACCTCAAGTGTACCTTCATTACGATCCACGAAGTCTGAGTGAGCGAAGTAAGCAGGTACTTGTTCGCCAGCGTATGGACTTCCTGATGCTACTTGCTAATGCTACTCGAATTGTTATTGAAATCGATGGCATTCAACACTATTCAGAGGATAAAAATTCAGAGGGTAAAAGACTTGCTTCACCATCTCGTTATGCTGAAATGGTTGCCGAGGATCGCCGAATTAGAAATCTTGGTTATGAGGTATATCGGTTTGGGGGAGCAGAAATCGTTTATAGGAATGCAGAAAAATTTGTAGCTCTGGATAGTGCCAAGGCAACTATTACGTCATTTTTCCAAGAATTATTTACTCGTCATGGTATTAATCCAGTTTTGGAAAGACATTCAAGACCGTAACTATAAACCAAGGAAGAGACAACGATCGACTCGAAATAACTAAGAAACAAGCTGAGGATTTGGGTAAGTTTTTTCATGTCGATACGGGGTTGTTTCAGTTTAATTGAACGAGTTCGATCGCTCCACAATCGATATAGAGAACCCAAACCCAAGAAACCGGGTTTCTCCGATAGCTTAAGCATCATCACCGAGATTGTGCAAAGAAACCCGGTTTCTGAATCCCTCGCGCGCATCCAAGAAAACAATCTCGAATTAATAGCGGATGCTATATAATGTTGTTACTAGATTGTAGAAGAGCAATCCAAAAAGGAAATGATAATTATGACCGTCGAACAAGCTATTTTGGAAAATGTGAAAGTCCTATCCCCAGAACAGCAACACGAAGTCTTAGCCTTCATCAAATTCTTGCAGTCGGATAAATGGGAACAAATATATAAAGGACGCTTCAAAGAACTCCAGCAAGAAATTCGCCTGGGAATGGATGCTGCCGATCGAGGTGAAGTAATCGATGCTGAAGATATGTTTCGGAGTTTGCACTTAAAGTTACAACAACGTCGCGCGCAGGCAGATTGATGAGTCGGATTTGTAGATTTACAGTTCCGGCAAGTCGGGATATAGAAAGTATTATGGACTATATTGCCGATCGCAGTGGTTTTGATGCAGCAGAAAGCTTTCTGAAGAGAATTAACGCTAAGTGTCAAACTCTCTCAAAGTTTCCGAATATGGGACGCCAGCGTGATGAGTTAATGGAAAATGTCAGGAGTTTTCCGATCGACGATTATCTCATTTTCTACAGTTCGATCGAAGCAGGAATTCAAGTTTTGCGGGTTGTTAGCGGCTATAGAGATTTAGAAAATTTATTTTCTGATTAAACCGTAGCAAGTTTCTTATATTATGAAAGCGATCGAAACCACCGGAAAAATTGACGATCGAGGGCAACTTTTACTCGATCGACCCCTCGATATTGCCAACTATAACCGCGTTCGGATTATTGTTTTAGTACCGGAAGAAACAGATATCAATCCAGATGATGACCCCATCGAAACTGTCATCGAAGGGATTCAGCAAGGCTTCCATGAAGCAATAACCGGACAAACTCTCCCCTTGTCTCAACTGTGGGAAGGAATCGATGACAACTGAGTCACAATCGATCGAAATTGAAATCACCCCTCATTTTTAAAGTTAGAATTAAAAACAGCGACATTCCAAAAGGCAAAAGCGCTGGAGACCGTGCTATTTATTACCTCAAAACTAGCGATTCGATCGTTACCTACCTCTCATTACCAATCTACAATCTCATCTAAAATCGAATCGAAAATCTAAAATCGATCGTTCGCTTTTCCCCTTTCCCCTTTTGCAGCGTGCAAAGCAAAAATCGGAGTCAAAGCCGATTTGCCCTTCAGAGAAACAGCTCCCAAAGCCTCACAAAAGAAGTGAGATGCGATCGACTCAAAAACCCTTTCCGTCATCAAAATTTCGTTTTCCCCCGCTTTAGTCATCAACCTAGCTGCCGTATTTACCGTATCCCCGAGGACATTAAACTCCCTGCGCCCCCTGGGTTCCCCAACCTCCGCAGCAAACACCGGCCCCAGCGACAGCCCGATTTGACAAAATACCTTCACTTTCTCACCTTGGATCGTCAGTGGGGGAATACCTCCAATAATCTCTCGAATTGCGATCGCAGCCGCCGCCGCGCGACAAGCATCATCAGCATGAACGTCAGGCACCCCAAAATAAATCAGCATATCCGAACCGTCCAAGTGCGCCGTTAATTTTTGCAACACCCCCCCTTTTGCCGACACCACAGCATCAATTAACGCAAAACGCGAGAACAACTTAGCACGATGCTGGCTTCTTCGGCTGGCGTTGCTTTGTCCACCGATTCCGGCAAACCGATCAAGTTGACAAACATTACCGTCGGCTTGGGAAAATCCGGCGGAATCTGCCGCTTGTCCGCATTTTCTACCAGCAGTGACAAAATTGGTTTGGGAATATAACTCGCTAGCGGTTCGACCCGCTTGACAGATTCCTGAATCTCTGTTACCAAACCCGACACACTGCGATCGAGGACGATCGAACTCGGCAGCCGCCGCCCCTTCAAACTAATGTCGTACTCTCCCAGTTGAGCGTCGGTTAAATCGTCTTCTACCAATAAATAACCCGGTTCCCCAGTTCAAAGCGAAATTGCTCCCTCAAACCAGAACCGGCAGTTTCAGTCAAACAAACCCGTCCCACAGTCCCAGAACCCTCTGCTTGCTTGGCTTGCTGCACGGCATGGCCCAGCAAAACATGAGCCATCCGCCACGGCGTGCCAATGTCAGCACTGATGTAGCGCCCGCAGTGGATGCCCACCCGCATTTTCAAGGACAAAACACCTCGGGGTGTGAGAATGTTCTCAAATTGGGCCATCGCCCGCTGCATTCGCAAACCGGCCCGCACCGCCCTTGCTGTGTCCTCTTCGTGCTTGCTAGCCAGAAACTGTACCAACAGGGCATCTCCTGTAAACTCCAACAAGTCGCCGCCCGACTTGCTGACAATTTCAATCATGGAGGCGAAATATTTGTTAATCACCGTCAGTAGCGTTTCGGCTCCCTTGCGCCCCTCTGCTGCGTTAGCTTCCAGCAGGGTGGTAAATCCTGCCAAATCTGTAAACAGCAGGGTGCCTTGCTGCCACTGGTAGCGCACCTCGCCCGGATTGGGAGGAGAGTCGGCAACAGAACGCGGCACGTAGTCGTGGAGGATGTAGCGGAGGGTGCGCAGCCTGTCAAACACTCCGGCGAGCGTTGCCGGAGAGGGGTCTACCCAAGCAGCAGCGTACATTTCAGCCGACAGCAATTCGCGCAGCCGCAGTTCGATCGCTGCTAGAGGAGGATTGTAAGTTAATCTATTAATTTCCACCTAGTCTATTGTTAAAAAATAGGGTGAGTTCGATCGATCTAGTGGCAACACCAATAGTTAGACCCCTACCATTATGATAAGTTTCCCGTGAGCCGATACCAGTCAACCCCAAAAACCAGTAGAGAAATTCCAGAGACTTCTAGATTGCTTGCCCCCGATCTGCTCAAAGCTGCTCGCTCTGCCTATGGTATTTATCTTAGAGCGCATTCCGAACAGATGCCCCGTCCCGCAGGTGTAGTTGTCAGTCAAGGAAACAATCGGGGACAGCTAATTTTTGCAGTGCCACCGATTTTGTTGCCCGGCGAACGTTTTGTAAGTTTTGAAGAAATTGAGTCTCAAATGTATTAGTTAGTTGACAGTTGATAGTTGACAGTTGACAGTTGACAGTTGACAGTTGATAGTTGACAGTTGATAGTTGACAGTTGACAGTTGACAGTTGATATCCTGTTAGTAGTAATAGTTGTATATATAAATGTAGGGGTGAAGCATTCGGGCGATAATATCTGCTATAAGTTTCAGGATTTATACCCGAATGCTTCACCCTGGGGCGGCGCGATCGATGATAAGATTGTCAACAGTTCAACAATTACCAATTACTAATTACTAATTCCCAATTCCCAATTCCCAATTCCCAATTCCCAATTAATGGAAACCATCTTTAATTTTATTATTTCTACCATTGTCTTTGTTTTCGGGGCGGCGATCGGCAGTTTTCTGAATGTGGTAATTTACCGAGTACCGGCCGGTTTGTCGGTACTTTGGCCGCCTTCCCGCTGTCCTAAATGTTTGCATCAACTGAAATTTTACGAAAATGTACCTGTTCTCGGCTGGCTGCGGCTGCGGGGACGTTGCAGTAACTGTCACAGCCGGATTTCTGTCCGCTATCCCCTGGTGGAGGCTGCTACTGGTTTGCTGTTTTTGCTAATTTTTTGGCAGTTTGGGGCGACGGTGCAAACGGTAGGTTGGTGGGCTTTTTTTAGCTGGCTGCTGGCTTTGTCGGCGATCGACTGCGATACAATGACTTTGCCTAACGTTCTGACTCGATCGGGCTTGGTTGCTGGATTGGTTTTCCAAGTGGCAAAAGGTTTGTGGCCGAGTTTTAGCCCGATCGCGTCGGTAAACTATGTGGTACTTGACGGGATTGTAGGGGCTGTTGCCGGATTGTGGCTGTTCGACACGATCGCCCTGGCAGGTTCGATCGCTCTGGGGCAAACTGCTATGGGGGCTGGAGATAGTAAATTGGCTGCCTTGATGGGGGCTTGGCTGGGAGGGAAATACTTGCTGTTAGCGGGGTTTATTGCCTGTGTGGCTGGAGCCTTTACAGGCGGTGGGGCGATCGCCCTCGGCTGGCTCGATCGCCGTCAACCGATGCCCTTCGGACCTTTTCTCGCTCTCGGTGCAGCGATCGCAGCGTTGTGGGGTGAAGCGATATTATCTACCTACTGGCAATTGTTTTTCCCCAATTTGGGTTGATGGCTGGGATTTTTGCCGCCCGATCGAGCTCAATATCGTCTCAATAATTGGTAAGATTGTCCGTGTCTTGGATTACCCTCACAACTACTAGCTTTCGCTGGGAAGCCGAATTAATGCAGCAAATCCTTGCTGCTCATCACATCCAGGCTCGGATTGTTGACTTGGGCGTGACATCTTATCTGGGAGCGGGCAGTGCTACAGCTTTGCAAGTTCTCCCAGAAGATCGGGAAACTGCATTGCTCCTCATCAGCCCAATTGAAAAGGAGCCCAACTCTGACGATTAGTAATAAGTAATAAGTAATAAGTCATTAGTTATTCATCTAACGTCAGAGGTAATAAGTTGTTGGTGAAAATGACAACTGTCAACTGTCAACTGCCAATTACCAATTACCAATTACCAATTACCAATTACCAAGTTTTAATGTCTCTATTTGATTGGTTTGCAAATCGAAGAAAATCAGTACCGAACTCTCAAGAACGACCCGAACGAGAAATTGCTGACGGGCTGTGGAATAAATGTGAGGCCTGCGGTGCCCTGAGTTATACCAAAGACCTGCGAGCAAATCAAATGGTTTGCTTGGAATGCGGGCATCATATCAGAATTTACAGCGACGAACGCATCGAGCAATTGATCGATGCCAATACCTGGATGCCCATTAATGAAGGACTCCACGCTACCGATCCCCTGAAATTTCGCGATCGCAAAAAATACAGCGATCGACTGCGAGAATTTCAAGAAAAAACAGGTCACTTAGACGCTGTAGAAACAGGAATCGGCCAACTCGAAGGTTTGCGAGTCGCCCTGGGAGTGATGGAATTTCAGTTCATCGGCGGTAGCATGGGATCGGTTGTCGGAGAAAAATTAACCCGCCTGATCGAACGCGCGACGCAGGAACGTTTGCCCGCGATCGTCGTCTGCGCCTCCGGCGGTGCCAGAATGCAGGAAGGAATGCTCAGCCTGATGCAAATGGCTAAGGTTTCCGGGGCTCTGGAACGCCACAGGGAAGCGAGATTGCTTTACATCCCGATTTTGACCCACCCGACCACCGGGGGCGTCACCGCGAGTTTTGCCATGCTGGGAGACATTATAATTGCAGAGCCAAAAGCGACCATAGCCTTTACAGGCGGGCGGGTAATCGAGCAAACTCTGCGGGAAAAGCTGCCGGATAACTTCCAAACTTCCGAATATTCCTTCGCTCACGGTTTTGTAGATCTGATCGTCCCCCGCACTCAGTTAAAGAAAACTCTCGCCCAGCTAATTCGGCTCCACCAGCCCCAACCATTTTTAGCAGCAGAATCGCAGCAGGAACATTTCGATCCGGGGGACGGACACGTCGCGCTACCGCCCCAGGCTCACGCCCTCAAAATTTTGCCCTAGGGACGGGGATCGGGTTTTTTCTTGCCAGAGCGATCGCGAGCTAGTTGGTAATAAGTACGCCGCAATGGGATGATATTAACTGGCAGTTTAGCGGCTGCAAAGTTGAGCTGGGCAAAAATGCCTAGCAGCAGCCAGCGGTTGGGGAACTCTGAGAAACAAAATCTCAGAACCAACCAACAGCGATTTGTTAAATTGTCCGACTTAAAGCCAACTGCTGTTGGCTAAAATTTGACCTGTCAGCAACCTAAAAATTATGGGTTTTGCAGACCTGTCTCCAGCAGAAATAGCTGAAGACTTCAACGTCCCTGTAGAAGACGTACTGCGTTTGTGTGACGAGTTAGAAATTGCCTACAAACACCCACAAACCCGCTTGGCTTTGGAAGATGTTAAAGCAATTATGCTAGCTCTGGAAAAACGGCAAAAATCAAAACTTCTTGCAGATTAGAATTAGATAAAAATTCCCCTAATTTCCAAAATAGGGCTGCATGAGTTTTCCCTGGCTCAACAAGTAAGTCTGCGAATTTTTTGCCAACAATTTGCCAACAAATAGTCGATCGTCTGCTCTGCCAAAGAGCATTTCATAACTTGCCTTTTTTTTTGGAGAACCATGCTTAAAAGATATTTCATTGCTCTGACTGCCGTTTTCTTCTCATTTCAATTATTTGTCAGCAGTGCGCTGGCAGTAGAACTCAGTCCAGAGCTTCGTACCGTGACTTTAAATGACAAGGGCGATACTGTGGTGCTGAGCCTCAAACAAGTTCAGCAAGGCAAGCGCCAGTTCAACTCGACTTGCGCTCAATGTCACAATGCCGGGGTGACAAAAACTGACCCCAACGTCAATTTGAGTCCTGAAACTCTAGCTTTGGCAAACCCACCCCGGAATAATGTCGAATCGCTGGTGGACTACATGAAAAATCCCACAACCTATGACGGGTTTGATGAAATTGCCGAACTGCATCCCAGCATGAAGAGCACGGATATTTTCCCTGAGATGAGAAATCTTTCGGAAGATGATTTGTATGCAATTGCCGGTCACATTCTCTTGCAGCCGAAAATTCTCGGCAAGCAGTGGGCTGGCGGTAAAGGCGCTCGTTAATCGATCGTAGATTTTAGATTTTGGATTTTGGATTGGGCTAGGAAAGGTGGCGGAATTTAGTGGCTGGCTGAGGCTCGATCGAACATCCGAAATCTAAAATTTATCGCCTGCTAAAATAAATATTGCAAAAGGTTGTACTCCATCCTATCGATTTTAGATTTTAGATTTTGGATTTTGGATTGGGCTAGGAAAGGTGGCGAGATTTAGTTGCCGGCGGAGGCTCGATCGAACATCCGAAATCTAAAATTTATGGCACACTAAATTAATATTGCAAAAGGTTGTACTTCCTCATGCTGCGCCGTGGTGTTTTTGTCTTTCTGTTGGGGCTGTTAATGATTTTGCCGCTCGTGCTGCTAGCGCCCCAACCTGTATTGGCTGCTGCCGATTCCTACGTAACTCGGTATTTAAAAGTCAGCAGCGAACCTGTTGCAATGGATTTGGACGCCGAGGGACACACTCGCTTGTTTTCTGCTGAAGATTTATCTGCGGGCAAAAAGTTGTTCGAGCAAAACTGCCTCAACTGTCACGTCGGGGGCGCTACTTTGCCCGATCCGACTGTCCCTCTGTCTTTAGCGGCCCTCAAGGGGGCAACGCCTCCCCGCAGCGACATCAACAGTTTGGTGGCGTATCTGAGGGAACCGATGACTTACGACGGTAGCGAGGAAACTTTTTGGTGCCGCCAGGTGCCGGAAAGTTGGCTGAAGCAGCCTGAAGTCGAAAAATTAGCTGCTTTTGTGCTTCGGGCCGCTCAGTACGCACCGGGGTGGGGAGTGGAGAATTTTGAGAGTTGAATCGCTGTTGCTCAAAAAATGGTAAATTACTGAGCAGCTCGCGATCGCTGTTGCGTGTTTGTACTCGATCGAATCGCTAAAATATCAAAAAAACACTGTTTGGTTTTCAACAGAGGAGAACTGCGTTGAAAAGACTCTTATCGATCGCCCTGTTAGCGATTGCAATTTTTACCGTCGGCTTCGGTCGCCCTGCTTTGGCAGATGGCGATGCCGTTAAAGGAGCTAAAATCTTTAGCGCCAACTGTACTGCTTGTCACATCGGTGGCGGCAACGTCGTGATGGCCCAGAAAACCTTGAAAAAGGCAGCTCTGGAAAAATACAGCATGAATTCTATCGAAGCTATCACCACTCAGGTAACTAAGGGCAAAAATGCTATGCCTGCTTTTGGCGGCCGCTTGAACCCCCAACAAATTGAGGATGTGGCAACCTACGTGCTTTCACAATCTGAGAAAGATTGGAAGGGCTAAATTACCTATCGATCCGGGGGTGATTCCACTTAAAACTTATCATCCCGATCGCGCGCTCTCTCAATTTTTCGCGAATAAATATCGGTTGAAAGCTAGGTTAACCCATCGGGAAAGCAAGCAAGATCTCGAATTTTTATTTGGGGAAAATTGGGGGAGAAATTTTTTTATTTTGGATTTTAGATTTTGGATTTTAGATTTTTGGTTGGAGATTTGCGAGTTCGATTTGGTTGCCCGGTTGATGCTCATTTGCAGTCTCAGTCGAAAGGAATACACTCCCGTGCGGAATCAGTGTTAGACTAAAATGCTTTACTAGAAATGAACCAAAGCCCGAGTTGAAGTCGATCGGGGAATTGAAAATCTACTGTCACCATGAAAGCAAAAACATCAATTAAAGTAATGACTTTCGGAGATGCGGCCTCTGTCGCGATCGATAAATATTTTCACAAAACTATAGCACACGAAGCTGAGGTATTGAAAGACAAAGACCCCGAAGAACTCCATCAAATGCGGGTGGGAATGCGGCGTTTGCGATCCGCCGCGACTGGTTTTGCGCCAGTTTTAGATTTGCCCAAAGAAGCTGCAGAAGGCAAAATTGGTAAAATTGCGCGGGTTTTGGGAAATTTGCGGGACTTGGACGTAATCCTTGAAAACTTGCAAAATCGCTATTACCCGACTTTGCCGGAAGAGGAACAGGAAGTTTTGGATAAGGCTTTGTTGAATTTGCTAAAACAGCGACATCGGGCTTTGAAAGCAGTGAAAACTATTTTAGAACAAAAGAGCTATCAACTGCTGAAAAAAAGCCTTGCAGACTGGTTGGAAAAACCCAAGTATCGAGCAATATCGCAATTGCCAATTGCTGAGGTTTTGCCGGATTTGCTACTACCTCAAGTCAGCGAGTTTTTCCTGCATCCGGGTTGGGTGTTGGGCGCTGAGGTTGAGAATGGGGAAGTTAAAGTTTCAGATAATTTGAACTCGGAGGAAGTTGAAAAAAAATTGGCGGCAGAAGGAACTATACTGCACGATTTGCGGAAGCAAGCCAAGCGGGTGCGCTATTTGATGAATTTGTTTGGGGAGTTTTACGGCGATACCTATGAGGCTTATGTGGAGGATGTGAAAGCAGTTCAAGAATGTTTGGGGGATATTCAAGACACGGCTGTTTTAGAAGAGTATTTGAGAGATATCTTTGATTTTGACCTGAAGAAAAAGTTGCCGGAATTTGAGAAAAGTTTAGCAGCAAGCCGCTATGCAGGCTGGCAAAAATGGCAGGTTTTGCAGCGGAGGTATTTGAGTTCCGAAGTGCGACAAAATTTTCGATCGACCTTAATTAGACCTGCTGTTAAAGCTGAAACAAATGGAGATGCTGCGTTGGCCCAATCTTAGGTGAAAGATATAATTATTGCAGGATTGTAGGGGCGGGTTCGCCAACAATATCGGTATAAAACCGATAACCTCGTAAACCCGCCCCACCCATGTAAAATTTCAATATACCTCAAAGAGATCGTAAGCTCGCCTCAATCCTAAGCTCGATCGAATAGAATTTTTAGCCCGGTTCGATCTAAAATAGTTATGCCGGCAATCGGTTCGATCGCGCTGATATGAAAAAAAATACCTTATTTATATTATATCTGATTCCAGTTGTCTTGCTCATCGGATTTGTCGCAAATTTTAGCGTTAACGTTCCCGTTGATGACGAGTGGAGGTTAGCGAGTTTTTTTGATAAAATCGCTGCCGGAAATGCCAGTTTTAAGGATTTTTGGGCTTTGCACAGCAACCACCGCATCGTGTTTCCCAAAATCATTATTGCGGTGCTGGCTTTTGCTTCCCGATGGCAGATTAATTATCAGTTGTATTTGAGCGTGGGTTTGGCGTTGCTAACTTCGATCGCGCTGTATAAATTATCGGCAATTCAAGTTAAAAACACCGATATTTTGTTTCACGCAGCTAATATTTTAACTTGTATTTTACTTTTTTATTTGGTGCAGCAGGAAAACTGGCTTTGGGGATTTCAATTGGCGTGGTTTCTAGTAAATCTCTGTTTGGTAGCGGCAGTTTACGTACTGATTGCGCATCGCAAATTATTGCCATATATCAGAATATCTATGGCGGCCGCGTTCTGCTTTATTGCTAGTTTTTCCCTGGCTCAAGGCTTGCTGTCTTGGTTGGCTGCAATTCCGGCTGTGGTGGCTGTGGAGGGAAATGCAGTGCAAAAAAGAAAAAAATTGATGTTATGGATGTTGCTATTTTTAGTAACTTGTGCTGTCTATTTTATTGATTATCATCCCAGTCGGAAAACAAATATTATTGGATTATTGAATAAACCGCTTGTAGTAATAGATTACTTTTTGAGCTTGTTGGGTTCGCCAATAGTTCGATCGCCCGGATTTGCGGCATTTACAGGATTGGTAATATTGGCGATTTTTGGATTTTTGGCACTGTATTTTGCCTCTGTCATTTTTCGTTCTGCGTCCCAATCTTCAGATAATGCGATCTCTTCTTCTTCCCCCGCTATAACGGAAAGCGATCGATTGTCACCACCCGTTACGGCGAGTGAAGCAAGGCAATTTTCAGAGATGGCAAAAAATTCATCTCTCGCAATTACAGACATGGCTGTCCCTTGGCTGTCAGTAGGCTTGTTTGCAGTTTTATCTGCTTTATTTATTACGGTTGGTCGGGCTGAATTCGGGTCGATTCAGGCGATCGAATCGTCGCGATATACAACTAATTCGATTTTGCTGTTAATCGCTTCCCTCCAACTCGGACAATTGTTTGTTCGCGAGCAAAAAGCAACTTTAAAACGCAATTGTAAATTCATCTATTGGGGAGTTGCCGGACTGTTAATTGCAGCAATTATTGTTAACTCCCAGCAGGCGATCGGCCAAGCTCGATCGGCCTTTATTTACAAGCAAGGCGGACGGGATTGCTTGCAATTAATTAACTATCTTGAAACTTCAGATTTTTTTGATAAATCGCCGGAAAGCTGTTTGAAAGTGCTGAGTAAAAAAACTTGGTTGGTGAGAGAAGGTGCGGCAATTATTGACAAAATAGGCTGGAGAAATTTCGCCAAAAAAGTAGAGTTTGCTGTTGGTGCAGAACAAGTTTACGGATATTTAGATCGACCTGAAACAGGCAAACGCTCATTGACTGTCAAGAAAAATGCTACTTTTAAAGTTGCCGGCTGGGCCGTTTTGCCGGGAAATTTGCCGCAGCCGAGTGTTGTACTGCTATCTGTCGGAGACAAACAATCTTTTTTTGCTAACGCTTATATCAATTTGGACAGTCCCGATATTGCTAAAACATTAAAATCCGAGTCCTCCAACAATGCGAGGTGGGCTGTCGATTTGCCTGCTAATAATTTGCCGATCGGCCCGACAGAAATCAAAGCTTGGGTGTATAATCCTGTGAACAACCAGTTTGTCAAGTTGCGCGGTAGCGCTCAGGTAACAGTGGAGGATGAGGAGTGAAAATTTCTGTTATTATACCAGCTCACAACGAAGAGGGCTGTTTGTACGGTACAGTACGGGCGATCGTCCGCAGGCTCGATTTAGAAGAGATTCCGCACGAAATTTTAATTGTCAATGACAACAGTGTCGATCGAACTGTGGAAATTTGTCAGGAATTATCGCAGGAATTTCCCACAGTTAGATACGTCAACAATCAGCCGCCCAACGGTTTCGGATTTGCGGTGCGCCGGGGATTGGCGGAATTTGATGGCGATGCTGCGGCGATTGTCATGGCTGATGCTTCCGACGATCCTCTCGACCTAGTTGCAGGATACCGCAAATTGCAAGAAGGATACGACTGCGTTTTTGGTTCCCGATTTATTAAAGGCGGTTTTGTAGTTGATTATCCCATTCACAAATTAGCAATTAACCGCTTGGCAAATTGGTTTGTCAAAACTATTTTTGGTTTGCGCTACAACGATGTCACCAATGCTTTTAAAATCTACCGCAAAGAAGTAATTGATGGAGTGCAGCCGATTTTGAGCCATCATTTAATTTGACTGTTGAATTACCTTTGAAATCAATTGTCCGGGGTTTTTCCTATGCGGTGATTCCGCTGAGGTGGTACAATCGAACTGCTGGTATTTCCAAGTTAAAAATTAAAGAGATGGGGAGCCGGTATCTATTTATTGTACTGTATGTTTGGCTGGAAAAACATCTCTCTCGCGGCGACTATCACCGCAGCAGAAAGATGAATGAGTTGAAATTAGATTTGTTGCCACAGTCGAGGAAAGAAGTCCTGACTGCGAACGAATGACACTCTCAGGTGTAAAGACACGCTCGATGCTCAGGACAAAGTGGGGAGGGTCTTTACGCCTCCCATGTCATGTAGATGACTATACTTTTACCAGCTATTAACGCCTGTTTCTAGACACAAGTTTCTCCAATTTTTCGCATCCCGCTGCGGATAAACCAAATTCTTTAATTTCTGCTTTTAATGCTGGCAAACTACCGCAGCCGGCAACGTAACCGTTGACTTTTGCTGCTACAGTGGAGTTTATAAATTGAGCGCGATCGTACATTCGATCGAACTCTTTCATCAATTCTGTTTCTTGGCGCAAATAATATTTTTGATGGTAATCTTCTGCCAAGTAAAACGCGGTCAGCGGTTCCACTAAAGTATAGATTTCGCCTCCGACTGCTTGTTCGGAATTGAGTTTCGATCGAGCCAATTCTGCCTGTTCTTCACCGCAGTAAAAAACCGCATCCATATATTGCCGAGACCAAGTAGGTAACTGTCGGGGATTGTGACTCCTCCAGAAAATATTTAGCAATTCGACATAAGAAATGCCAGCGCGATCGAAATCTATTTGCACTACTTCAATATGATTTCCAATATAATAATAATTGGGATTTTCTGTAGTGCGCCCGCATAACCCACCCGAGTCCGCACGACACCTTCGAGAATGCCAAACTGCGCGTCGGGGGACCAAAAACAACCAAGCCCAAAAGTAGCGGTATCGATACTTTGCGGTACTTTTTCAGCTATTTTTTTGTCCGTTGGCAGCAAGGTGGGCATATCTTCCGATCGAATCAAAAACCTCAAATCGCATTATATCAAATCCGGGTTTTCAACCCTCTTTATGTTCGAGCATTTTTGTCACTTTGGGCAGATAAAAAATTCGAGTTCGGTACTTTCGGAAAGGGATATCTAACCGGATTTTGTATTATACCAAATTCGCATTAAATTAGTGTCACTCAAACAAGCGACTGGTCAAAAATTTTTAAAATATTTAAAGTAAATATAAGTGATTAAGGGAGAGCGATCGCGACATTCGATATTTCAATCTTACTGCGATTGCAAGTTCGATCGTCGCAGGATTTGCGTTCCCAACTAGCAATTTAAGGAATTCAAACAATGGCTATCACTGGAACTGAAGCAGCAGACAGTTTGAAAGGTACCTTTGAAATGATGTCATTTACGGCTTAGCAGGGGATGATTCCCTAGTAGGCTTGGGCGGAAATGACTTTCTCTACGGCGGTGAGGATGACGATACACTATATGGGGGTTTTGGCAACGACTATTTATTTGGTGAAAATGGCGATGACTCCCTTGACGGCGGCTATGGATACGACCAATTAAATGGCGGTAGCGGTAACGATGAATTGCGGGGTGGCTATGCGGATGACATCTTAATTGGAGGTAGTGGCAACGATAAATTAGACGGCGAGTTTGGCGATGATTTTCTCAGCGGTGGGTTGGGAAATGATTCTCTTTACGGCGGCGATGGAAATGACATCCTAACTGATAGCGGCGTGGGTCGCGATGGCAGCGACTATTTAGACGGCGGTAGCGGAAATGACCGAATAATTGCTTACGGTTATGAAGCGGAAATTGATGCAGATACGCTGGTTGGCGGCACAGGATTGGATACCTTCATTCTCGGTACTTCCGGTCAGGCTTTCTACAATGTTGGCGGCGATGCTGACTACGCACTAATTACCGATTATCTGCCCTTTGCAGACACGATTCAACTGAAAGGAAGTGCATCTGATTACCTCTTAGATGGCTCTCCTATTCAGGGAATTTCTGGTACTGCTATTTACCGCGAAGAAAATTCAAATTACGAACTAATTGCTGTTTTGCAGGACAGGTTTTTAACTCAAAGCGGTCTAGGTTTGTTCACTTACGTGTAGGGCGCGTTTTTAAACTCTTTCCCCAGTTTTAGATCCTCCTAAATGAATCCCACTTGCTTGTAGCAGGGGAGCCACCAAAATCGCAGTGGCTCCCCGATCGAAGACCCACTTATTACAAACTAATCTTAATATACCGTTCGATCGGATACGATCTTACTTTTTCTATTGCGATTTATTTAAAGAATTCAGATGCTCGTTCATCTCATTCAAATATCGTTTGAGAACCGGATACTGCGAACTTGCTAATAGCGGGTCTTTTTTCTCGGCTACTGTTTTCGCTAAGGGCAAAACGCGGTAGTTTAATTTGTTGTTTGAGTTGTAGCGGTGTACCCAAGTAGGATGAGTTTTAACATCTGTAATTTCTGCGGTTTTTTCGGGAAATTTCTTGCGAATATTTACTTGGAAAATTACGCCTAAATCCGTGTAGGGTTTGCTTTGACCGGAAATGAAATTTCCCATCGAATAAATTGCTACAGCTTTACGGGTTTTGCCATTTTTTCCGGGGAATTTAAAGATTTTGTAAGGTTGAACTACGTGGGTATGACTGCCGAGAATGATGTCGGCACCGGCTTTTAAAAGGTTTTCCACTAATTGTTTTTGTTGGCTGTTTGGCTGTCGCTGGTATTCGTCGCCGAAATGCAAGGAAATTGCGATAATATCTGCTCCTTTATTGCGAGCTTTGGTAATATCTTTGATGATGTTTTTTTCGTTAATTAGATCGACTAAATAATC
The DNA here is from genome assembly GCA_012034575.1 of Richelia sp. CSU_2_1. Classification (GTDB taxonomy): domain Bacteria; phylum Cyanobacteriota; class Cyanobacteriia; order Cyanobacteriales; family Microcoleaceae; genus Microcoleus. The sequence goes on along the minus strand of JAAUPF010000054.1, from coordinate 8,086 downwards.
TTTGCCTTGAGGAATGGGAATGCCGTTTGTGCCGTAGGTGTAGGCAAGCATAGCTAGGTGAATGTGGTTTTTCTTGACGATTAAAATGCGATCGCTCTCTGCTTTCGAGCCTGCTGTTCCTGTTACAGCAATTTGCCGATCGCGCAAGTTCTCGATCGTCTTAATTACTCCTCTTTCTCCTCTATCTAAAGCATGATTGTTGGCGGTTGTCAAGATATTAAATCCGGCTTTTTTCGCAGCATCAGCTAATTGAGGCGGTGCGTTAAATAAGGGATATCCCGTATAGCCGCCGACAGCTTCACCTGCTAAAGGTGTTTCGAGATTTCCCGCTACCCAATCGCCTGTGGCAAGAATCGGTTTAACTGCTGTGAAAAAACCGTCAAAATTGTATGTTTTCTGTTTCGGATTGTAGCCCGATCGCGTTTGAGTGTCGTGCATCATGATGTCGCCGACAGCAATTAGTTTGGCTTCTTTGATTTCCGGCTTGGGTTTGACGGGAAGGGCGGCTGCAATTGGCGCTTGACTTGCGGTACGCTGCGTGTTATTTGTGAGAGTTTGGATGTTGCAGCTAGCGAGCGAAAACATCGCGATCGTCGAAAGCAAATGAGGCAAAAGCAAATGAGGAAAGTTAATCCTAAAATTCATAATTTTTCTAGCGATCGGCCGATTGATATGATACCATCAATACATCAATGGTGTCTAAATAAATGCTTAAAAGATATTTAATTGTCGCACTCCCGAGGGGATAAAGAATATATGGCAAATATTGCAGTCATGCGATCGAACGCGATTTAACTTAAGCAGGCCGTGCTAGCTTGACGGGAATCTTGACAATAAACTCTGTCCCTTGCCCCACAATCGAAGTACAATTGATATAACCTTTGTGTTTTTCTACAACTATTTCATAACCGATCGCTAATCCCAATCCCGTGCCCTTTCCCACCGCTTTTGTAGTAAAAAATGGGTCAAATATCTTTTTTCTCACCGCTTCACACATTCCGAGGCCGCTATCAGCAATCCGAACCTCCACAGATTCAAGCTGAGAAATAGCAGTTTCTGGTGCTAGCAGCGAGGTACTGATGCTAATTACCCGTCGAGATGCTTGGAGTTCCAAAGCATCGATCGCATTAGTTAAAATATTCATAAATACCTCATTCAACTGACTCGCATAACAGGTAACTAAAGGCAGTGGCGCGTAGTTTTTAATCACTTCAATCTCCGGGTGAGCTCCTTTTGGCTTCAACCGATGCTGCAAAATCATCAATGCGTTGTCAATTCCTTCGCGGATATCTACAGCTTTGATGGCTTTTTCATCCAGTCGAGAAAAGTTTCTCAGCGAGAGGACAATCTGCCGGATGCGATCGGCTCCTACTTGCATTGAATCCATCAGTTTTGAGAAATCTTTTACCAGAAAATCCAAGTCGATATCCTCGATCGAATCCGTAATTTCTGGTGTGGGATGGGGGTAAGTCTCCTGGTAAAGCTGAATCAAATTTACTAATTGTTGGAAATAGCGGCGGGCCGGAATTAGATTGCCGTAGATAAAACTGATAGGATTGTTAATTTCGTGGGCAACACCCGCTACCATTCGCCCCAGACTCGACATTTTTTCAGTTTGAATCAGTTGAGCTTGAGTGCGTTTTAATTCTTTAATTGCCAGTTTTAGTTGTTGGGACTTTTGCCGTTCTCGCGCTTCTGCAAGTTTGCGATCGCTGATGTCTGTAACGCGAACTAGATTCAGGTTTTTTCCACCTACATAAATTCGCTTGGCGCTTAAATTGCCCCAAAATAACTTACCTTTTTTGGTTACATATTCTAGCTCCTCACTCCAAAAACCCTTGCTATCTATTTCCTCCTGAATTACCCGGAATTCTTCGGTTGTAAAACGCTGTTTTTGCAGGCTCTGCTCATCTCGATCGAGCAACTCATCTTTGCTGCCTGCTTCAAACATTTCTACTGCACGCTGATTGCATTCGGCTATCAAAAGTGTTTCCGAATTAACTAAAAAAATTGCATCGGCAGATTGGTTAAATACTGATTCCAATAACTCTTTTTGCTGTTCGATTTGCTGAGTTAAATAACGCAGGTGCAGGTGCGTTTTGATGCGCGCTAAAACCTCGGGCAGTTGGATCGGCTTGCTGATGTAATCCACAGCTCCCAATCCCAACCCTTTGACCTTATAACTTGGAGAAGCAGCATCATCAACTGCCGTCATAAACATTACCGGAATGTCTCTTGTTTGCGGAGAACTTTTCAAGAGGCGGCAGGTTTCAAAACCGTCCATTTCTGGCATCACCACATCCAACATAATGATATCTGGCTTTGTGGTTTCCAAAAGTTTCATGGCTTGGGCACCACTTTTCGCGACTCTAACCTCAAACTCGGACTCTCTCAAAAAATCAGAAATTAATTTCAGGTTCGTACTGGTATCGTCTATTACCAGAATTTGCTGTTTTTTTTGACTGTTTTCCCGAGCCATTTCCAAGTTAGATAAACTTTGTTGTAAATTAAACTCGCTTTTAGATTCTCTATCTAGCATTTGCATACCATTTACGATCGAGTTTTTAATATTATCTGAAGCTGATAATATATCTGAGTAATCTTCTGCGCTTGCCGTCCTCAAGACCGATCGATTAAGTTAACAATTGCTTCATATTCAAATTCTTCGGAAAGTTTCAGCACTCTAGCAGCAAAGCAACTGTACTCGGGCTTTAATTGCATCAGTCGATCTACTTCTCGTTCAACTCTTTCTACATTACCGCCTTTAGCTGCTTTGTACAAGCTTTGCAATTCGTCTGCTGGCGGTATTTGCATTTTTTCTCGCCCCGAAGTTGGAGGCGCAGCCGCAGTCAAAATCTCCCCCGATCCTGCTGGTTGGAAAACCCACGACAAGTTTAAATAAGTCTTGATTTTGTCGAGCAAATCTGCTATTGCGATCGGCTTGGCAAGAAAATCGTTGCACCCACACTCCACACAATGTTGGCGGTCAGTTTTAAATACACTGGCAGACACGGCGATAATAATTGTACTTTGAAACTCGGGTAGTTGGCGGAGTTGGTCGATCGCAGCGAAACCGTCCATCCCAGGCATAATTAAGTCGCACAGAATCAGATCCGGTTGAAAATGAACAGCTTTTTCTAAATCTTCTAATCCGCCTGCTTCTAGGAGTTCAAAGCCGAGATTCTGCAGTAAATTAACCACCGCCCCCCGATTTTCTTGGCCACAGTCAATTACCAAAATTTTCTTTCTTTTACCTTGATAGCCCACAATCATGTCGGCAGATAGCACGGAATTTGAGTCGATCGAATCTGCTGCGGCAGGCAATTCTAAATCGAACCAAAATTCGCTGGCAACTCCCGGATGGCTGGCAACAAAAATTTCACTTTCCATTAAAGCGAGCAGTTTTTGAGTAATTGACAGTCCCAGCCCAGTGCCTTCGCTGCGGCGAGAAATATCTCCCACTTGCTCGAAGGGTAAAAATATTTTTTCTAAGTATTCTTGAGGTATGCCGCAGCCAGTATCTTTTATTTGAAAGCGAAATTTGCTAATGGGTAATGGGTAATTGGTAATTGGTAATTGCGGTTGTTTCTCATTACCGATTACCTCGACTGTGAAAGTAACGCTGCCGCGATCGGTAAATTTCACAGCATTGGAAAGCAGGTTCATTAAAACTTGGCGCAGTCGCTTTTCATCCGCATAAATTCTGCGGGGAAGTCGGGTAAGAGACTCGCAGGTAAACTGAATAGATTTTTCTTCGGTTTTGAGGCGGAATATTTCTGAAACTCCTTGCAGAAATTCGGGAAAATCAAACATTTCCGGGTAAAGTTCGAGTTTATTGGCTTCGGCTTGAGACAAACTTAAAATGTCGTTAATCAGCGTCAGTAAATGTTTGCTGCACTGGTAGATAATACCGACACCTTCGAGTTGTTTGGCACTGCAATTTGAGTCTCGCTGCAAGATTTGCGCGTAGCCCATAATCCCGTTGAGGGGAGTGCGCAACTCGTGGCTCATATTTGCCAAAAATAGACTTTTGGCACGGTTGGCGGCTTCTGCTGCTTCTTTTGCCTGTTGGAGTTGTACGGCTTGCTGTTGGGTTTCTTCGAGCAATTGAGCTTGCTGTAAAGCGACTCCCAACTGAATTCCCACTTGAACTGCGGTATTAATTTCTGCCTTAGTCCAATTGCGAGAACCTGCATTTTGATAGCAAGCTAACAATCCCCAAAGCCGACCGCAACAATAGATGGGAACAATGATGTAAGCTCGGACTTGAAATTGTGCTAATAGTTCGACATAACAGCGGGTAAAATTCGATCGGTAGATGTCAGGGGAAACTCGGTAATTGATGCCTTGGCTGTAAGCACCGCCCTTTGTTTCGCGCATATAACTATCTGCAATTTGTTCGGCAAAACCCCTCAACATTGTGGTTGTTAAATCGCATTTAGACTCGATCGTAAATTGGGTTTCCCGAGAATTATCCTCCGATCGCGGCATCAGAGGAATCCAGCCATTTGCTACAGACTCGGCAACAAATTTCCCGCTCCAATCGGGATTGAACTGATAGATAACGGCTCGATCGCAGTTGAAAATTTGCCGCAGTTCTGCGGTAGTAGCCGCGAATATTGTTTCAATATCCAGGGTTTGGCGCATCCGTTGAATGACAGTAGCGATCGCTCTTTCTTGTTGTACTTTTTCTCGCAAAGCTGCCTCTGCCCGTTTGCGATCGGTAATATCCCGCAAAGCGACCAAAAAAGCTGGTTTCCCCAACCACTGAATGGAAGTTGACTTCATCTCCGCGATGCAAATTTCCCCGTTAAATTGCATCAACTCTACTTCTGCCGTTTCTTGAAAGGGGATTTTCCATTGATAGTTAAGCAAGCCTTCTTGACCTGCATTTAACATCCGCTCGGCTGCTGGATTGGCAAACAAAATGTTGCCTTCGCAGTCTACGATCGTAATGCCATCTAAGCTGTGGGTAACGATCGCGTTAAGCTGCGCTTCGCTTTCCCGCAAGGCTGCTTCTGCTTGCTTGCGCTGGGTGATATCTTGACCGATACCAACCGTTGAACCGTCGGGCAAGCGAACGTTTGCCCAAGACATTTCCAGAATTTTACCGCTGCGATTTACTGTCTGAAAGTCGCGCCAAGTGCCATCACTTCTCATCATGAATTCCACAACAGCAGCGCGGTAGTTTGGGTCTGGATAGCACTCTGCCATAATGTCTATCCCCTGTTGGAGTTCTGCTAGCGACCAACCGAGTCCCCGCTGAAATGCTGGATTAATTAATTGCATCTCAATGCCAGGATTGTAGAAGCACAACATGACTGGAAGATGGTCAAAAATAGTTTGCAGGATTTCCTTTTGTTGTTTGAGGGCAAGTTCGGCTAATTTCCGATCGCTAATATCCTTCATGAAACAGTAATGTCCGATGGGGTTCTGCCTGTCGTCGCAAGCTGTAATCATGAAGACTTGTTTGTAAAAAATAGAACCGTCTTTGCGAATACCTCTTGCTTGGGCTTCGACTTTACCAACTGCAAGCATTTCTTGATAGGCAGCGATCAGTTGTTCGAGGTCATCGGGATGCACTGTGCGCGACCATTCCATGCCGATCATTTCTTCGGGTTGATAGCCAGTTATGCCGGCATAGGCTTTGTTAACAGCAATGTAACGTCCTTGCAAGTCCAGGCGCGAAATTCCTTCTACAGCATTTTCCAAAGCAGCAGTTAGTTCGCGGATGTCTTGCTCTTGCCGCTTGCGATCGCTGATATCGCGCAAAATGGTAGTCAAGATTTTTTCACCATCGATTTCCAACTTGGAAATTGAGGCTTCAGCGGGAAATTCTGTACCGTCTTGACGGCGGGCGAAAATCTCGCTCCGATTGCCCATCCGCCACGCTTGACCGACAGATTTGCCAAAGGAATTAATGTGTTGGCGGTGAATTTTTCTGACGCTTGCTGGCAAGAGCAAATCGAGAGGTTGACCTAAAATTTCCTCAGCTTTGTAACCAAAAATCTGTTCGGCTCCGTGGTTAAATAGGGTGATGTGCTGGGATTCATCTACTGTAATAATTGCATCGCTAGCAATTTCGAGAATGCCTGCAAATCGAGCTTGAGACGCTTGCAAGGCTTGTTCTGCTTGTTTTTGGCGGATGAGCGAACTTAACTGAGCGGTAACAGTATTAACGAGTTCGATCGCCCGCGGTGCTTTAGCGCTCGGGTGGCGTTTAAAGAATAGCAAAACAGCCAAAACTTGGTTTCTTTTCTTGTCAAAAATTGGAACGCCAAAAGCTGCTTTCAATCCTATAGTTGCCGCCAGTTGCGTTCTGTAAAAAACTGAGTCTGCGGTGCAGGAAACATCGGCAACCCATTCTGCCTGCTGGGATGAAAAAATTCGCCCCGCCAGTCCCGCACCAGGAGCAAATGTCATGGTTTGGCTTGCCTGCTGGAATTCTGCAAAATTGTCCTCGCCATCGCACCAACTCGAACTGCATTTTAACTTTTCGCCGTCGGGAATCCAGGCTTCTGCAAAATCCCAGTTGATATGCTGGCAAATTAAACATAAAATTTCTGATAAAGCGCGATCGATATTTTCGGCACAATTTATTGCTTGAGTTACTGAGAGCAACAGGCGGGTTTCATCGGCTGCAATTTTTTTGTCGCTAATATCGCGACCCACCCAAATAACAGAATTGTCGGGTAATGGCGAAATTTTAGCGGTCAACCAAATCTGTCGGTCGTTAATGCTGGCACTGCCGTCAAATATAACAGTTTCTTGGGTTTCCAATGCCTGTCGCACTGGAGCAAACCAAGTTTCCTGCGTGTCTTCTTTAAAAAATTGTTCGACTACTGACGTGCTGGTATGAGTCCCGTCTATCTGCTCAAAAATCGCCTTGGTCGGTATAATTTGGATGTTTTTTTTACTGTCGATGATGAGGACAATATCGGCGATCGACTCTAAGATAGTATAAACTTGCTGGGTAGAGCTTTTAAGTTTTTCTTCGAGCAATTTTCGCTCGGCAATTTCCTGTTGCAGTCGGGCATCAAGCAGTTTTAATTCCTCTGTACTTTTGGCGATTTTTTGCTGCAACTGTTCTACATTAGTTTTTGCTTCCATTTGGTGAAAATTTCAATTAATTTTATAGTTGTTTTTTGGTGCTATTTTGATATTTCCCGAACAGATTATCTCAGGGATTTGACACGGAAATTATAGCGGTAAGGTGGGCGTGGCTCGCTTTACATATATAGCGCTCGACTATCAACTCAAAACTCAAAACTCCCAACAACTCAAAACTCAGAACTCAAAAATCCCGAACAACTCAAAACTCAAAACTCTCTAACGACTCTCGATCCATTTGACAATTGCTCTATACTCAAAATCTTCGGACATTTCTAACACCTTGGCAGTGCGATCGAGCTTTGGGTTTGTGTGGATTGTTGGTGATGGGGGGCGGGTTTTTGAGATTGTTTTTGTTGGTAATATTTGGTTGGCGGAACCCGCCCCTACGGTATTTTCACACCTATAAATACGAAATTTGCTATTTACGCCACCTGTCAAATTGGTCTTCGGAACAGCCGTTAATATATTGATTGTTCACCCAACCATCAAGGATTGTAAAAGTTTCATTAGGAGGATTTCCAGAAAATCTGGCCGCAATTTTCACCCAATTTCCCTGCCTGCTGACGGCCCTAACTCCGTCTCCCCTTTTCAGTTTGGCAACAACCGGGTGTTGCTGGCCGGGACCTTTGCGAATGTTAACCGTACCGCTTTTAATGTTAATAAAAGAGCATACAGTTTGCTTTTTCAACGCTTCTATTTTTTCCGATGTTAGAGTTTCCTGCTTGCCGAAAACTGGAAAGCTGTAAAGTGAAAAACTAAAAGTTGCGATCGCTGCTGCAATGAAGAAAGCTTTTGATTGACTGAAACTCAACATTTATTTAATTTCCTTGGGTTGAAAGGACTGAATTAAGGAAGAAGGAAGAAGGAAGAAGGAAGAAGGAAGAAGGAAGAAGGAAGAAGGAAGAAGGAAGAGGAAGAAGGAAAACGTAAGTCAAGCTCTCAACTCTCAACGATCGACTGTCAACTGTCAACT